>NZ_JAHFPY010000101.1 GCF_023266535.1 Sphingomonas sp. | reverse complement strand
GCCGGCAGATTTGTCGGCAAATGAACTTACCTGCCCATGAGCGACACGCTCCTTCCTTTCCCCTGGCTTGACCTGGTGCTGATCCTCGCGCTGATCGCGCTCAACGGCGTGCTGTCGATGAGCGAGCTGGCGATTGTCTCGTCGCGCGAAGCCAGGCTCAAGGCGATGGTCAAATCTGGATCCAAAGGAGCCAGATACGCCCTCGATCTTGCGGCAGAGCCGGGGCGGTTCCTGTCGACCGTGCAAACCGGCATTACGCTGATCGGGATCCTTGCCGGCGCCTATTCGGGCGCAAGCCTCGGCGAGCCGACTGCGCAGCGGCTGGCGATTATCGGGATTGATCCTGAAACCGCGGAAAGCGTCGGCTTTGGCCTGGTGATCATGGTCACAACCTTTGCTTCGCTTGTCATCGGTGAACTAGTCCCGAAGCAGTTCGCCCTGCGCAATCCGGAAGGCATTGCCGCGGTCATGGCCCGGCCGATGTACTGGTTGAGCAAAATCACGGCGCCGTTCGTCTGGTTGCTCGACCAGACCAGCGCGCTGATCTTTCGCGCCCTTGGACTCAACCGCGAAAACAAGAATGTCGTGACCGCCGAAGAGCTTCACCTGGTGGTTGCCGAGGCCCAATCGGCCGGCGTGCTGGAGGAGAGCGAGCGGGCGATCATCTCCGGCATCGTCCGGCTGGCAGACCGCCCGGTTCGGGAAGTAATGACTCCCCGAACCGAGATCGACTGGATCGATATCAGATGCAGCCGGGACGAAATACGCGCGGCGCTTGCCAACACGCCGCACAGCCGCCTGCCGGTCGCGGACGGGTCGGTCGACAATATCGTTGGTGTTGTGGCTACGCGCGACATGCTGACCGCGTTGCTCGACGGCCAGGAACTGAACCTAAAGACCCTGAAACGCAGCGCCCCGGTGATCCCGGATCTCATGGACGCGATGGATGCGCTGGCAGTGCTTCGATCGGCCGAGGTGCCGCTGGCCCTGGTGCACGACGAATATGGCCACCTCGACGGTATCGTCACGCCGGGGTCTATTCTTGCTGCTCTGGCCGGCGCCTTCGCCAACGATCTCGACGAAGGCGAGGACCCGCCGCTCATCGAGCGGGACGATGGTAGCTGGCTGGTCTCTGGTGCGGCCAATGCCGACCTCCTCAGCGACCGGATCGGCGTTTCCATGCCTGACGACCGCGACTATTCGACCGTGGCCGGCTTTGCTCTCTCTGTCCTGAAAAAGATCCCGGAGACCGGTGAAACCTTCAAATTCGACGGCTACCGGTTTGAGGTGGTCGACATGGACGGTCGCAAGATCGACAAGCTGCTGGTCAGCCGGCCCAAGCGGAAAAGGACGGAAGGGGAGGGCGCGACCAACGAAGCGCCGCCGGCCTAACCGGGTTCAGAGATTGCCGAACTTGGCCTGATATCCGTCGATATCGCCGCGAGCGAGATAGTCGGCCTGTTCGACAATCCGGTCACGTTCGAACCTGCCGCGAAATGCGCCGAGCGATTCATCGAGCGCTTCCACTTGGCCGGGCGACAATTTGGCAATCTGGTCGAAGCGCCTGATGCCGCGCTGGTTGAGAATTTCGGCCAGCTTGGGGCCGACCCCCTTCAACTTGATCAGATCGTCCGGCGGTCCGCCGGCTCCAGGCAGTTCGGCATGTACCTTGGCGCCGATAATCGGGCCGGCGACATCGCTGGCGGCCGCGGCAACCTCATCGGAAAAGCCATGCCCTTCGCCACGCGCGGGCTTCTGGTTCATGTGAGGGCGCAGCGGGACACTGTCGGTCAGCCGGACATTTTGCTTTGGGCGGAAGTAGAGCCAGCTGGCAATCAGGCCGGCGAGCAGCCCAACCAGAAGAACGGGCCAATAGATTTGGATGAATTCCACCGCCTATATCCTCTTCTTCCACCGATTGGCGCGGCGCCTGAGCTCAACAACATAGCCGATCACCATCCCTGCCGCGAACCCCGCGAGTCCGAGCAGTTGAGCTTCGACTGCGAGCGGGATCATCGAACCTGCCTTCCTTCCTGCGGCAATGAGCCGGGGTCCCATCGCACCTCAAGCACGCCTGGCGTTTCATCGAGAATGCGAACGAGTTCCGCACGCTGAAAATCATCGGCCGGCCCGCTGAGGATCAGGCGTCGCGATAAGGGACCGCGCTGCATGTGCGCTTGAACCATGGGCAGTTCGTAATAATCGAGCGTGCGGCGCGCGCTCGCTTCGGACACGGCGGCCAATCTATCGCCAGCACCAAGCTGACCATGCCAGAGGCCTGTAAAGCCCACGGTTGCGGCGATGCCGAGCAGGACGATCATACGGCGGTTCATGCGGTGCGCTCCAGTTCGCGCCAGCCGATATCACGGCGACTGAAGCCGTCGGCAAAGTCGATGGCTTCGACCGCGCTGTAGGCCCTGTCCCGCGCCTCGCCGATCGACCGGCCTCGCGCGGTGACCGCCAGGACACGTCCTCCGCTGGCGACGAGCTGGCCATTTTCCATGGCCGTTCCGGCTTGGAACACGGTCACGCCGGGAACCTGCTCCGCTTGGTCTATGCCGCGAATTGCGCCGCCTTTGGCCGGCGTGCCTGGATATCCGCTGGCGGCAATAATCACGGTCATGGTCGTGTCGCTCGACAAGGACGGCGCCCCAATCGCCGAGCCATTGGCCACCGCTAGAAGGAGCTTGGCGAAATCGCCCTCGATGCGTGGCATGATCGCCTCGCCCTCCGGGTCGCCGAAGCGGACATTATATTCGATCAGCTTGGGCCCGTCCGCGGTCAGCATCAGGCCGGCATAAAGCACGCCGCTGAATGGAGTTCCGGCCTCCGCCATGGCGCGCGCAGTCGGTTCGACGATCTCGCGCATCGCCCGCGCCTCGAGTTCGGGGGTCAGCACCGGCGCCGGGGAATAGGCGCCCATGCCTCCGGTATTGGGACCGGTGTCGCCCTCGCCGACCCGCTTGTGGTCCTGGGCCGAAGCCAGCGCGATCGCCCGATCGCCATGGACCAGCGCGAACAGGCTGGCTTCCTCGCCGTTGAGAAACTCCTCGATCACCATCGGCCCGTCGCCGGCGGCATGGATTGCGGCCTCCGCCTCGGCGCGGGTCATGGCGACGGTTACGCCCTTGCCCGCCGCCAGGCCATCGGCCTTGATCACCACCGGGATCGTGAAGCGATCCAAAGATGATAGAGCAGATGACACAGAGTCGGCGCGGACGTAGGCGGCTGTAGGAATTCCGGCCCTGGCGCAGAGGTCCTTGGTGAAGCCCTTGGAGCCTTCGAGCCGGGCCGCGGCGGCGCTGGGTCCAAAGGTCGCGATGCCGGCCGCGCGGGCGGCGTCGGCGACCCCGGCGACAAGGGGCGCTTCGGGGCCGATCACGAGTAGGTCGATCGCGCGCTCGCGGGCCAGCGCGACCACCGCTTCGGGGTCGCATGGGTCGATCGCGACGCACTCCGCCCAGCGGGCGATGCCGGGATTGCCGGGTGCGGCGATCAGAGCGCCGCAGCTTGGCGATTGCTTCAAGCGCCATGCCAGCGCATCTTCGCGCCCGCCCGAACCCAACAGCAGGATATTCATGACGCCTTCCACCCTTGGCCCCGACGATCTCGACGCTTCCGGCCTCCTAGCCGAGGAGAAGAGCGGCGACAACGCGCCCGCGCTGTCGGTCAGCGAGCTGTCGGGCGCGCTCAAGCGCACGGTCGAGAATGCGTTCGGCTTCGTCCGGGTGCGGGGCGAGATCAGCGGTTGGAAGCGCCATGCCTCGGGCCATTGCTATTTCACGCTGAAGGACGAAGGCGCCTGCATCGACGCCGTCATCTGGAAAGGGCAGGCAGCCAGTCTCGCCTTCCGCCCCGAAGACGGCGCCGAAGTGATTGCGTCGGGCAAGCTCACCACCTACCCCGGCCGGTCCAAGTACCAGATCGTCGTCAGCCGGATGGAGCTGGCCGGCGAGGGGGCGCTGATGGCGCTGCTCGACAAGAGGCGCCGCGCGCTCGCCGCCGAAGGTCTGTTCGATGAAGCGAAGAAGCGCCGGCTGCCCTATTTGCCGCGCGTGATCGGGGTAGTGACGTCGCCGACCGGCGCGGTGATCCGCGATATCCTCCATAGGCTGGAGGACCGCTGCCCGACCCATGTCATCGTCTGGCCGGTGCCGGTGCAGGGCGAAGGAGCGGCGGAGAAGGTCGCCGCCGCGATCCGCGGGTTCGCCAGCATCAGCCCCAGGCCCGACCTGCTGATCGTCGCCCGGGGCGGCGGGTCGATCGAGGATTTGTGGGCATTCAACGAGGAAGAGGTGGTGCGCGCCGCCGCCGCCTCGCCGATCCCGCTGATTTCCGCCGTGGGACACGAGACCGACACGACCCTGATCGATTTTGCCTCGGACCGCCGCGCTCCAACGCCGACCGCCGCCGCCGAAATGGCGGTCCCGGTTAGGGCCGAGTTGGCGGCGACCCTGGCCGAATATGATCATCGCATGGCGGCCAGCGCCACTCGCTCGTCGGCACGGGCGGGCGAGCGGCTGGAGCTCATGGCCTCGCGCTGGCCCGAGGCGGCCAACCTGTTCGCACCCTTCGCCCAGCGGCTCGACGATGCCGGCGAGCGCCTGCCGCGCGCGCTGGTCCAGCGCACCGCCCATGCCCGCGCCGATTTGGCCGAGGTCGCGCCGCGGCTGCAGGCGCGGCTGGTGACCGAGCGGATCGCGCGCGCGCAGGAGAGATTGGGGGCACTGTGGCGGCTGGCCGAACTGGCCCATCCCGAAAAGCCGCTGCAGCGCGGCTTCGTCCGGGTCACCGATCGCGCCGGCAAGACCATCATCCATGCCGCCGATGCCCGCGCCGCGGTCGCGGTCGACCTGCACTTTGCAGACGGCCGGGTGGCCGCCCATATAGGCGATGGCGCGGCGCCGGTCCCCTTCCGTCCGGCCAAGCGCAAGACTAATGTAGCCCCTGGGCAACCGGGATTGTTCGATGAGGAATGACGCATGTTGATGGGCGCCGCGCGCGAGGCGAAGATCCACTATCTCGACGGCACTTTTCGCTTGCTTGCAGCGGGCGACCATGTCCGCTGCGCGGTAACCGCCGCAGTCATTCCGCTCGATGAGCTCAGATACTGGTCGGTCGAGCGGCAGGAAGCCTATGCCGACGCTGCCGCCAGCCTGGAGGCCGAACGGCGGGCGGGAAAAATCTGACGCCTAGTTCAGTCTCTTTACCTTGACCCCGGGCGAACCCTCGACGGCCATGAAGTAGCTGCCCAGCGTTCCCTTCTTCACAACGACCTTGTCGCCATTGATCGGCGGAATGGCGAACGGCTTGCTGTCGATCTGCGTCCAGCGACTGCCGTCGGCGAGCCGGAAGATATAGCCACCGTCGGCATTGAAGGCGGTGCTGACCAGGGTGCCGTCGATCTGCTTGATCTCCACCTCATCGTCGTCATCGCCGAAAATGCCGAGGTTGGGGATGGAGAAGCCGAACAGGCCGCGCTTGGTCTTCTTGACCGATTCCCGGTCCATGACGACCAGGTCGCGCTTGGCAACCGCCTCGCTCACCGCCGCCGCCGCCTTGTCATAGCAGGCCAGCCGCTCGGCATTGTCGGTGATGGCGCGGCAATTGAGCAACGTCGTGACCTGCGCCGGAGGCGGGCCTTCGGCGATCTTCTTGGGTGCCGAGGCGGCGGGGTCTGCGGCAAGAATCAGTCCAGCAAGCGCGACCACCCCGACCGATGCCAACCTGACCATGAAATCGCCTCCTGACCCAAATCCTTGACGGCACCTTAGGCATAGCGCGCTTTTGGGGACAAGAGAGAGGCGGGGAGCCTAGTGTTGCAGAAACACTACAGACGCTGGACAACTCGACAGCAAAGCCCCTCGGCGCGTTGCGTTGTTTCGACCCTTTCACTTATTCAAGTCGGCAGTTCGGCAGTGTCTCACTGCTGCACACGCATGGCTGCATCCCCGGTGCAGCTCATAAGGGGAAGACTTTTATGAAGCTCGATTTTCGTCAGCGGCTGCTCGGCACGACCCTATTGGTCGGCGCCAGCATGCTTGCCACCCCGGCGTTCGCACAGGACGCGCCGGCACCCGACACGACCGATGCAGCGGCAGCACCGGCTCCTGAAGCCACTGCCCCGGCCGAGGAGCCGACCAAGGACATCGTCGTCACCGGCACCCGCATTCCTTCAGCGAACCTCGAATCGGCCGCGCCGGTTACCGTGGTGTCGGCCCAGGACTTCAAGCTTCAGGGCACAAGCCGCGTCGAAGACCTGCTGAACTCGCTGCCGTCCGTCGGCGCGTCGCAGGCCTCGGGCGTCTCGAACGGCGCATCGGGCACCGCGGAAGTCGACCTTCGCTATCTCGGCTCGAAGCGCACCCTGGCGCTGGTCAACGGCCGCCGCCTGACCCCGGGCGACCCCAACAGCACGACCCAGGCCGCCGACCTTAACTTCATTCCTTCCTCGCTGATCAAGCGGGCCGAAGTGCTGACGGGCGGCGCCTCGTCGGTGTACGGTGCCGACGCGGTCGCGGGCGTCGTCAACTTCATCATGGATACCAGCTTCACCGGTATCAAGTTCGACGGCCAGTACAGCTTCTACCAGCATAACAACACCAACCCGTCGCTGGGCACGCAGTGCTTGAACGCCCAGGGCAGCGCGGGTTGTAGCGCCGCGGGCCAGGACCAGACCATGGCCTCGATCCTCGCCGGTCGCGGTTACACCGCACCGACCGGCTCGGTGGCCGATGGCGGCTCGTTCGACGGCACGGTCTCGATCGGCGTCAATTTCGACGACAACAAGGGCCATGCGGTCGCCTATTTCGGCTATCGCAACGTCAACCCGGTCCTCCAGGCCCGGCGCGACTATAGCGCCTGCGTCATCCAGGAATCGGCGCGTGTGACCAACGGCTTCTTCCCGTTCGTCTATGGTCCTCGCAACACGCGTTGCGGCGGTTCGGCGACGTCGAACCCGGGCAACGCCGTGATCTTCACCTCGACCAGCACCGTGACGGAGTTCGGCTCGCCGTTCCTGCTCGTCACCTCGACGGTCGCGGGTATCACGCCGACCGGCTTCGGTGGAGCGAACATCTACAACTTCGCCCCGCTGAACTACTACCAGCGGCCTGACGAACGCTATATCGGCGGCGTCTTCGCGGACTATGAAATCTCGCCGGCAATCAAGCCGTACCTTGAATTCATGTTCATGGACGACCACACGCTGGCGCAGATCGCTCCGTCGGGCGACTTCGGCAACACGCTGACGATCAACTGCGACAACCCGCTGCTTGCGCCCGGCCACTTCAACCGGCTGTGCGACCCGAACGGGTTGAACATCATCAACGGCTTCCTGGGTAACTTCCCGCTGGCGGCCGGTGCGCGTTACAACCCGAACCCGGGCAACGCGCCGATCGATTTCGTCAACACCGATCCGAATTCGCCGGGCACGACTTACAACCGCGCATACTTCCAGCTGCTGCGCCGCAACACGGAAGGCGGTCCGCGTATCGCCGACCTGACGCACACCAGCTATCGCGGCGTACTCGGTTCGAAGGGCGACCTTGGAAAGACCTGGTCGTACGACGCTTATTATCAGTATGGCCGGACTAACTATTCGCAGGTCTACAAGAACGAATTCTCGATCGCCCGGCTGACTCGTGCGCTCGACGTCGTGACCGACACTCGTGCGGGTGCGGCGCCGGGCTCAGTCGTTTGCCGTTCGGTGCTCGACCAGTCGGATCCGACCTGCGTCCCCTACGACATCTTCTCGGCTGCGGGTCCGTCGCAGGCGGCGGTCAACTACCTCAACGTCTTCGGCGTCATCCAGGGCCGCACGTCGGAACAGATCGTTCACGCCGACTTCACCGGCGCGCTCGGCGATTACGGGCTCAAGTTCCCGTGGGCCGAGGACGGCATTGGCGTCAATCTGGGCGGTGAATATCGCAAGGAGAGCCTGGCGCTTAATCCTGACCAGTCGTTCCAGACGGGCGACCTCACCGGTCAGGGCGCCCCGACGCTTCCGGTCAACGGCAGCTTCCGGGTGATCGAGTTCTTCGGTGAATCCCAGATCCCGGTCGTCCAGAACAACTTCATCTATGACCTCACGTTCGGGGCCGGCTATCGCCGTTCCTTCTATGAGCTGAGCAATGGCCGTAAGTACAACACCGACACCTACAAGCTGTCGGCCGAGTTCGCTCCGATCAAGGACGTCCGGTTCCGTGCCGCCTATAACCGGGCGGTCCGCGCGCCGAACATCCAGGAGCTGTTCGCGCCGCAGTTCGTCGGCCTCGACGGCAGCAACGATCCGTGCACCAAGGTCATCACAGCCACGGATTATGGCTGTCTCTACCAGGGGCTGACGGTCGGTGCG
>NZ_JAHFPY010000100.1 GCF_023266535.1 Sphingomonas sp. | reverse complement strand
GTGACCCAGATGAGACAGCGACGCATCTTGGCCCACTTGCGGCGCATTTCCTTCGTCGAGATGGGAGGCGGGGTAGTGACTTTTTCGGCCATGGGTAAACTCCGGTTTGAATGGATGAGAAAATGGGCCATCCTGGCCCGGCCAACTCCCTTTGGCTGCCATCCTTACGGACAAGGGATTAACGATCGTAGTTTTCGTCTGCGAAGTCAGGAAACAGAAACCTCGCCACGTCCTCGGCCAGCGTATCGCCATAGCTCAGCACGGTCGGCCATTCCTCTTTGTGGCTGCGGCCCGGCACGATGCCGACGTAGGCCTTCCAGCCCCCGACGGTGTGCGTCGCGACGATAAGGACCTCACGCGTCAGGACGCGCAGTTGGCACTTGCGGCCCTCGAATTCGACCGCTTCCGGCGGACGCGCTTCTAGCGGTTTGCGTTTCATGATTGGACTCCCAGGTTAGGCGGCGATGCGAGCCATCGGCAGCTGGCATCGCCGGATGTAACGTTGAGCAGTTGAGCGGGCGAGCTGATAGCGGGCCGCGACCTGATCGGCCGTGGCGCCCGTGGCCACAATCCAGGCCATGATCTTCGCCCCGCGGCCACGTTTGCCCCAATCCTCGCTGAGAACGACGACGTCGGCCGATGGCGTCTGGAAAGCCGCCAGCTCAGCGCCCAGGGCCTGCAGCTCGGCTTCCTTGGCCCGCAGAGCCTCGGCAGCGGCTGTCAGTCCGGCCCGGCTCGCCAGCACCTTGGCGGCGTTCAGGAGGCTTTCCAGGCGATCGAGCCGGCCGGCGAACGCCAAGGCCCGGACGCTCGGCAGGAGCTGCAGATCGGCGTCCCAGATCGACGCCCGGCCGACCAGGCCGCGGACCTGGGCCATCGCGTGGTTGTAGCTCTCGATTCGGATGGATCGCAGCTCGATACACATGGGGGCGTTCTCCATCGGGGCGAGCAGTTGTGTGGTTAGATGCGAATGATGCCGAAGAAGAACAGCGCCGGCAGCGTATCGACCACGCCGCGAACAATCGGCTTCACGTCGTCAACGCCGGCGTCGAAGCCCAGAGCGAACTGGCGGACGATTTCCAGGTTCCAGGCCATCTGCACTTCGAAACCCTTGATGAAGCTCTTCATGACCATCTCCTTTTGTGTTTGACTTTGGTTCCTGCCTCGTGTAATAATATTACAGTCAGTAACGGTAGTTGTCAATACTATCTGTAACATTTTTCTTTTTTTTTTAGGTGTTCGAACATGAAGTTCGCTGATAAATTGCGGGAATTGCGGGAATCGAAGGGCATTACTCGACAAGCCCTTGCCGACACCATGGAGCTTTCGCTGCCCACAATCATCAGTTGGGAAAGAGGCGATCGCGTACCGACGTTTGGGACGGTGCTGCAGCTCTGCAAGGCCCTGGGCGTTCGGTGTACGATTTTCGAAGGATGCGACTTCGGCGAGGCCGAAGGGAAACCAGGCCGCGGCCGGCCGTCGAAAAAATCCTAACCACGGAGGACGTCATGAAACGCGACATGGATCTCTGTCGGAAAATCATGGAACAGGTCGAGGAGAAGTCGAACGGACTAAGCCCAATCGATATCGAGATCGAAGGCTACGCGCGAGCGGAAGTGTCCTACCAAATTATGATCATGAACGAAGGCGGCTACCTGACGGCGGCCGATGCTAGCACGCGGGCCGGCCTGCATTGGATGGCTCGGCGGTTGACCTGGCAGGGACATGAGTTCCTGGACGCGGTCCGCAACGACACGGTTTGGATCAAGGTCAAGGAGACCGTAAAAGAGAAAGGGGGAACAATTCCCTTCGAAGTGCTCAAGGCGCTGGCCATCAAGTTCGCCGGCTCGGTTTTCGGGCTCTGACGAGCCGGAAAAAAATCCTAAGTTTCAGCTGGCATCATCGCCATTCCTGGCGTTACAATGGCAGCCTCACCCCGGAGAGCCGCCATGAATCGCCGAATCGCCCTTGCCGTTCTTGTCGCCTTGCTCATCCCGGCCCTTGCGCATGCTCAGCGCGTCCCCCACGTTCCAGTTCCGAAGAAAGGCCCGGGCGGCGGCCAGGCCCCCGTCTACACATCGACGGTCACCCTCTCTTGCGGCCCAACCGCCAAGCAATTTTCCTCGGTGAGCATCAGCGGCACACTGATGGTGAACGGCCAGCCCGACTTGACCGCGGTAATGAAGACGGCATGGATCTTCCCAACCGGGACGTGGAACAAGAATTCTCCGATCGGCACCTACTTCGTCAACCACGGCCCGATCGGCGCGGCGATCACCGATCCAACGCTGATCACGGTCAACGTCTGGTTCATCAAGGGCGGCCAGGTCGTCAGCATGAAAACCGTCACCTTCAAACGCATCCCCTGATTTCATCTCTCCGACATGCACCGCCGTCGGCGATCGAGCGGAGCGGCCGATTGCAGCTCGGTTCAGGTCCGTGCATGACAGCCTGGCAGATCCGCGGCTATTCCTCGCCATCGCAGAGCCCCTCGAGCAGGCTATCCGCGCACGCTTGGTTCCACCGATCGAAGATGACCAGAACATGAAGACGGCCCTTGCGAGCGTGGATGTAGTGCAGATAGGTGATCAGAGCGATCGGCATGCCGATGGCGCCGATGACGGGATCGCCGACGATGACGCGGGCCCCGGTGTTGAATTGCCAAGCGGGAAACAGCTTCGAAGTCGAAACCAGGTCGTTCATACCGTGATTTCCCTTGCGTTTTGACGTTGCAAGCTGCTATGGTTGTTGCAACGGAGCCCCCGGCAGGCCTTGAGCCTGCACCCCTTGGCAACCCCTGTGGACAAAGGATTGCGAGCGGGGCCGGGACAGCGAGGGCCGTTGCGTTTGGCATGGACGCCGGTTAGCACGGAGCGCTAACCGGCTCCTCTACGGCGGCCTGGCCGGCCGCGATCTCGTCAGCCACTTCACGCCGGTGAATCTTCACCGCCGCGGGCGCCGTGAAACCGAGGCGCACGCGTTTGCCATGCCTGATCTCGTTGACGCAGATGACGACCTCTTCACCCCCGAGGGTGATGACGACCTCCTCGTCAACGAACCGGGACAGTACCAACATCTGAGACTCCTTTCGTGAAAAGTTCCTTGCCCGCCGACGTCGGCGGGTCATGCCTCTTCCCCGTGCAGTTTCTTCAGCTCGTCTCGGTGCCATTTCTTCGCCAGGGCCGCCAGGCGCCGTAGATCAGCGGCGCAGCATGGGCCGCACACGATCCGGCCATCTTCGAGCTCCCAACCGTCCGCAGGTTCTGTTTGGCCGGTGATTAGTCGGCCGCAGTCCACGCAGATCAAGCGCGGCCCGACGATAACGGTTTGTTTGCCCGGGCCGACCTGGAAGCCGATGAGCTTCTTGAGATCCTCAATGTTGAGCATGGCTTGGTTCCCTTCATGCTGGCCTCAATGTCGTGGCGCCAACTTCAATAATTTGCGGTTCGTCGGCAGGCGGTTCAACCTTGACGCCCATCATGCGGAAATAGGCCACCGCCTCCCGATTGAATTGGACCGCGCTTCGGGCGTCGGAAGAAAACGTAAGTTCGATCACGTTATCGCCAGAGACGATTCGGTGTACCGCCGTGCGACGACAGCGATCACCGCGCGTCCGCGGAATCTTCAGCTCTGCAGCTATAGCCATTTGGTTTTCTCCTTCGTTCGACCCAAAACCGCCGAGAATGTCGAAAATCGGCGGTTTTATTGCACCCTCTCCGGCTCAAGGACCTCGACGCGGACTGCCACGCGCAGGCCGCTTGCGAACAACACTTCAAAACCGGTCGGCACGTCAGCGGGGATGGCCTCGACGATGTTCATGCAGTCGCCGCCCTTCTGAAGAACGCTCGCCAGCAGGAACCCAGCCAAAAATGGCTGCATCGGGCTTGTGAAAACCAGCGGCGTGAAATTCATGGCCATGGGAAAACTCCTTTTGCGGATTCACAACTTGAACGGCAACCGATCGACTCCCCGCTTGAGCCTGGCCGGCTTCACGTGCAGGTAGATCTCCGTCGTCTGCAAACTGGCATGCCCGAGCAGCTCCTGCAGCTCGCGGAGAGAGCCCTCGCCGTTCGATTCGAGGTAGGACGTTGCAAACGTGTGCCGCATGAGGTGTGGGTAAACTCGCTGCAACAGGCCGGCACGCTTGGCGACCGCGGCCAGGCGATCGCGAAACTGCCGCTCGGAGAGGCGCCGGCCCTTGGGCCCGGGAAAAAGGTAGCCGCTCGTTCGCTCGCCGATCCACTCCTTGAGGAGAGGCACAAGCGGCTCGAGGATCGGTACGTCGCGATCCTTCGCCCCCTTGCCGAGCCGCACGCGGATCATGCGGTCCACGAGATCGACGTGCATAAGCTCGAGCTTGCAGAGCTCGAAGACACGCAACCCGGTGCAAAAGCCCGTCGCAACCATCACCAGGTCGCGATGCGCGTTGCGCTTCTTGGCCGGCGTACGCCCTTGATCGAGCGCAACGCGGGCCGCGGCGACCATCGCTTCCGAATGGATTTGGCTCAGGTTCTCGGGCAATCGGCGGGGCATGCGAAACTCTACCCGATGCCGACGCATGAAGACGGGTCATTGGAATAGATCTCCGTTGGGCCGAACCATCTTGGACGTTTTTTCCGCTTCATCTTCGGCTTTCCAAAAGGCCGATTGTGCGTCACTCAGCAGCCGTGCGGCCTGCCAAGCCGTATCAGTCATCACCCGCTGCTCGGCCTTAGTGAGTTTGCCGCCTCGATTGGCGAGGGGTTTGATCAATGCGAGCAGCCCGGACGCCTCGAGGATCCTAGCGGCGATTTCCTTCTCAAGGGCCTTGGGGATGCTGGTCATGCTGAATCTCCCGCGTTACGGATTGCTCCCCGATCGGGGTAGAAACCGTAACGATTCACGCTGGTATCCCGAGACGAATCTTGACTCGGATCTGTTGCCGCATGCGCCACCAGGCTTGCTTGCAGGCGGGCCCGCAAAACTTCGCGTGGCGGCGTTTGCCGATGAGCCGGATCTCGCAATAAAGGCAGGTCAGGTTTCGCGGATTTTTTGGACGCCGCGGCATGGTTCAATCCTCGTGACACTCAATCGCCGAAGTTCAGGACGGGCAGCGAGAATCCTCCCGGCCGCACGTCTTCAATTAGCTCGTTGCCCGCCCACTCATCGCCGTTCCAGCCCTGCGGCCAGGTGTCGGCCGCGATCAATCCGTTGATGCAGGCCAGCTCTTCATCGTCGATCAGAATGACCTCCGGTCGCGAACCACGCGCGGCGTTGACGCGCGCCTGAATCGAAAGCACCGTATCGATGCCCGTCCGGCGGGCTGGCATCACGAGCGGGCCGAGGCGCATTGGCCGTTTGCTAATCGAGCCGTCCTTGCGCCTTTCGATTTTCTTGAGCCGGTTGCATGGCCGCGATAACTCCTCATAGAGCGTGCGCAGCTCCATCAGCGGTTGCAAATAGGCCCACTCGGGCTTGCGGATTGTGCGTTCAAGGGCATAGTCGCGGGATGCCACGGGGCACGACAGGCAGCCCGTTCGGCTCAGGACCTCCGCTGCCGATCCTTCCGCGTCCTGGTCATAGACCTCTGCAACGAGCGAGCAATCGAGGCCATGCTTTTTTCGGCCGAGCATGAGCCAATCCCAGACGTGGCATGTCCGCCAGTGCAAGATCGGTGACAGAACGTCGGCAACGTCGGCCGGCGTCGTCTCTTCGTACCAGCCTGCGCCACATTCGCCGCCGTTCTTGCCGCATGCGAGCGTGATGCGCTTGTCGCGATTGGCCGACTCGCCGATGCGCATGCCGGTGATCACGAGCAGCTTCTCGCCGGAGTCGCCCTTGATGGAACGCATGAGTTCCGCCATCGGATCGACCTTGAGAACGCCGGTGCACCAGCGAAAGCCCGAATGGCTCGGAGGAATGCCACGGCCGAACATCATCACGAAGAACCTTTTGAGTACGTCCGGCAACACGGTCTGAACGTCCCAGCCGCGGCGGCGCAGATCGCCCATCATTCGCTGCGCCGCCGCATGGAGGTTGGGCAACTCAAGGCGTGTGTCGGCATACATGAGACCGAGTGTGTCAGGCCGCTTGACGAGGCCTGCGTCGGTCAGGTAGGCGACGGCGGCCGCCGTCGCCGTTGAGTCCTTGCCGCCGGAGAAGGCAAGCCGCCAATGGCGGTGCGTTTCCCCGAACGCGTTGAGGGATGCAGCGGTCGTACGCAAGGCGTCGTCGAGAGTCGTACGCTGTGATTCGAAGAGGGTTTTCATTTGGGGCCTTTCAAAGTTTGAGGATTCGACCATCGCAGGCGATCGTCAAAAGGTCGTCCTGATCCACGGCTGGATGATCGAAATATTCCAGTCCGCATTGCGGGCAAATAGCCAGGCCCGATGCTCGCGCGAAGTCGAGCTGATCGCTGGCTTCCAACGGAAATTTCGGCACGACATTGCGAACCATCCGCTTTAACCCGCGGACGTAGTCCATCAGCTCCTCGCGCGACATTTCCGGGGTCGGCTTCATGGCATCAATCTCCCCGTGTCAATGGGCGGCCGGCTGCCCGGCATGATGGGCCTGAACGGCCGCAGTTTCTGTTTCCACGACAGGCGAACGGGATGCGACGGATGGCCGAACTTGGTGAGGCCGAGGCATTGCGGATTCGTCTTCGTCGACTCGAGGATCCGCAGCACGTCACTTTTGCGTTCGGCAAAATGAAACACGTTGCCCCACGCGCAGATCACGCGGCGATTACTGATCGCCTCGAGGATCGCGTCATCGTTGCGCGGCCCGATCGGGTCCTTGGCCATCAAGAGTTGGTGCGGATAGGTCGCGACCAGGCCGAAGAGGTTGACCACGACAATGCCGCCAAAGCCCCAGCGCTGCGCGAAGCCGATGCAACGCCGAATCGTCGGATCGTCGCGCTCGGAACCGGCGACGGACGGATTGAGCATGATCCAGCAAAGCTGGCCGCGGCGCAGGTCCCATTCACGCGTCAACGAGTAGCGATAGCGGCGGTCCGCGCTGAACACAGCGGGTTGCCGCATGAGGGGATGGCGCTTCATGAGAGCACCGCCTCTCGCATGGTCGGGAACTGCCGGACGGCCAGGCTCGCGGGCAGCTCGGCCAGGTCGCCGCCCTTGCTGTCACGCAAATAGACCTCGATGACATGAGCGTGCTGCAGGTGCTCGCGGCTGAGGGCCCATTCAGTCAGGACCTCGTCGTCGATGCTGACCAGCGGGAAGGCGCCGGCTTGCTTCATGAACCCAGCGACGTTGCCGTCGGCGCATTGCTCGAGGCCGTCGCGGATCCAGCCCAGATTGCAGGGCCTGGCGTGCGGCCCCGACTCGCCGCCGAAGATGAGCCAGTCGATGCCGGCCAGGTCGCCGAAATGAATCGGTGCAAGCATGGGCTCGACGCTAACGCCGAGCACGGCCGCTAGGGCCCGCAGTTGGAGCAACCGCGGCTTGAATGCGTCGTAAGTCTTTTGGTCGGAGACGCTCGTCAGCACCCAGGCGTTCGGCCGGTGGAGAAAGGAAGTTTTTCGTTCGGACGCAGGCCCAACGAAAATCTCGGTGCCTTTGTCGTTGCGATAGATGACGGGCGGCCAGCACGCGTAGACTCGCTCCGGACGTTTGGTGACCAACTGCCAATCGAGCCAGGGCGTGCGATCGATCAGCGCGAAGAGGTCACGCCGCATTTCGTTCATCGTCAGCCAGTTGACCGGATGATCGCGCCCGCATTCGCATGGCACCGCCTCGCCCTCGGCCCAATTGCTCCCACAGCTTGCACAGCGATGCAGGATCCGGCCCTCGTGATCGTGAATGCGACCGTCCCATTCTTCGAAGACGTCGGCCAGGCTCGCACAGAAAACCCGGCGTCGCTCGCCGGCCGCCTGGGCCATGGCGTTCCACTTCAGCGGCTCGGCCCACGTCGCCGCGGCCGCCTTGACGCGCGTCCCGTTTGGTCCCCAGATGCCGCGGTTTTTGGGGAAGCGTTTGGCTTCCTTTTCCGCGTAGCAATTCGTGCAGCCGTCGTTAACCTTCGAGCAGCCCCGCCAGGGGTTGAAGGTGTGAGACGTCCATTGGATTTTGGTCTTCTCAGCCATGTCGGGCCTCCTTTGCGATCGCGGCGATGATCTCGCCGCGGTTGGCGTTCAGGAACTCCAGGTACGCTTTCTTGATTGCGTCCTCGATGATCTCGGGCACGCTTACTGGATGATCGTTGAGCCAATAGGCCCACGCTTCCTCGATCGCTTTGGCCGTTGCCTTCGCTTTTTGGTCCGTCACGGTTCGCTCCTTTCGTGGTGAAGATTTCGCCAGTTGAGCCATTTTTTTGCGCCTCGCTGCCTCCGGGGGTGCAGGCGCGCGGCGCGCGCGAAGTGCGCGAAGTGCGCGAAGTGCGCGAAGTTCGCGCACTTCG
>NZ_JAHFPY010000099.1 GCF_023266535.1 Sphingomonas sp. | reverse complement strand
CGGCTGTTGGTCAGGCGCACCTTGGCAACCTTGCGCAGCGCCGAGTTCGGCTTCTTCGGGGTGGTGGTATAGACACGGGTGCAGACGCCGCGCTTCTGCGGGTTCTGCTCCATTGCAGGGACCTTGGACTTGGCCTTCTGCGGTTCGCGACCCTTGCGGATCAGCTGGTTAATCGTCGGCATGAAGCCTTCACCTTCCAAAATGGTTACTTTGCGCAACGCAAATACCGCGAAGTCCCGGCTGCCTTTAGGAAGCGGGCCTTCACGTCGTTGAGCAATGTTCAGCTCTTGTCCGCGGGGTAGCGAAGAATCGCGGAACCTGTGGACGAGCGGCCCCTTAGCGGGGAGGGCCGATGCGGTCAACCGCCGCCCATAAGCCGCCGAACGCCCTCGCCTCCCGCCGGAACCAGGCGTAGAGAGGATCGCGGGGATGCCAGCCTTGCCAGTCAGGAGAAACGACATGGCGATGAAATTGATGATCGCCGCGCTTGCCGTCGCTGCCGCCTTCTCGCCGCTGTCGGCGACGAGGCCCGAGCCTTCAGAACCCGGTACAGCCCCCGCCGCCAGCGAAACCGCCAAATATTGTCTGAATATCGAGATTACGGGCTCGCGCGTCGAGAAGGTGCTTTGCCTGACCCGCCAGGAGTGGGCCGATCAGGAAGTCGATGTCGACAAGGAGTGGGCCGAGAACGGCGTTCGCGTCGTCGGCTGATCGGATCAGGCCGTTAGGCGATGCGCCGCCAGCCGCTCATAGTAGGGGCGGCAGGCGTCAGCCACGCGCTGCGCATCGCCGTCCAGTTCGACCGGCATTTCGTCGGGTGAGCCGAATCCTGTGCTGACCGCGACCGCGTCATACCAGTGCGACGCCCAGACGCCGTCCGTGTCGCGAATGCCCGGCTGCCAGCTCAGCATCGCCACGTCCCAGTCGATCCCCAGTGCTTCGCATAGCTTGCCCAGCACCCCGTCCGGATCACGCAAGATGTCGGCGCTATCCACCACCGGCGGCGCATGGCCCAGCCGGTCCGCCTCGCGCTCGAAATAGTCGACCTGCCGATCCACGCCGAGGTGATCCGGGCGCACTGCGACCCGCTTGGCGGCATAGCTTGCGACCACCCTCGCCGGATCACGGATCAGGAAGGCATGGGTCAGCCCCGGCAGATTGTCATGCGCGACCGGTCCGACCATGTGATGCGCCATATGTTTCTGGTACCAGATCGGCGTCCCGGCCAGCGAGGGCCCGGTCATGGTCCGTGCCACGCTCGCCCAGTCGCAATCCATCGACGCCATCACCTGGTCGGCCATCGGCTGAGGATCGCCGGTCGCCTTGAGGTAAGCGCCGTAAAATGGCTCGTCGCTGACGCAGGTATCGGACCTGCTGCCGAAGCTGCGCATCATTGCCGTGCTGAGGTTCCTGGGCCCCGACCACATGGCGATGCGGATGGTCATCGACCTAGCCTTCCAGGCATTTTTCCAGATCGCTGGCGGAAAAAAAGGATTTGTACGTTTCAAATTCCTTTTGCAGCGTCTCCCGGCCTTCCCGAGTTGCCATGGTCACCGCCTTGATCAGCTTCGGCTTGGCGTGTGGATCCTCGGCGAGTGGGACTTTGTAGCGATATTCCCTCGCCTCCGCGGCGTTCAGCTTGGCCCCAAACTCGAACTCAAGGATCGAACGCCCGGTTTCGCCGTAATGGATTACATCGATCTTGCAGATTGTCGGTCTGGTATTCCTCACCCGATACAAGGTCGCCTCGCCGCCCTCGGTCGACATGCCCTTTTCGGAAAGGTCGATGACCTGGATCACCGTCTGCTGAGCGATTGCTGTTCCTGAGATCAGCACGGCTGAGCCGATGGCTCCGCAAATGATCATGGGAATTCTCAAGGTCGAGGCTCCTCGACATCGCGCTCGACGCGCTCGGCGTAGAGCCGCTGCAATCGCTCGACCATCGGCCCGCGGCAGGTCAGCGCCCGTCCATCCACCTCGCGCACCGGGACAATCCCGGCGAAGGTGCCGGTGACGAACGCCTCGTCGGCACCATAGACGTCGGTCAGCGAGAAATCCTTTTCGACGGCCGGGATGCCCGCCTCGCGCGCCACCTCAAGCACCAACCCCCGCGTAATCCCGCCGAGGCAATATTTGCCGCTCGACGTCCAGATCTCGCCCTTCCTGACGATGAAGAAATGCGTCGAGTTGCAGGTCGCGACGAAGCCGTGCGGGTCGAGCATCAGCGCCTCGTCCGCTCCCGCCTGCGTCGCCTGGATCGAAGCAAGGATGCAGTTCAATTTGCTGTGCGAATTGATCTTCTGGTCCTGCACCGCCGGATCACCGCGCCGGACATGGACGGTGAACAGCTTCAATCCCCGCTCGTAAACCGCCGGGTCGGGCTCTTTATATTCCGGGATGATCACCACCGTTGCCGGCGTCACTACCACCCGCGGGTCTTGGTAAGGCGTCGATCGCACACCGCGCGTTACCATCAGGCGGACATGGACCCCTTCGACCATGCCATTGGCATCGAGCGTTTCGTAGAGCCGCCCAGCCAGCTCCTCGCGCGACAGGCCAACGTCCATGGCGATCGCCTTGGCGCCTTCGAACAGTCGGTCGAGATGGCGATCGAGGAAGGCGGCGCGGCCCTTTTGGACCCTCAGGCCTTCCCACACCCCGTCGCCAAGCATGAATCCGCTATCGAACACCGAGACCATGGCCTCGGCGCGGGGTTTCAGCTCGCCATTGACGTTGATCAGGATCGAAGCATTGCGAGGATCGGACACGTCGTGCATCTGCGCCATGCACGAAGCGTGGAACGGCGATACCGCCTTGGCAAGTAGGCCCTTATAAACGGCCCCGGCGGCCGAAGCCCTGGCGCGGCATTCTCACGAACGGCTCCGGCTCGAACAGCGGCTGGATCTGCGGCTGGGAAGACTCCTCTTCACCGTGGAAGGTGAATTCCTCTTCGTCCCACGCCGGTTCCACCGCATCGGCCTCTTCGGCCATCGGCCAGGGAGCTTGCGCCTCTTCGACCGGCACTCCTTCAACCGGCACCGGCTCGACCGCCGCCGGCTCAGCCGCAGGTTCAGCCTTCGCCTTGGTCCGGCGTCCCGTGCTCTTGCGGGATCCGCCTGAACGACGGCCAGACCCCACTCTGGCACTCACCGGCTCGACAACGACAGCTTCCTCGCTGCCAGTATCGGACACGGCAAGCTCCTCGACCGACACCATCGGCACAACCACGTCGGCTACTGGCTGTTCGACCTCGCGATCGAAGTCGATCCGCTGCGGCTCGGCTGTCACCGCCGATTTTGGCCGCCTCATGTCGAACAGGTGGATCAGGCCATAGAACGCCGCGACCCCGGCCGCCCCCAGCAGTGCGGTCGCGTGCGTTTGCATCCATGCGCCGGCAAGCGATGCCGACATTCCCAGCGCGAGGAGGACTTCCAGAAAGACCCGTCCACGCGAAGGCTGAAAGCTGTGCATTGGCCTTCTCCTGGGCGCGAAGATAGCGCCGAAGACCCTGCACAACGGTTATTCGCCACGGTTAACCAACCGCAGCACCATGTCCGTTGTCGGGCAGTTCAATTAACCGATGAGTCGCCCGTCACTCCTTGGCCGGGTCGTGCCCCCAGTTCATCAGCGAGTAGCGCCAGCGCGAAGTGTAGATATTCTCCGGCCGCTGGGCGAGGTGGCGGTGCACATAGCCAACGACCTTGCGCATATGGGCGTAGTCGTCATCGCTGAGTTCGGCCACTTTCTTGCCCAGCAGGTCTACGATCCGCCGACCGCTGGCATGGCCGACGCTCTCACTCGCGCCATCGCGCTTGAAACCGACTGAGCGGCTTTGGCCGGTGGCCAGCCATTCTTCGATTTCCCCGGCGGTCATGTTGACCGCCTGGCCGAACTCGCGCCGTACCTTTGCCCGATCAATAGCTGCCATCGGCCAACAACCCGCTGTTCGCCGCGCTAATCATTCCTTCTCGGCGACCAGCTGTCCGCCTTTGACGACGGCGTCCGGGTGCTCGAGCAATCTGACATCACTCGTCGGGTCGCCGGTCACTGCCACCAAATCGCCGTAGCGGCCGACCTCGATCACGCCAACGTCGTTGCGGCCAAGCGCTTGGGACGCGTTGCGGGTGGCGGCCTGGATCGCCTGCAGCGGGGTCATTCCCCATTCGACCATTTTGGCGAACTGCTTGCCATTGTCGCCATGTGGATAGACGCCAGCGTCGCTCCCGAACACCATCGGCACAGCCAGTTGCACGCCGCGCCGAAAGGTCTGGCGCTGCTTCAGCGCGATCGCCTTTTCCTTGTCGAGGCTCTCCTGTTCGGTCCCGTTGGAAGTACCGGTCGCGACGATATAATCGTCATTGTAGATATCCATCGAAAACCAGATCGGCTGCTTGCGCGCCAGCGCCAGCTTCATCGTCTCTTCCGAAGCCAGGCTGCCATGCTCGATCGTGTCGATCCCGGCCAGGATGGCGTCATGGATGCCCTCGTCGCCATGAGCATGCGCCGCCACACGCAGGTGGAGCATATGCGCCTCGTCGGCGATCGCCTTCATTTCCTCGAGGCTTAGTTGCTGCCCGCCGACGCTGTCGCCCAGGCTGAACACGCCGCCAGTGGCGCAGATCTTGATCACCTCGGCACCATATTTGTGGAGCCAGCGGACCTTGGCGCGCGCCTCGTCGACGCCGTTGATGACGGATTCCTGCTTTTTGTCATAGCTCGGCGGCAGGCCATTTTCGTCGCAGTGACCGCCGGTCGCGCCGATCGCGTAGGTCGCCGGCACAATTCGCGGTCCAAGGATCCATCCCCCGTCGATCGCTTGCTTGAGGCCGACGTCTTGGAAGTCATAGCTGCCGACATTGCGGACGGTGGTGAACCCGGCCTCCAACGTCTTGACCGAATTGGCGACGCCGACCGCGGACCAGAAGCTGTCCGTATATTTGAGGCCCTGGTAGCCGCCCACTTCGGCCAGGCTGGTTAGGTGGACGTGCATGTCGATTAGGCCCGGGAGCAGCGTCTTCCCCGAAAGGTCGATCTGCTTGACGTTCGCGCCCCACCGCACCGTTCGCGCATCGGCAATGGAAGTTATGTGCCCATCGTCGGCGATGAAGATCGCCGGATGTTCGACATATTTGCCGCTGTTGACGTCGAGATAGCGGTCGGCGGTAACCACCGTCGCGGCATTGGCCGCAACTGGAGCCGCAATCAACGAAACGGACGCGAGCAATTTCCACATCATACGGCCACCCCCTGTGTTTTCCGGCTAACAGCAAGGCGGGTGCGAAGCCAGTCTCGCCGCGCCCAAAATCAACTGCTGCTGCGGTCGGCCTCGCTGAACGGGCGGATGTACAGGTGGGTTACTTCGGGAAATTTCGCCTGAATCTCGTCCTCGATCTGGCAGACCAGCCGCTCAACCTCGCGCGCGGAGATATTGTCGTCAAAGTCGACGGCAAGCATGGCCGTGATCTGGTCGGGCGCACCGTGCACGGTCAGTACCTCTCCGATTGTAACCACCGCCTCCTTGTTCATCACCAGCGCATGGATCGCCGCGACCAGTTCCGGGTCGGCCGCTTCGCCGATCAGCAGGGCCTTGGATTCATAGGCCAGGAAGAATGCCGTGATGCCGAGGATCGCGCCGATGACGACCGAGGCCGCTCCGTCATAGCGCGGGTCGCCGGTCCACTGGCTAACGCCGAGGCCGATAGCTGCGGCAATGATGCCGAACATCGCCGCTCCATTTTCCAGCAGCACGATGAAGCCGGTCGGGTCCTTCGATTGCTGGATGGCCTTGATCCAGCCGGTCTTGCCCTTTGCTTCCCGGAATTCCTTGAACGCTTCCCAGGTTGATCCCCCCTCCAGCACGAAGGCAACCAGCAGAACGCCATAGGCGATGATCGGGGACACCGCCGGCTCGGGGTCGCGAATGTGGATGATGCCCTCGTAAACCGACACGCCCGCGCCCAGCGCGAACACCAGCACCGCGACAACGAAGCTCCAGAAATAGATTTCGCGGCCATAGCCGAAAGGATGCTGCGCATCCGGCGGCCTGCGCGATGCCTTGCGGCCCCACAGCAGCAGCACCTGGTTGGTGCTGTCGACCACCGAATGGACGCCCTCGGTAAGCATTGCCGACGACCCGGTGATGGCTGCGGCGACAAATTTGGACACGGCAATGCCAAGGTTCGCCGCGAACGCGATCCACAAGGTGCGGTTGTTTTGCAGCTCGGGGCTCAAATGTGCAGGACTCGTCCAAACGCCGCGAGCACGCCCTCATGCATCGTTTCGCTCAAGGTTGGATGCGGGAAGACCGTGCCGATGAAATCAGCCTCGACCAGCTCGGCGGTCTTGCCGATCGTATAGCCCTGGATCAGCTCGGTGACCTCGGCGCCGATCATGTGCGCGCCGAGCAGTTCACCGGTCTTGGCGTCGAATACGGTCTTGGTGAAGCCTTCCGCTTCACCCAGCGCGATCGCCTTGCCATTGCCGATGAACGGGAAGGTCCCGGCCTTGACCTCATAGCCAAGCTCTCTGGCCTTGGCTTCAGTGAGGCCGACGCTGGCGATCTGAGGCCGGCAATAGGTGCAGCCCGGGATGTTCCGCGGGTCCATCGCGTGCGGATGGTCACCGGCAATTGCTTCGGCGGCAATCACCGCCTCGTGCATTGCCTTGTGCGCCAGCCACGGCGGTGCGGTAACATCGCCGATTGCCCACAGGCCAGGGACATTGGTCCGGCACATGCCATCGGTGTCGATATGGCCTTTGGTGGTCTTCACACCCAATGTCTCCAGCCCGATATTTTCGGTGTTGGGGACGATGCCGATGGCGACGATGGCATGGCTATAGTCGCCGGCCACGCTCTTTCCGTCCTTGGCCTTGATCTTGGCGCTGACGCCTTTGGCGGTCGCCTTCAATTCCTCGACGCCGGCGCCGGTCATGACGGTCATGCCCTGCTTCTTGACCTGCTTTTCCAGGAAGGCCGAAACGTCGGCATCCTCGACCGGCACCAGCCGGTCGAGCATCTCGACCACCGTCACTTCGGCACCCATGTCGCTATAGAAGCTGGCGAACTCGATCCCGATCGCTCCCGACCCGATGACCAGCAGCTTGGCCGGCATCTCCGGCGGCACCAGCGCGTGGCGATAGGTCCAGATGCGCTTCCCGTCGGCCGGCGCGAACGGCAGGTCGCGGGCCCGGGCGCCGGTGGCGATGATGATATTCTTGGCGGTGAGGACCTCGGTCCCCTTCTCGCCCTTTACCTCCAACTTGCCGGCAGCAAGAAGCTTGCCCTCGCCCATGTGCACGGCGATCTTGTGTTTCTTCATCAGGTGCGCGACGCCCTGGTTCAATTGCTTCGCCACCCCGCGCGACCGCTTCACCACGGCGTCGAGATCGGCGCCGATCTGGGCCGCTTTCAGCCCATAGGCCCCGGCGTTCTGCAGATAATGATAGATTTCAGCCGACCGCAGCAGCGCCTTGGTCGGGACGCAGCCCCAGTTGAGGCAGATCCCGCCAAGCAGCTCGCGCTCGACGATCGCCGTCTTGAGGCCGAGCTGCGCGGCGCGGATCGCGGCGACATAGCCGCCGGGCCCGGAACCAAGGACGATAAGGTCGTAACTGTCAGCCATTGCTTTCCTCTTTGGCCGCGATCTCCCGCGGCTTGTCGTTCTGGTCGAGCGCGACGAAGGTGAATTCGCCGGTCGCCACTTCAAATTCTTCGGCGCCGTCGCGTTCCCGCGCGATCGCATGCGCCTCGAGCGTCATCGACGTCCGTCCCTGTTTCTTCAGCTCGACATAGATGCTGAGTTCGTCGCCGACCGCCATCGCCCCGGTGAAGGTAAGATGGTCCGCCGCCACGACAACCGCCTTGCCGCCGCTGTGCTTCGACGCAAATGAGCCGCAGGCGAGCCCCATCTGGCCCATCAGCCAGCCGCCGAACACCCCGCCATAGGGGTTGGTGTCGGCCGGCATGGCGGTGACACGGATCAGGGGGGTGCGGTCAGGCAACGCTCAGCCGCTATGCCAGTTGAAAAACAGGCGAAAAATGAAAGCCGATCCCAACGCCAGCGGGATTGAGAACAGCAATCCGGGCGACCCGACCAGCGGACGGATGGTCCCGACCTTGGTCCAGGCGTGCAGCCAGAAACCGGCCTCACCGCCGAAGATCATCGGCACCAAAAACCCCACGATCGCGCCTAGCAGCAATGCCGCCAGCCACTTCATATCAGGCCACCAGCCCCAGCGGACTTTCGACCAATTCCTTGAACACCTTCATCAGCCTCGCACCGTCCGCGCCGTCGATGGCGCGATGGTCGAAGCTGCCGGTGGCGCTCATCACGGTCGCAATCTGCAGACTGTCGTCGATCACATAGGGCCGCTTCTCGCCCGCGCCGATCGCCATGATCATCGCCTGTGGCGGATTGATCACCGCCTCGAAATGCTTGATCCCGAACATGCCCATGTTGCTCAAGGAGGCGGTGCCGCCCTGATATTCATGCGGCTGCAGCTTGCCTTCCTTGGCCCGCCCGGCGAGGTCGGCCATTTCCTTGCTGATCGCCGAAATCGCCTTGGAATAGGCATCGACGATGATCGGCGTGATCAGGCCCTTGGGGATACTGACCGCGACCGAAATGTC
>NZ_JAHFPY010000098.1:2509-8796 GCF_023266535.1 Sphingomonas sp. | reverse complement strand
AATTTCGGCGGCGAGGGCCGCATCAGCTATACCGCGCTCGGCGATGCGATGAACTGCGCGGCGCGCCTCGAAGGCGCCAACAAATATCTGAAGACCGTCGCGCTGATCAGCGAGGAGGCGCGCGAGCGCACCACGCTCGACATTTACCGGCCGATGGGCCGGATCGTGCTTAGCGGCCGCGAAACGCCGGTGGTGGTGTGGGAACCAGCTCCTGATTTCGATGCCAAGCTCCGGGATCGGCTTGTCCGGCTTTGGAACGCCTTCGATGGGGGGGATCGTTCCGCCCTCGACGAAATCGAGCAAATTTGCTTAACGCAGGCTAATGACGCGGCCTTGGCCGCCTTTGCCTGTCGCCTGCGGGAGGCGGGCCCGGGAGGCGCCTTCAAGCTCAAGGAGAAATGATATGGCCCGCCTGTTGCTGATTGCGGCAAGTGCCGCCCTTCTCGCTTCGACTTCGGCCGCCGCGGCGGTGCTGGTGGTGCGCTCGTCGGGACCGTCGGCCGCTGCCTACCCGCCGGGCAAGGCGCTGCCCGACAATCATGTGCTGAAGCTCAAGGCCACCGACATGATCGTCCTGCTCGATAGCCGCGGCACGCGCACCATCAACGGTCCCGGCAGCTTCAGCGTCGCCGCCAATGCCGCGCCGGTCACCACTTCGACCAACACTGCCGGGACCAGCGCCCGCCGCGTGCGGCTCGGGGCGGTCCGCGGCACCGGCGGCACCCGCAGCGTGTGGCAGGCCGATCTGGGCCGCACCGGCAATGTCTGCATCGCCAACCCGAGCGAGCTGACTCTCTACCGCCCGGATGCGACCGCGGCAGCCGATGTCACGCTGACCGATTCCGACGGCAAGACCGCCTCGGTCCATTTCGCAGCCAACCAATGGGAAGCCGGCTGGCCGGCCGACATCGCGGTCACGGCCGGCAAGCGCATCAACATCTCCGGCCTTGCCCAACCAACAACGCTGACGCTGCGACAGCTGTCGCCGATACCGTCGGGCCTCGAAGGCATGGCGCAGAGCCTGATCCGGGCCGACTGCCAGGCCCAGCTGGACGTGCTGGTCGATACGTTCAGCGCCCGCTCGGAGGGATAGCCTAAGCCTAAATGACCTTGAAGCTCGGCCTCTATGTCCTGATCTTCGCCGCCGCGCTGGGGGCGCTACTGGCACGGTCCAGGCTGTTCGGGCACATCATGCTGGGCATCGTCGGCATCGCCGGCCTGGCTTATGGCGCCATGCAGCACGGGCTGCTCGGCTCGATCCTGCCATTCCTGATCCTGATTGTCGCCGGCGTGCAGGCGAGCAGCGGGCTGGTCGCCAACAAGGCGGCCAAGTTCAGCGAGGACGAGAGGGCCATGCTTTCCGGACCGTTGGCCGGCCTTGGCCGCGCCCAGGCGAGGCGGCTGATCGACCAGGGCATCTGGATGGACGGGCGGCCCGGCGACGTCCTGATCCAGGAAAGCAAGGCGGCGGCTCAGCTCTATTTCATCGCCTCGGGCGCCGCCGATGTGCATGTGAAGGGCAAGCTGGTCGGCAAGGCCAGTCCCGGCCAGCTGGTCGGCGAAGCCACCGTGCTCGGCGAGTCGGCGGCAATCGCCACCGTCACCCTCACCGAGCCGGCGCGCTTCTGGTGCGCGCAGGGCCGCGCACTCAACGCCTATCTCGCCGCCAATCCCGACGCCCGCCACGCCCTGGAGCACGGCTTCAATGTCAGCCTCCGCCAGAAGCTTGAGGCGATGAACAAGGCGGCCAGCTAAGCGCCCCTGCCATTCACTTCTACGCACCCGCCATGCTTGTCACCTTGCGGATTCGTGCCAGGCCTTCGCTCAAGCGCGGCGTGACGAAGTCGAGGAATGCACGCAGCTTGAGGGGCTGCTGCTGGCGCTGAGCAAAGACGAGATGGGCTGGCATCGCCGGCGGCCAGAAATTGGGCAGTAGCGGCAGGATTGAACCGGCGGCCATGGCCTCCGCTGCCTGGTAACACATGACCCTCGCAACGCCTAAGCCAGCGACTGCGGCAGCAACGACCGCATCGGCCGTATTGACCGAAAAGCGCGGCTGGATGGCAACGCTCCGGGTCTGGCCATTTTCGACAAAGGGCCATTCGCGATACTGTTGCAGGCCCTCAAACGCGATGCACTCGTGGTCGGCGATAGCCGACGGATGGTCGGGCCTGCAATTTCGATCGAGATAATCCGGGCTGGCGCAGAATAGCCAGCGCAAGTCGCCCAGACGCCGGGCAATCAGCGTGGAGTCCGGCAAATGACCGATCCTAACCGCGACGTCGATATGAGCTTCGACCAGGTCGACAACCCCGTCAAGCAGGATCAGCCTGACGCCAACGTCCGGGTAGGCGGCAAGAAACTCATGGACGACCGGGGCAACGTGTAGCTTGCCAAACATGATCGGCGCGGTGACAACCAGTTTACCCCTTGGCACCCGATATTCGCCGGAAACCGTCCGCTCGGCATCGTCCAGATCGTCCAGAATGCGTCGCGCGGCCGCGACATAGGCAGCCCCCTCTTCGGTCACTTGCAGGCGGCGGCTGGTCCTGACCAGCAATTGCGCACCCAGGCGCGCTTCCAGGTCGGAGACGCGGCGGCTGACGGTCGCCAGCGGCAGGCCTAGCGACCGTGACGCCGCCGATAGGCTGCCGCCGTCGACCGCCGCCAACACCGTCCGCATGGCTTCAAAACGATCCATACACCCTTCCGTTTTATGGAAGTCAGAGTTGCGAGATTAACGTCTGCTCCCGATGATTGGAAGGCTCTAAATCGACGGCACGGCAATCATTGCCCGTCATCGAAGGAGCAATTCAAATGTCCCGCATTCCGACCCCGACCGTCGAACAGGCCCCCGCCACTGCCCAGCCGTTGCTGGCCGGCGTGCAGAAGCAGCTCGGCATCGTCCCCAACATGTTCCGCCTGATTTCCAACAGCCCGGCGACGCTTGAGGCCTATCTCGGCTTCTCGGCGGCGCTCGGCAAAGGCAAGCTGGCACCGGCCACCCGCGAGCGGATCGCGCTTGCCGTCGCCGAAGTGAACGGCTGCGGCTATTGCCTGTCGGCCCACACCTATATCGGCCTCAACCTCGCCAAGCTCGACGACGCCGAAATCACCGCCAACCGGTCGGGCGCGTCGAACGACATCGTCGCCGACGCCGCGGTCCGTTTCGCCGCCAAGGTCGCCCGTGAACGTGGCCAGGTCGCCGAAGGCGACATCGCTGCGCTCCGCCAGGCCGGCTATTCGGACGGCGAGGTCCTCGAGATCATCGGCCATGTCGCGCTCAATGTCTTCACCAACTACGTCAACGAGGCGCTGAAGACCGAGATCGACTTCCCCCGTGTCGACGCCCGCAAGGCCGCATGAACTCGCACGGCCGGCGGCGAACACCGCCGCCGGCCACCCCCACCTCAGCAAGGACAAGTCCATGTTCCGTGCCCTCGTGCTTTCCCTGGCGGCCAGCGTTGCTGTCGTCGCTTCGCCTGCTGCAGCGGCGCCAACTTCGCCGGCACCGACTGCCCGTTATTCCATTCCGGCGACGCCGATCCATTACCGGACGGTCAAGGTCGATGGCCTTGATATCTTCTACCGTGAAGCCGGCGACCCGAAGAAGCCAACCATCCTGCTGCTCCACGGCTTCCCGTCGTCGAGCCACATGTTCCGCGATCTCATCCCGCTGCTGGCCGATAAGTATCATGTCGTTGCGCCGGACTATCCGGGATTCGGCCATTCGAGCCAGCCGACGCCGGCCGAATATGCCTACACCTTCGACCATCTCTACGAGACGGTCGACCACTTCACCCGCGCGGTCGGCGTCGGCAAGTTCGCGGTCTACATCCAGGACTATGGCGCACCGATCGGCCTGCGGTTCGTCTCGCGCCAGCCGGATCGCGTTACCGCGCTGATCGTCCAGAATGGCAACGCCTATGAGGTCGGCCTGTCGCCGCTATGGGCGCCGATCAAGGCTTTGTGGGCCAGCGATACGCCGCAAACGCGCGAAGGTGCTGCCGCCTTCCTGACCCGCGAGACCACGACCTTCCAGTACAGTGAGGGCGTCCCCGCCGACCTCGTCAATCCAGACGCGATCGACAACGACCAGGCGATCCTCGACCGCCCGGGCAACCGGGAAATCCAGCTCGACCTGTTCGCCAACTACCAGACCAACGTCGATCTATACCCGGCCTTCCACGAGGCATTCCGCAAGCATCAGGTGCCGACGCTGGTGGTGTGGGGGAAGAACGACCCGATCTTCACCGTGGCCGGTGCCCAGGCGTTCAAGCAGGACATGCCCAAGGCGGAAATCCACCTGATCGACGCGGGCCACTTCGCGCTCGAGACCAAGTCCGGCGAGATCGCGGGCTACATCCGCGACTTCCTCGGTCGCAAGGTCAAATAAGCCCCCCAAGCCCGGACGCCACTGCCCTCCTGGCGTCCGGGCACCCTGCCCGCTACGGCGGATCGGAGAGCGGATCAGGAGCAAGCCAATGCCCAATCCCAGCAGCGACATTGCCTTCACCCCGACCGTCAAGGCTATCCAGCAGGAACGGGGGTCGCGCGACGCCTATGCCCGGATGGAAGCGGGCGGAGGGTTCCGCACCGAAATCGATGAACGGCTGATCGCCATGCTTGCCGCCACCAACACCGCTTATCTGGGGACCGCCAACGCCGACGGCCAGCCATACATCCAGCACCGCGGCGGACCGCGCGGTTTCATCCGAGTGATCGACGAGCGCACGATCGGTTTCGCCGATTACACCGGCAATCGCCAATATGTCTCGGCCGGCAACCTTCAGGACAATGAAAAGGCGTTCCTGTTCCTGATGGATTATGCGCGCAAGGCGCGGATCAAGGTCTGGGGACGTGCGCGGTTCAGCTATGATCCCGACGTGATCGCGCGGCTGATGCCCGGGGACTACAAGGCCCGTCCGGAAGCGGCGATCCTGTTCGAAATCAGCGCCTGGGACGTTAATTGCCCGCAACATATCCCGGTGAAGTTCGACGCCGACCAGGTCGCAGCCGCGCTCGCCGAACGCGACGAGGAAATCGAACGGCTGAAGGGTGAGCTTGCCGATCTGCGCACCAAATATGGAGAGGCGAAATGAGCCGCCCGCCGTTGCCGCCTTTCACCGAGGAAACGGCGAGGCAGAAGGTCCGCGCCGCCGAGGACGGCTGGAATAGTCGCGATCCAGCGCGGGTCGCGATGGCCTATACCGAGGATTGCACCTGGCGGAACCGCGTCGAATTTCCCCGGGGCCGAAGCGAGATCGAAGCGTTCCTGGCCCGCAAGTGGCGGCGCGAACTCGACTATCGGTTGATCAAGGAATTGTGGACCCATTCCGGCAACCGCATCGCGGTGCGCCTCGCCTATGAATATCGCGACGATAGCGGCCAATGGTTCCGCGCCTATGGCAATGAGAATTGGCAGTTCGCCGGGGATGGCTTGATGGAACGGCGCATCGCCAGCATCAACGAGATGCCGATCCGTGAGGAAGAGCGGCTGTTCCACTGGCCGATCGGGCGGAGGCCGGACGACCATCCGGGGCTGAGTAGCCTGGCGCTCTAGGTCGTTACGGTGACAGATTGCTAGGCACACAAAACTGCACCCGCCCAATGTCCGGAATGGGTGGGGACCGCAGAAAATTTGGGGACACCCGATAGAGATGTCCCCAAATTCCAATTCTCAATTCACCGGAAAGCCGCGCCGCTTGAGCAGCGCCGTCACGTCCGGGTCCCGGCCGCGGAACTGGCGATAGGCCTCGGCCCGGTCGGTCTCGTTGCCGGTCGACAAGAGGTAGATGCGGAACGCGTCGGCGATCTTCTTGTCGAACGGGTTGCCCGCTTCCTCGAACGCCGCCCAGGTGTCGGCGTCCATCGTCTCCGACCAGAGGTAGCTGTAATAGCCGGCCGAATAGCTGTCCGACGAGAAGAGGTGGCCGAACTGCGGCAGGCGGTGCCGCATCACCATCTCCTTGGGCATGCCGATCTCGGCCAGCGCCTTCTTTTCGAACGCGTCGGGATCGATAACGCCGGTCGGGTCGAGGTGCAGCTTCATGTCGACCAGCGCCGACGACAGATATTCGACCGTGGCGAAGCCCTGGTTGAAGGTCTCGGCCTTCTTGATCTTGTCGACCAGCGCCGCCGGCATCGGCTGGCCGGTCTGGTAATGGCGGGCGAACTGCTCCAGCACCGGCCGGGTCAGCAGCCAATTCTCGTTCACCTGGCTCGGATATTCGACAAAGTCGCGCTGCGACCCGCCCAATGACGGATATTTCACGTCTACCAGCAAA
>NZ_JAHFPY010000098.1:0-2499 GCF_023266535.1 Sphingomonas sp. | reverse complement strand
TGGAACTGGGTCGACGCGTCGTCCAGGCTGATCAGCACCGGTTTGCCCGCCTCGGGCTTGGTGAAATTATTATTGTTGGAGGCGAGGACGATGTTGTCGTTCGTGAGCCGCGCGCGGGAGCGATAGGTGTTCATCCACGCGCCCGAACGTTTGCCCTCGCGGGCATAGGTATCGAGGTAATAGAGGCCGACCACCTCGCCGTTCCGCGTCACTTCGAAGGTGCGGACGTCGGGGTTGAACACCGGGACCTTGCCGGTGTTTTCCTTGAACTCGAGCCCGTAGAGCTGGCCCGCCGCCCAGAACATTCCCTTGAGCAGATTCCCCTGCTCGAAATAGGGCTTAATCTCGTCCTGGCTGAGGTCGTACTTCGCCTTCCTCACCTTCTCCATATAATAACGGTAATCCCACGGCTCGATCGTGGTGACGCCGTCCTTGGCCGCGAACGGCTGCATCTCGGCCACTTCCTCGTGGACCCGCTCCACCGCCGGCTTCCATACCCGCATCATAAGGTCCATCGCCTTGGCCGGCGACTTGGCCATCGTGTCCTGCATCCGCCATTCGGCATGGTTGGCATAGCCGAGCAGATGCGCCCGGTCCGCGCGCAGCTTGACGATCTTGGCGATGACCGCGTTGGTGTCGTTGGCGTCGCCATTGTCGCCGCGATTGACGAACGCGCGCCATACTTTCTCGCGCAGTGCGCGGTTGCTGCCGAAGCTCAGCACCGGGTCGACCGCCGAACGGGTGTTGCGGATCGCGTAGCTGCCCGCCGGAAGCCCCTTGGACTTGGCGACCGCGGCCGCCGCGTCCTTCACATCCTGCTGGACGCCGGCCATGTCGGCCTCGCTCGCCTGGGTGAAGGTCGCCTCGTCAGCCAGCAGGTGCGAGTTAAACTCGGAGAAGTCGGTCGCGAGCTGCTGGTTAAAGTCCGACAGCTGGGCCTTCTGCGCGTCGTTGAGATTGGCGCCGCGGCGGACGAAGCCTTCATAGGTGCGGGTCAACAGGCGGAGCTGCTTGGCGTCGAGGCCAAGGCTGTCGCGCCGGTCGTAAAGGTTTGAAATACGAGCGAAAAGCTTGGAATTCAGATTGATCTTGTCATAGGCCGCCGAGAATTTCGGCGACCATTCCTTGTCGAGCGCCTGGTAGGCCGGGGTCGACATATTGTCGGTCATCACCCCGAACAGCGCCTGGACCCGGTCGAGCGTCCGGCCCGTCTTTTCCATCGCTTCTATCGTATTGGCAAAGCTAGGAGATTCCGGATTGTTGGCGATCGCGTCGGTCTCGGCCAGCAGCTGGTCAATTCCCGCCTGGAACGCGCCGGGGAACAGCTCGGGCTTGACCTGGTCCCAGGGCGGAACGCCGTCATAGGGCCCGGTCCACTCTTTCAGCAGCACGTTATTGGAAACCGCTGCAGTGGCCGCTGCGGCCTCGCTCGTGGCGGCAGCCGCCGGCACAGCAGCGGCCAGCGCGATCGCGGCCGCGCCGCTCATCAGGATCAATTTCAAGACACCCTCCCAAATCGAAGATTTGCGCCGCCCCTAGCGGCTGCGATGCGAAGCCGCCGCAAGCATTTCGACGAGCGGCGGTCATGGTCGATGAACTGAGTTAGCCAAGAATCGAGCTGGCGAGCAACAGCAACAGCTTGACGTCGATTGCCACACCCTCGGCCCGCTTGCGTTCGACGAAGGCCGGGATGTCGGCGCGGGGTACGAGATGGACCTCGATCTCTTCATGTTCATTGCCGCCGCCGTCGCCGATCCGCGTCAGGCCATGGGCGCGGACCAGGGTGAAGCCTTCGGCGACCATCCCCGGCGAGCTGTAGAACTGGCCGATCACCTCGATTCGCTCGGCGGTGAAACCGGTTTCTTCCTCCAGCTCCTTCACCGCGGTTCCCTCGACCGTCGCGTCGGGGTCTTCGTCGCCGACCAGTCCTGCGGGAAGCTCGAGGCATTTGCGGCGGCCGAGGGGTACGCGCACCTGCTCGATCAGCACGACCCTGCCGTCATGCTCGGCGAGGATGACGACGGCGTGCACGCCGCCGCAGCGCTCGACAAATTCCCACGTCCCGTCGCGGACGATGCGGATATATTTCCCCGCCCACTCGACCTCGCCGGTCATAGCTGGATCAGCTTGTCGGGAATTTCATTGGTGTCGGTGCTGCTCTTCGGGAAATGCTCGGCGAGCACGTCGCCGATCCGCTCGACCGCGGCGACGATTCCGTCGCCGGGACGCCCGGCCTTCACCTCGGTGATCAGCGCCGCCATGGCTTCGCCCCAGGTCTCGGGTGTCGTCACCCTTGTAATTGCCTCATCGCCGATGATTTCGGCGCGGCGCTCGGCCATCGACAGGTAGATGAGGATACCGGTACGTCCGATCGTTCGCCGCTCTCCGCCCGTCTTGAACAGCATCACGGCACGGCGCCGCACCCGCCGGGTCTTGGTCGAGCCAGGAGTCAGCGCCAGCCGCAGCGGCATCCATTTCATCACGAACAGGACCACCAGG
>NZ_JAHFPY010000097.1 GCF_023266535.1 Sphingomonas sp. | reverse complement strand
TGAGCAACGAGAAACGCCAAGGAGTGACGGATGGCCTTGACCGACCTTGACCGGAGCTATGACGCGGGCATCGCCGCGGTCACCGGCCCGGGCGGTCGCGTAATCCTCGACAAGGACGAGCAGGGCCGGGCGATCGTCACCAATTTCCCGGCGACGCTGCCGCTGTTTTTCAAGGCCTTTTGCGCCCTCAACGCGACCGTCGAAGCGGTCATTGCCGGCGACGAGCGGCTTACCTTTGCCCAGCTCGACGAGATTTCGGACCGGCTGGCGCGCGGCCTGGTCGCGCGCGGCATCAACAAGGGCGATCGCGTTGGCATCGCCATGCGCAACTGCCCCGCCTGGATCCTGTCATACATGGCAGCGCTCAAGGCCGGCGCCGTAGCGACCCTGCTCAACGGCTGGTGGCAGCCCCATGAGCTGGAGCATGCCCTGCAGCTGGTCGATACCAAGCTGGTCCTGGCCGATGCGCCGCGCGCCAAGCTAATAGCCGAAACCTGCGCGACCTGCATTATCGAGACAATCGAAATTGAACAGCCGGCGGAACAGGCCCTCGCCGACCTGATCGCCAGCGGGTCCGACGAGATCCAACTTCCCGAAGTCTCGGCCGACGACGATGCAACCATTCTCTACACATCGGGCTCGACCGGCGTGGCCAAGGGCGCGCTGTCGACCCACCGCGCGGTGACCACGGCGGTCTATGCCTATGCCACCGCGCTGATGGTGCTGCGCGATATTCTCGAATCGGAAGGCCGCCCGCCGGTCAACCCGCTCAAGACCCTGGTCGTCGTGCCGCTGTTCCACGTCACCGGCGAAGTCCCTGTGCTGCTCAACAGCTTCGTCATTTCGCGCAGCATGGTGCTGATGCCCAAATGGGATGCGGCGGAGGCGCTCAGGCTGATCGAGAAAGAACGGATCACCTATTTCGTCGGCGTTCCGACGATGAGCCTCGAATTGATGAACCACCCGGACCGCGGCAATTACGACCTGTCGACGTTGACCGACATTGCCGCGGGCGGTGCGCCACGGCCGGTCGCCCATGTCGAGCGGCTGCGCCGCGCATTCCCCGAAGCGCAGCCGGCGCTGGGCTATGGCCTCACCGAGACCAACGCCGTCGGCTGCGGCAATTTCTGGACCAACTATGCCGCCAAGCCAGCGTCGACCGGGCGGATGCATGCGCCGTTCGTCGACCTGGTCATTCTTGGCGATTCCGATCGCCACCTGCCGGCCAAGGAGCGCGGCGAGATCGCCATCAGATCGGCCGCGAACATCAAATGCTATTGGGGTAACCCGGAGGCGACCGCCGCGGCGTTCACCGCCGACGGCTATTTCAAGTCCGGTGACATCGGCTACCTCGACGAGGACGGCTATCTGTTCATCGTCGACCGGAAAAAGGACATCATCCTTCGCGGCGGCGAGAATATCTCCGCGGCCGAAGTGGAGGCGGCGCTCTACTGCGCCGAAGGCATTGCCGAGGCGGCAGTGTTCGGTGCGCCCGACGAACGGCTCGGCGAGGTACCGATGGCGATCCTTCATCGACGCGAAGGCAGCAGCATCAGCGAAGAGGAACTTAGGGAATTCCTCATGACCCGCCTCGCTGCTTTCAAGATCCCGGCGCGCATGGTCTTTTCCGACAATCCGCTGCCGCGGCTCGGAACCGGCAAGATCGACCGGGTCCTGCTCAAGCAGCAATATCTCGGCTAGCCGATGGCTGGGCCCGCGGTCGACCGCCGTACCCTGTTGATCGGTGGCGGCGCGGGCGCCGGCCTGATCGTCGCCTTCTTCGCCTGGCCGCGACGCGAAGGCAGTCCGCTTCGGCCCGGCCGTCGCGAGGCGGTGTTTGGCGCCTTCCTCAAGATCGGGGTCGACGGGCGCGTGACCCTGGCCGCGCCGCAGGTCGAGACCGGTCAGGGGATCTGGACCGGACTGGCGCAGATCGCGGCCGACGAACTGGGCGCGGCGTGGGAGAGCATGGCGGTCGAACCCGCGCCCCATTTCGACGCCTATGCCAATCGGCTGATCGCCCATGATTATGGCGTGACATCGCGAATTACCGCCGGATCGAGCTCGGTCAGGGCGTTTGAGCAGCCCCTGCGCGAAAGTGCGGCAATCGCGCGCGCGATGCTGTGCGCCGCCGCTGCGGCAAAATGGAGCGTCAGCGCCGCCGAATGCGATACCGATGGCGGCTTCGTGACTCATGAAGGCAAAAGGCTGGCGTTCGGCGAAATCGCCGCCGAGGCGTCGGCGATAGTGCCGCCCGACATGGCGCAACTTCGCGCAGCTGGCAGCGGCAAGCTGGCCGGCGAGCCGCTGCCCCGGCTCGACCTGCCGGCGAAATCGGACGGAACGCTGCGCTTCGCCGGAGATGTCCGGCTGCCGCGGATGATCCTCGCGTCGGTGCGGATGGCTCCTCCGGGCGGCCGGCTGACCGGATTCTCGCGCGCAGCAGCCAAGGGACAACCGGGCCTGATCGACCTGGTGGCACGCGACGAATGGCTGGCTGCTCTGGGCGAAACATGGTGGGCGGCCGATCAAGCGCTGGCCCGCGCCTTGCCGCGCTTCACCGGTCCCGCGACCGGCGACGTCATGGGAATTCTGGGGGAGGCCCTTGCCGGCGGCGATTCGACGCGGCTGTTCGAGCGAGGCGATTATGAGGGCGCCACCGAGGACAGCCGGCCGCTCGCCGCGACCTATTCGCTGGCGCCAGTTCCTCACCATTCGATGGAAGCGCCTGCCGCAGTGGCCCGTTTCACCGGCGACCGGCTCGAAATCTGGGCAGGCACGCAGATTCCAGATCTGGCGCGCGCTGCCGCCGCCAAGGCAGCGGGAATATCCGAGAAAGATGTCGCGCTTTATGCGATGCCGGTCGGTGACGGCTCGGGCAGCGCCTTCGACACGCGGGCAATCGAAATGGCGGTTGAACTGGCGCGTCACGTCAAACGCCCGGTCAGCCTGTCACTTCCGCCGGCCACCGCCCAGAACCAGGACTCCGTCAGGCCACCGATGATGGCCAAGCTGGCCGCGCTCCCCGCCCCCAATGGAACCATCGCCGCCTGGAGCGCGCGCGTGGCCGGAATGCCCGGCCTGGAAGCATCGCTGGCACGGGCGCAGGGCAAGCAGCCGCCGTCGTTCGCTCCGCACGGCGCCACGCCGCCTTACGGCATCGCCAATATCAGGATTTCCGCGGTTGACGCCGAGCTGCCGATTCGCACCGGCTATATGCGCGGCGGCGATGAGGCGATGATGGCCTTCGCCACCGAAAGCTTTGTCGACGAACTTGCCCGCGCCCTCCATGCCGAGCCGCTGGCCTTCCGCATCGGCCAGCTGGGCGGATCACCGCGCCTCGCCCAGGCAATCAGCACCGCCGCGGCGATCGGTGGGTGGGACGGCGGCGCCCCGGGCAGCAGCATGGGGCTCGCCTGTGCCTCGCTCTGCGGTTCGCACATCGGCCTGCTGACCGAAGCGACGATCGGCGCTGACCAGGCGATCAAGGTGTCGCGGTTGGTGGCGGCGGTCGACGCCGGCCGCATCGTCAACCCCAACCTGGTCCGGCAACAGATTGAAGGCGGCCTGCTCGCGGCGCTGGCTGCCGCAACCATCCCGGCGCCAGAGTTCGTCGCCGGCATGCCGCGCGCCGTGCCGATGCGCGCCGGTTACGAACGACTGCGCGACGTGCCCAAAATCGAGATCGAGCTCATCCAGAGCAACGACGAGCCCGGCGGCGTCAGCGGCCTCGGCATGGCGGTGCTCGCTCCTGCGGTGGCCAATGCCATCGCCGCCGGTACCGGCCGGCGCTTGCGTAACCTGCCGTTCGACCCGATGGCAGCGCCATGACTTCGACTCCCAGCGATGTTGCGGTGCTGCTGACCAACCTCGGCACGCCCGATGCGCCGGAACCGAGCGCCGTCCGGCGGTATCTCGCCGAATTCCTGTCCGACCCGCGCGTGGTCGAGATTTCGCCGAGTATCTGGAAGCCGGTGCTCTACGGCGTGATCCTGCGCACCCGCCCGGCCAAATCGGCCCGTGCCTATCGGGAGATCTGGACCGAAGACGGGTCGCCCCTGATGGCCATTTCCAAGCGGCAGGCCGAAGCGCTGCGCCAGCGTTACGGCGACGCGCTCTGCGTCGGTCTGGCGATGCGCTACGGCGATGCCTCGATCGGCTATGCGCTGTCGAAAATGTTCGACCATGGCTTCAGCCGAATCCTGGTCGCGCCGCTCTATCCCCAATATTGCGCGGCGACGACCGCGTCGGCGATGGATGCGGTTACGCTTGAGCTCGGAAGGATGCGCGCCCAGCCGGCGATCCGGACGCTGCCGCCTTACTACGACGACCCGCTCTATATCGGCGCGCTGAAGGCCAGCATCGACCGGCAGCTTGCCGCGCTGGATTTCGAGCCGGAACGGCTGCTGCTCAGCTTCCACGGCATGCCGGAGCGAACGCGAACCCTCGGCGACCCTTACTACGACCAATGCAAGCGAACCGCGGAGCTGCTCGCCGAACGTTTCGAGCTGCCGATCGACGTTGCCTTCCAGTCCCGCTTCGGGCGCGCGCGCTGGCTGCAGCCCGCGACCGAAGTCGTACTCGCATCCTATCCGGCGCAGGGGATCAAGCGGATCGCCATCGCCGCGCCCGGCTTTTCAGCCGACTGTCTGGAGACGCTGGAGGAGCTCGGCATCCGCGGCCGGGAAACCTTCACCCAGGCTGGCGGAACGCATTTCGCCCGCCTCGATTGCCTCAATGACAGCGACGAGGGGATGGCGATGCTCGATGCGCTGATCAGGCGCGAACTTGCCGGATGGTGGCCTCCGGCCTAACGCAAACCAATAACAAAGAGCAGGAGAGAGTCATGGCGCGAGTGGCGATCGTAACCGGCGGGACGCGAGGCATCGGCGAGGCGATCAGCGTCGCCCTCAAGGACTTGGGCATGAAGGTCGCCGCCAACTACGCCGGCAATGACGACCGGGCGCGCGCATTCAGCGACCGTACCGGCATTCTCGCCTACAAATGGGACGTTGCCGACTTCGAGGCGTGCCAACGGGGTGTTGCGCAGGTCGAGGCCGAGCTTGGGCCGATCGACGTGCTGGTCAACAACGCCGGCATCACCCGCGACACGACGATGAAGCGGATGGACCACCAGAAATGGCAGGACGTGATCGACACCAACCTTGGCGGTTGCTTCAACATGGCCAAGGCGGTGTTCGAAGGCATGCAGTCGCGTAGCTACGGGCGGATCGTCAACATCGGCTCGATCAACGGCCAGGCCGGTCAGTACGGCCAGGTCAACTATGCCGCGGCCAAGTCCGGCATCCATGGTTTCACCAAGGCGCTGGCGCAGGAAGGCGCGCGCAACAACGTCACCGTCAATGCCATCGCGCCAGGCTATATCGACACCGACATGGTCGCGGCCGTCCCCGAAGAGGTATTGGCCAAGATCATTGCGAAAATCCCGGTCAACCGCCTCGGCAAGGCCGACGAGATCGCCCGCGGAGTTGCTTTCCTGGTCGACGAGAATGCCGGCTTCGTCACCGGGTCGACGCTGTCGATCAACGGCGGGCAGCACATGTATTGAACGAGGCTCCGAACGTAGCGAAGCCGGTGCGAAGCGACGCGTGAGCTACGTGAAGAGCAGGCGAGTTCCGGCCAGCCTCGCGCAGCGAGGACTGACGGCGCGGATTCACTCCGCGCCGGAATGGGAAGAGCGATGAACCTGGGTTCCCCAACCAAGCGGTCGGTGACCATTGCCGGCCATGAGACCTCGATCAGCCTGGAGCCGATGTTCTGGCAGGCGCTGGAGCATGCGGCGAAGGATGAGGGGCTGCCGGTCAACGCCTTGATCGCCCGGATCGACGTCGAGCGGCTGGACCCGCCCGGCCGCGCCCCCAACCTCACTTCGGCCATCCGCCAGTGGTTATTCTTGCGCGCGCTTCCTGATCGCCGCGACGAATGACACGCCGCCATCGGGGGCGTGTTGGAGCCACAGCGACGGCTCGATCAGCTCCAGTTCGATCACCGCAAGTGCGCCCGACGCGTCGCGGATCATGTCGACCCTGGCATAGGCCGCCTCGGCGGGGGCGGCGCCGAGCACGGCCGCTGCCAGTTCGATGGACCCGGGCGGCGGGGCGCAAGCGACTTCACTTCCGCCCAGGTGCGGCTGCACCCGATAGTCGCCGGCCCTGGGCCGCTTGACGACGGCGTGGCTATATTCGCCGCCGAAGAACATGATCGAATACTCGCCTTCCTCGGCCACCGAGCGAAGGAATGGCTGGATCATCATTGCCCGGCCGCGCGATTCCTCGGGCAGCGGGTCGGAGCCCGTGAGTCGGTGTGTGCCGTCAGCCGAAGCCGATACCGGCGGCTTGATCACCAGCTCCGGACCATATTCGGCCCGTGCTTCGGCCAGCGCGACCTCGTCGAGCTGCTCGGCGATGCGGGTCGGGATGACGGCGATGCCCTTGCGGCCAAGCTCGGCCAGGTAGCGCTTGTCGCTGTTCCAGCGAAGCAGCGGTATGGGGTTCAGGACTCGTCTGCCCTCTGACTCCAGCCGATCCAGCAGCGCATGCCAGCGCTCCGGATCGGCATGATAGCCCCAGGCGACCAGCGGCATGACAACATCGAATTCGCCCAGCTCGCCCGGGTCGGTCCAGGGCCGCGGCTCCACGTCGATTCCGCCGCGCATCAGCGCCTCGGCCTCGACGTCATAGGCCCAGAGCCACTCCTCCCAGAAATCGGGAGCGGGCGTCAGGATGGCGGCGCGCACTAACGGGACAGCAGGATGCGCGCCTGACTGGCGATTTGCGCCAGCATCGCCGGCGACACCGATCCGACCAGCTTGGCTCGGTCGACCAGCGCCTTGAACTGGGCAATGCGCTTGGGATTGCGCTCGACCCAGCGCTCGACACTCTCGTCGGGCTCTTCGCTCCGCACCCGGCTGAGGAAGTCGATGCGAACCTGCTCGAAATCGCGCATCAGTCCGGCGGACAGCAGGCGTTCCCAATTGTCGGTAGGCATATAGCGCTGGACCTGCTGCTGGGCCCAGTCGAGGCCGAGCACTTCGCCGAGCCTGGTATAGGCCCGGGTAACGGCCAGCTCATCGAGGCTCCTGCGGGCACCGAGCGCGGCAATGCCGAAGATGCCGTCCATTTCATAAAGCTTCACTAGTCGGTCGGTGATCTCCTTGCCCGCGCCCAGCTCCTCGAGCTGGGTACGGCGAGCTGCGGCTTCGCCCCTAACTTCGGCGCGAATCAGGCCGGCCGTCTTGGCCGCGACCTTGTCCAGGCCCGGCTTCAATAATTCGACGGTTTCCCTGATGTTTGTCCCGCCGGCACCGGCGCGGATCACGTCGCCGATGTGCGACCGGACAAATCGGGCGGCCAAGGCGAACAGCCTGATGCGCGCCGTCTCGGCGATCTTGGCCTGCTCGATCTTGGCCCACAGGCTCTTGAGGTCGAGCAACCGTTCGGCGACGAGATAGGCGGCGACGACCTGCGGCAGGCCAACGCCTTCCTCCTCGGTCATGTCGAGCGGCAGGCTCGGGCCCAGGCGGTTGACGAACCGGTTGGCGACCTTGGTGGCGATGATCTGATGACGCAGCCGGTGCGCGCGAATGGCATTGGCATGCTTCTTCTGCATCGGCTCGGGGAAGGCGGCCATCAGCTCGGCTTCCATCGTCGGATCGTCGGCCAGCTTCAGCTCTTCGGCCGCATCCTGCAGCGCCATCTTCGACATCGACAGGATGACCGCCAGCTCGGGCCGCGTCAGGCCGCGGCCTTCATGGCCGCGGCGGAGCAGCACGTCGCTGCTGTCCAGCCCCTCTACCTTGCGGTCGAGCCGGCCCGAGGCTTCGAGCATTTCGATCGTCCGGACAAAGCCCGGAATGCCTGCGGTGCCGCGCGATTCCGCGATCGACAGCGCAATCGATTGCAGGCGGTTGTCCTCCAGCACCAGCTCCGACACTTCGTCGGTCATGCTGGCGAGCAGCTTGTTGCGTGCCGCCTCGGCCAGCTGGCCGTTGCGCATCTCCCGGTTCAGCGGGATCTTGATGTTGACCTCATTGTCCGAGCAATCGACGCCGGCCGAATTGTCGATGAAGTCGGTGTTGATCCGCCCGCCGAGCGTGGCGAATTCGATCCGCGCCGCCTGGTTGATCGCCAGATTGGCGCCCTCGCCGATGACCTTGGCGCGAATCTCGTTGGCGTCCACGCGCAGCGCGTCATTGGCCGGATCGCCGACCTGGGCATTGGTCTGGTGCGACGCCTTGATGTAGGTGCCGATGCCGCCGAACCAGATCAGGTCGACCGGCGATTTGAGGATCGCCGAAATCAGCGTGATCGGGTCGACCGTGGCCGCCTCGATCCCCAGCGCCTCGCGCGCTTCCCTGGTGAGGTCGATCGACTTCTGGCTGCGCGGGACGATCATGCCGCCCTTCGACATCGCCTTGCGGTCATAATCGTCCCAGCTGGAGCGCGGCAGGTTGAACATCCGGTCGCGTTCCTTCCAGCTTTTGGCCGGGTCGGGATCGGGGTCGATGAAGATGTGGCGGTGGTCGAACGCCGCGACCAGCTTCAATGCCTTCGACAGCAACATGCCGTTGCCGAACACGTCGCCCGACATGTCGCCGCAGCCGACCACCCGGACCGGCTCGCTTTGGACATCGACGCCCATTTCCAGGAAGTGCCGCTGGACCGAGATCCAGGCGCCCTTGGCGGTGATGCCCATCGCCTTATGGTCGTATCCGTTCGATCCGCCGCTGGCGAACGCGTCGCCGAGCCAGAAATTGCGGTCGAGGGCGATGGCATTGGCAACGTCGGAGAAG
>NZ_JAHFPY010000096.1 GCF_023266535.1 Sphingomonas sp. | reverse complement strand
TTCAGATCCTCCCCGAGCTTGTCTCGGGGAGGTGGCACGGCGAAGCCGTGACGGAGGGGCCCCTCCACCGCCTTCGGCGGTCCCCCTCCCCCAGCAAGCTGGGGGAGGATCTATGACCTCCCGCACGTCCGCCTACCTATTCGCGCTCCTCATCTTCGCCGCCGACCAAATCTCGAAATGGTTCGTCAACGGGCCGCTCGGCCTGGTGCTGGAAGGCCAGCAGCTCAAGCTGATCCCGATTTTCGACCTCACCCGGGTCCATAATTACGGGATCAGCCTCGGCCTCGCCCAGGCGACCAACGACACCCATCGCTGGATCCTCGTCACCCTCACCACCGCCATCGCGGTCGGCGTCGCATGGTGGATTCGCAAGGAAGAGGCGCGCGGCGACCAGCTCGCGCTGGCGATGATTTTGGGCGGCGCGCTGGGGAACATCGTCGATCGAGTGCAGTTCGGCTATGTGGTCGACTTCCTCGACTTGCATTTTGGTGGCTGGCGGCCCTTTTATGTCTTTAATGTCGGCGACGCGGCGATTAGCATCGGCGTCGTAATCTTGCTGCTCCGCGCCTTCCTGCTCCGCGACAAGGACAAGCAGGCGGCGACTGAAGGAACGAATGAACATGCGTAAAGCCCTGATCCTCATCGCCCCGGCGATCCTGCTGGCCGGATGCGGCGTGTTTGGCGGGAAGACCAAATCGCTCGACGAGTTCGCCGTCGCCCGCAACGCGCCGTTGGTGATCCCGCCCGATTATTCGCTGGCCCCGCCGGCTCCCGGTACGGTCAGCCTGACCGCGCAGGACGCCCAGACCCAGGCGGTCGAGGCCCTGTTCGGCGGCCCGGCCCCGCGCAGTTCGACCGAAATGTCGGTGCTGGATCGCGCCGGCCGCGATCGCGCCGCGCTCGGCATCCGGTCGACCGCCGGAGATCCCAAGACCACCGTCGTCGACAAGGGCCAGGCAACGCAGACCATTCTCGCCGCGCCCGAAGCCAACAGCCAGGATGCGTCGGCCCAGACGCCCGGCCAGTAAGCCGCGACCGAAAGGGGGACTATGAGTTCGGACAATCTATCGGCCCGGCTGGTCGAAATCGAAGCGATGCTGGATCGCTCGCGCCGGCGGTTCGAGGAAGGTACCCGCCTGGTCGACGAAGCGCACCAGTCGCTGGCCGAGATCCAGCAGTTGCTGATCGGCTCGCCGGTCACCTTGTCGGCCGAGGACAATGAGGAGGCGGCGTCGCGCCTGCTCGCCAGCCTCAAGGCCAGCGGTACCGAGCTTCCTGAAACTTTGTGCGGCGGCCGGCTGGCGGTCGATCCGATCCAGCGGCTGATCCGCATCGACGGCCATCCGATCGGCATCACCGAGATGGAATATCGCGTGCTCGAGCTGCTCGCCTTCGCGCGCAACAATGTCGTCACCCGGCAGATGCTCTTGAAGCACCTCTATCGCCGCGCCGACGACCAGCCGCAGCCGAAGATCATCGACGTGTTCATTTCGAAGCTTCGGAAGAAGCTGCGCTCGGCCTCGGGCGGAGCGGAGTTCATCGAGACGATCCCGCAGCGCGGCTGGATCCTGCGCGACATCGAAACGGCGAGCGCGGCTTAACCCTTTCCGTTCAAACGGTCTGATTCACCGAAGATTTACCGTCCCATGGCAAATGGGCGGACATGATTCACTTCATCCCCGATTCGCCCGAGACGGCGCAGGAGATGCCGGCTGCTGAGGCTCTCGGTCCCTATGCCGAGGCCGTGGCGCGGCTCGCTTCGATCCGCCAGGCGCTGGCCTGCATCGAGCAATATAGCGGGGACGAAGCCTCCGACAGCATGGCTGAAGCCAAGCTGGCCGCAGGCTGGCCCAATGCCTCCGCCGCCAAGCAGCGGGTCTATGACGCGCGTTCGGCCAAGGTTGCTGCCGCCGCAGCCGCGGGCCTCGAAATCTTCGCCAGCAGCCAGGAAGCGGGCAATGAACCGCACCCGGCGGCAATCGACCGGCTGAAGCGCGAGCTGGCGACCGGCATCGGTTCGATCGACCAGCTTTTCTCGCTCTAGGCCGGACCTTTCTCCTTCGGCGTATCGGGGTCGGCGCCCCACTCGCTCCAGCTGCCGTCGTAAAGCTTGCTGCGCCGCCCGCCGAGCCGGTGCGCGGCAAAGATGATCGAGTTTGCCGTCACCCCCGACCCACAGCTGGCGATGAACGGCTCTTGCGGGTCGATCCTGAGAGCCTCGAACGCTTGGCGCAGCTCCTCGTCTGATTTCAGCGTACCGTCCTCGCGATAGAGCGACGCGAACGGCAAATTCTTCGCGCCCGGAATATGCCCGACCGCGACATTGGGCCGGGGATCGGGCTCGCTTCCCTCGAACCGCGCCTTCGCCCGTGCATCGAGGATCGGCAGGCCGATGCCGGCAAGAATCTGCTGCTTGGCGACGACCTCATCGCCGCGCTCGCGGACTTCGAACTTCGCATGGCGTGGCCTCGCCTCGCCGCTTTCGACCGGCCGCCCTTCGGCGCACCATTTCTGCAGGCCCCCGTCGAGGATTGCGACCCGCTCCGCGCCGAAGTGGCGGAACATGAACCAGCCTCGCGCCGCGGTCCTCAGATAGCTATTGTCATAGACGATGATGCGGTCGTTGCTGCCAACGCCAAGCTCGCTCATCGCCGCGCCGAAATCGGCGGACGACGGCAGCATGTGCGGCGACGCGGCCGTCCGGTCGGACACCAGGTTGATGTCGAGGAATCGCGCGCCGGGGATGTGCGCCTCGGCGAACTCCGCCGCCGGATGGCGGCCGTCGGTCGGCAGGAAGGCGCTGCTGTCGACGATGGCGATGTCCGGCTGGCCGAGATTGTTCGCCAGCCATTGGGTGCTCACCAGCGTGTCCATGTCCGTCCTTTCGCAACCGCCATGTTGTAATTGGCGCGGCGGCCCGCAATGACAAGGGCGATGACCGTCAAGCTCGATCCCAGCTGGCTGGAAATGCTGCAAACCGAATTCGACCAGCCCTATATGGCGGAGTTGAAGCGCTTCCTGCTGGCCGAGAAGGAGGCGGGGAAGCGCATCTTCCCGGCCGGGTCCAACTGGTTCCGGGCGCTCGACCTGACGCCGCTCGACCGGGTCAAGGTCGTGATCCTTGGGCAAGATCCTTACCATGGCCCGGACCAGGCCCACGGCCTCTGCTTCTCGGTCCCGGACGGCGTCCGTCCGCCGCCCAGCCTCATCAACATCTACAAGGAACTCGCAAGCGACCTCGGCATCCGCCCGCCCGCGCACGGTTTTCTCGAACATTGGGCACGGCAGGGCGTGCTCCTGCTGAACAGTGTGCTCACGGTCGAGATGGGGCAGGCGGCCTCGCACCGCGACCGCGGCTGGGAGCGCTTCACCGATGCCGTCATTGCCCAAGTCAACGCCAAGCAGCAGCCGGTCGTGTTCATGCTGTGGGGCAGCTATGCGCAGAAGAAGGCGAGCTTTGTTGACCCATTACGCCACCTGGTCCTGAAAGCGCCGCACCCTTCCCCGCTTTCGGCGCACAGCGGCTTCATCGGCTGCCGGCACTTCTCCAAGGCCAATAGCTTCCTGGAGAGCCGCGGGCTCACCCCGATCGACTGGGCGTTGCCCGAACCTGCGGTGAGCGCCTAAGAGGCGCGCCATGTCGACGCCTCCAAAACATCTCGGCCAGGCCAGCGCCCTTCCCGCCTCGCCGGAAGCGGCCGAGCTCGATTATGTGCCCAACCCGCGGGCCGGATCGCTCTACCTCGTGCGTTTCGCCGCGCCGGAGTTCACCTCGCTCTGCCCGGTCACCGGCCAGCCCGATTTCGCCCATCTGGTGATCGATTACGCCCCCGCCGAATCCATCGTCGAATCGAAGAGCCTCAAGCTGTTCCTCGGTTCCTTCCGCAACCATTGCGGCTTCCATGAGGACGTCACCGTCGGCATCGGCCAGCGCCTGTTCCAGGAAATGAAGCCTCAATGGCTGAGGATCGGCGGCTATTGGTATCCGCGCGGCGGCATCCCGATCGACGTTTTCTGGCAGTCGGGCCCGCCGCCCGAAGGCCTGTGGCTGCCCGACCAGGGCGTAGCCTCATATCGGGGCCGCGGCTGACCAGGGTCGTCATCCTCGGCGCGGGCTCGATCGGCTGCTTCGTCGGCGGCTGCTGGCAGGTTGCCGGGCTCAACGTCAGTTTCATCGGCCGTCCCGGCTTCCAGCGTGACATCGCCGATCACGGCCTCACCCTGAGTGATTACAGCGGCTGGCAGGCCAACCTGTCTGCTGACCAGGTCGACTATCAAACCGAGCAGGCCTCGCTTGCCGACGCCGACATCATTGCCTTGTGCGTCAAGAGCGGCGCCACCGCCGAAGCTGCGCGCGAAATCGCCGCCCATGGCAAGCCCGGTGCGACCGTGATCAGCCTGCAGAACGGCATTAGCAACGTCGAAGTGCTGGAGCACGAGCTGGCGAGCCGCTTCGCCATCGTTCGCGGGATGGTGCCCTACAATGTCGCCTACCTCGGTGACGGGCGCTTCCACAAAGGCGTTGCCGGGGTGCTCTACGCCGAGGATCGGCCCGAAACGCGCCTGCTGTCGGAAGCGATCGGCCAATCCCCGGCCGGCCTCAATCTTTCGGACGACATGCTTGGCATCGCCTGGGGCAAGCTCATCATCAACCTCAACAATGCGGTCAACGCGCTTTCCGGCCGGACGCTGGTCGAGGAGCTGCACGAGCGCGATTACCGCCGCGTCGTCGCCGCCTGCCAGCGCGAGGGGTTGCACCTGCTCGCCAGGGCCGGGATCGCGCCCGCCAAGGTCGGGGCGGTCGGCCCAAATCTGCTGCCTGCCGTGATCGGCTCGCCCGACTGGCTGTTCCGCAACATCTTCATGAAGTCGTGGAAGATCGACGCTAGGGCGCGTTCATCAATGGCCGACGATCTGGCGGCCGGCCGCAAGACCGAGGTCGACTATATCAACGGCGAACTGGTCGCGCTGGCCGACCGGCTGGGCGAGCCGGCGCCAGTCAACCGCAAGATCGTCGAACTAATCCGCAAGGCCGAAGGCGGCGCGCCGCCATGGCAGCCCGCCGACCTGCGCCGCGAAGTGATTGGGCGCTAGCGCGTCGTCGCTTCACTCGGCGGGAACGCCGTATCGCCTGGAGCCGGGGCGTCCGATGCCTTGCCCTTGGTCCAGAAATAGAGCGCGCCGATCGCCGCGGAGAACACGACGACGCTGACGAGCATCACCGCCGAATAGGGCTCGACCAGCGCGAACACGCCGGCGCTGTCGGCCGATCCGGCTTTCTCCGCGCCGGCCACAGCGAAGGCGTAGACCACGCCCATCAGGCTCTCGCCGACGATCAGGCCGGTCGCCATCAGCACGCCCATCCGCTCGGCGAAGGCCGGGCTCTTCGAGCTCATCGCCCAGCGATTGTAGAACCAGCCGAGGACAGCACCGAACGGGATCAGCAGATCGGCTTCCAGCGGCAGGTAAATGCCCATGCCGATCGCCAGCGGCGGCAGGTGCAGCCGCTTGCCGGACGAACGCTTGAGCAGCTCGTCGACCACCACCGCGACCACGCCTATGATCGCACCCTGACGGATCAGGCTCCAGTCGAGATCGCCGCCGAGTACGCCCTGGGCGATGGTCGAGATGATCGCCGCCTGCGGCGCCGCCAGCGCGGTTTCTTTGGCGCCTGGCGCACCCTGGAAGGTGAAGGCGGTATTCATGAGGTCGAGGATCGGCGGAATGACGATCGCGCCGAACACCACGCCGAGCACCAGCGCGACCTGCTGCCGCCACGGCGTCGCTTCGACCAGCTGACCGGTCTTCAAATCCTGGAGGTTGTTGTTGGAGATGGTGGCCACACCGAAAATGATCGCTGTGACAAACAGCGCAAAGGCGACCAGCGACTTGGTCTGGTCCCCGCTGACTCCTGGGAACAGCGCGACGAGGATCAGTGCAATGCCGAGCACAGACAGGATGCCGACGCCCGAGATCGGGCTGTTCGAGGCGCCGATCAGCCCGGCCATGTAACCGCACACCGCGGCAATCACGACGCCCGCGATCAGCGTGTAGATGATGCTGAGCGTGATGGTGAGACCCGGCTCGGCCGAGATCGGCGCAGTATTGCCGAACGCGAACAGCAGCAGGCCGATCGGGATCATCGACAGCAGGATCGTTCCGGTGACGATGCCGATCGGGATGTCGCGCTCGGTCAACGGCAGGTCGGCGCCGCGGCCGGCCTTGCGCTCGCGATTGGCCATCAGCGCGGCACGAATACCGGCAATGATCGGCCCGATGATCTTGAGCAGCGTCCAGATCGCCGCCACGCCGATCGTCCCGGCGCCGACCATGCGCGCCTTTTGCTTGAACGCCGCGCTGACCAGGGTCTCGAGATCGCCGCCGATCTTGGCCGCGAAGGCAGCATCCTGGGTCCAGTGTGGGACGATGTAAGCCCAGGTAATCAGCATACCGATGATCATCGCCGCGCCAACCGCGACGCCGACCAGGTGGCCGACGCCAATCAGGGCCATCGACAGGCTGGCAGAAATGCCCGAGCCGCCAGTGCCGACCTTGAACACTTTCCCGGCCGTATCGGTCAGCAACCGCGTCTTGGCGAAGAGGAAATAGAAAGCCGAAACCAGGGTCGACCCGCCGATCAGCACCAAGCCGCGCCTATTCTCCTCGGCTCCACCGACGCCGCTGCCGACCTTCAGCACCTCGGCCGCGGCCACGCCCTCGGGATAGGGAAGGTCGGTTCCGGTCACCAGCGCGCGGCGCAGGGGCACCGAATACATCACGCCCAAGATGCCGCCGATGCCGATGACGGCGACCGACAGCCAATAGGGGAAGTGGTTCCAGTATCCGATCATGATTAGGCCGGGCAGCACGAAGATGATTGCCGACAGCGTCCCCGCCGCCGAGGCGATGGTCTGGACGATGTTGTTTTCCTGGATGGTCGCGTCGCGGAAGGCCTTGAGCACCGCCATAGAGATCACCGCGGCCGGGATCGAGGTCGCGAAGGTAATGCCGATCTTTAGGCCCAGATAGACGTTGGCGGCCGTGAAGACGACGGTGATCAACGCGCCGAGGATGATGCCCCGGATCGTAAGCTCTTTGATGTTGCTTCCCGGTGCTGCCACGGTTGCCATCCCCTACTCCTCCAGATGCTTGTTCTTGTTGGCAGGCGCGGGAAGCTCCTCGCGCTCAAACCGGATCACCGTGTCGTAACGATTGAGCAACAGCCGGTCACCCTCGATTTTCAGCGGCTGCCGGTTGAAGTTGGACGTCTTGTAGGCGCCCTGCATTTGCGTCGCAGTCAAATAGACGTTGGTCCCGTCCGACGACCAATTGCCTTCCGCCGCTTCCGACACCGCGCCATAGTCGAGCTGGTACTGGAACTTGCCGTCCGCTTCGAGCTCGAGTGCGGCGCCAATTTCCATCTGGTGGGAAACATAGAAGCCGGTGACAGGCGGTACATCTGCCGCGGCAAGCAACAAGGCAGCAAAAATCATTCCCAACCTCTTTCCAGGAAACGCGTGGCGAAGGCGCAATGCATGGCGACACCGCGCGGCAGTACCGCTTCGTCGACCATCATGCTTGGATTGTGCAGCGGCGCCCGCCCGGCAGCATCGCCGTCCGGCGGCGCGACTCCCAGGAACGCCATCGCTCCGGGCACTTTCTGCAGCACGTATGAGAAATCCTCGGCGCCCATGCTCGGCGCCGGCATGTCGATGTAGGCGCTATCGCCGAATTGCTCGACCGCCAGCTTGCGGATCAGTGCGACCGCGCGCGGATCATTGATCGTTGGCGGATAGCCTTCCTCGATCCAGGCGCCGGCGGTTGCGCCATGGGCCTCGGCGACCTTGGTGATAATGCGCTCGAACGCCTCGCCCATGGCCTTCCTTGCCTTGTCGGACAGGGTGCGAATCGTACCGAGCAGCTCGACATCGTCCGGGATGACATTGTGCGTTGTCCCGGCGGAAATCTTGGTCACCGACAGAATCGCCGGGTCGGTAAAGGTCGTGCGCCTCGCAACATAGGATTGCAACGCGCTTACCGCTTCACAGGCAATCGGCACCGGGTCGATCGCATCGTGCGGCATGGCGGCATGGCCGCCCTTGCCGCTGATCATCGCGCCGACCTTGTCGGCCGAAGCGAGCATGGCGCCGGCGCGGCAGCCGATCGCGCCGCCCGGAACATTGGGAAAGATGTGCAAGGCGAATGCGGCATCGGGCGTCGGATCGTCGAGCAGCCCCTCGTCGATCATGTAGCGCGCGCCGTGCATGCCCTCTTCGCCGGGCTGGAACATGAACAGGACGGTACCGGCAATGTCGTCGCGGCGATCGCACAGGATCCGCGCGGCGCTTGCCAGCATCGCCGAATGGGTGTCGTGGCCGCAGGCGTGCATGTGGCCATGCGTGCGCGAGGCGAAGTCGAGACCGGTCTCTTCGACAATCGGCAGCGCATCCATGTCGCCGCGCAACAGCACCGTCCGGCCCGGCTTGGCGCCTTCGAGCCGCGCGATGAAGCCGCTGGTCGCCTCGCTGTCGCGGAATGTCAGCGGCAAGCCGGCCAGCGCCTGCTTCAATTTCTCGGCAGTTCGAGGACATTCAAGCCCAAGCTCGGGCTCGGCGTGGATCGCGCGCCGGAGGGCAATGAGTTCGGCGTGGCCGGCCTCGGCGGCCGCGGTCCAGTCGTTCAGCTCGGCGATGGTCATCGCACGAGCCTAGCGGTGCATTACATGGACCTCAATTGGACAATAGGTCGCGATAGCGCTCGTCGCTGGTCAGGCGATAGTCATCGACGTCGCGCTGGGCGTTGGAAAGCGCGGTCGGGCGCTTGGTGCCCATCGCCGTATCGAATTT
>NZ_JAHFPY010000016.1 GCF_023266535.1 Sphingomonas sp. | reverse complement strand
CTGTGCACAGTCGAGGAGATCGATCACATCAACATTTACTGGGCGCGGATGCTGGCAATGACCCGCGCGGTCGAGGCGCTGGGCTTCGAGCCGGCCTGGATCCTGGTCGACGGCAACGCCACTCCGCGCTGGCAGCGGCCGTCCAAGGCGATCGTTTCGGGCGATGCCAAATGCCGCTCGATCGCCGCCGCCTCGATTGTCGCCAAGGTCACGCGCGACCGGATCATGGCCGATTATGCCCGCGACTATCCCGGCTATGGCTGGGAAACCAACCGCGGCTACCCGACACCAGAGCATATTCGTGCGATCGATGCGCTTGGTATCACGCCGCACCACCGGCGCACTTTCTCCAAGGTCCGCGACCAGCTCGAGCAGATGGTGCCCTTGCCGTTCTAGTCCTCCCTGAGCTTGCTCGGGGAGGGGGACCACTCAGCGAAGCTGAGTGGTGGAGGGGCCCCTCCGTCAGCCGCTGCGCGGCTGCCACCTCGCCCAGACAAGCTGGGGGAGGATTAATTCGGGCCAGAGTCTTTCGAGCCACACCACTAGGGATTGAGTCCGCCGAATCCTCTTGGACTCAATATGTTGTGTCCGACTCTTCAGCGGATTCCTTTTGTTCTCATTGTCTTGAAATCCGGTCCGGTTGGCCGTGGGTTGACCGCGAGTCCGGCATGACTCATCGGGGTTGTCCACCAATCGGGGACGGCCTGTTCGATGACCATGATCCTGCCGGAAACGGAGAGCCTTGGGCGTTCGCGCCCGCGCACCAGTCCTCGGGCCAAGGACTTGCCGCTCGACACCATATTGGAAGGCGACTGCATCGTCGAAATGGCGCGACTGCCCGACAGGTCGGTCGACATGATCTTCGCCGACCCGCCCTATAACCTGCAACTCGGCGGCGACCTGTTCCGGCCCGAGGGCGGCAAGGTCGACGCCTGCGACGACGATTGGGACAAGTTCGACAGCCTCGCCGTCTATGACGACTTCACCCGCGAGTGGCTGGCCGAGGCGCGCCGGGTCCTGAAGGACGACGGCACGATCTGGGTGATCGGCAGCTACCACAATATCTACCGCGTCGGCTCGCTGCTGCAGGACGCGGACTTTTGGATCCTGAACGATATCGTCTGGCGCAAAGCCAATCCGATGCCCAATTTCCGTGGCACGCGCTTCACCAACGCGCACGAGACGCTGCTGTGGTGCGCCAAGGACGAGAAGGCGCGCTACACCTTCAACTATCGCGCAATGAAGGCGCTCAACGACGATCTGCAGATGCGCTCGGACTGGGTGCTGCCGATCTGCGCCGGCGCCGAGCGGGTCAAGGACGATGCCGGTGACAAGGCCCATCCGACGCAGAAGCCCGAGGCATTGCTCTACCGGATCCTGCTGGCCTGTACCAAGCCGGGCGATGTGGTGCTCGACCCCTTCTTCGGCACCGGCACGACCGGCGCGGTGGCGCGTCGCCTGGGCCGCAAATGGATCGGGATCGAGCGCGAGCGCAGCTATGTGAAGGTCGCGCGGCAGCGGATCGACGCGACCCTGCCGCTCGATGAAAGCGCCATGACGGTCATGGCCGACAAGCGCAGCCAGCCGCGCATCGCCTTCGGCCTGCTGGTCGAAAGCGCGGTGGTCCCGGCGGGTTCGTTGCTGACCGATGCCAAGCGGCGCTGGTCGGCGAACGTCAACGCCGACGGCTCGATCGCCTGCGACGGCCATGCCGGTTCGATCCACAAGGTCGGGGCCGCGCTGCAGGGCGCGCCGTCGTGCAACGGTTGGACCTTCTGGCACATCGAACTGGACGGTAAGCTGCAGCCGATCGATGCGTTGCGGCAGCGGCACCTGTCGGCGCTATAAAGCCAAGCATGCGCACCCTCATCCGGCCCACGGGCTTCGTCGATTCGCCATTTGGCCATGACGGCAAGGTGGCGCGCCTTGCCGGCGGGCTGAACTGGTTCGGCCTGGCCGAGCTGATCAAGGTCGAGGGCGACAAGCGCGTTTCGAGCGAGATCGTCCCGGTCCAAGGGATCGAATCCCGGCTCGACGATGCGATGGCGGCGGATTGGAGGCGGATCACGGGGGCACGCGCACCGCTCCAGCTGGGCGAGCGGATCGTCCATCTCGACCAGCCGCAGGTGATGGGCATCGTCAACGCCACGCCCGACAGCTTTTCCGACGGCGGGTCCTATGCCGACTCAGCGGCCGCAGCCGAGGCTGGAGCGCAGATGGCGGCGGCGGGCGCGGCGATCATCGATGTCGGCGGCGAATCCACCCGGCCCGGCGCGGCGACAGTATGGGAAGGCGACGAGATCGAGCGGGTGCTGCCGGTCGTCCAGCGGCTGGCGGCGGGTGGCAACGCGGTGTCGATCGACACCCGCAAGTCGAGCGTGATGAGCGCCGCGATCGGGGCGGGGGCGAAGCTGGTCAACGACGTGTCGGCACTGACCTGGGACGAGCAATCGGCCGGCGTCGTCGCCAAGGCCGGCGTGCCGGTGGTGTTGATGCATCACCAGGGCGACCCGCAAACGATGCAGAAGGACCCGCGCTACGACGATGTGCTGGTCGAGGTTTTTCTGTGGCTGGAAGAGCGGATCGAGGCGGCGGAGATGGCCGGAATCGCCCGCGACAAAATCCTCGTCGATCCGGGCATCGGCTTCGGCAAGTCGGTCGCGCATAACCTCGAGCTGATCAACGGGCTGGCGCTGCTCCACGGGCTGGGTTGCCTGATTGTGTTCGGCGCGAGCCGCAAGCGGATGATCGGCGCGTTGGCCAATGAAGCACCAGCGGATGCGCGGCTGCCGGGCAGCCTGGCGCTGGCGCTGAAGGCGGTCGAGCAGGGAGCGCAAATTATCCGGGTTCACGATGTCCCTGAGACGGTCCAGGCGCTGAAGATCTGGCGCGGCCTCCGGGACGCCGCGCTGACACCGCGCGCCTAAGCCTATTTGGCAATGACGATGTCGCCGGCTTCGATGGTGCGCGGGGCATCGGCATAGGGCAATTCGACATTGGTGAACGCCGGAGGAATTCCCGCGCAGTGTAATGTGCTGGGCGCGTCGCAGAGATGGAAATGGAGATGCGGCTCGGTTGAATTCCCCGAGCCGCCAAGCCATCCTATCTGTGTGCCGGCAGCGACTTTTTGGCCAACGTGGACCAGCGGGGCCCCCGTCTTCAGATGGGCATAGACCGAATATTCGCCATTCCCATGGTCGATCAGGACCGAATTTCCGACGAGTGCATGATCGCCTTTTTGCAGCAGGGCCTGCTGGATTTGGCCGGAACGCTCACCATAGGCTTCAAGGCTTTCATCCGGCCGGCGAAGGACAGCAGGGTCCTCGGGCTGGTCTGAAACGACCTCGCGGACCGTGCCATCAGCCACCGCCAGGACTGGCGCGCCATAGGCATAATAGTCCTGGAATCGCTCGCCCTTGTTTTTGTAGCTCAAATTGCCGGCGCCAAGCCTGACAATGTCGTAGGCAAAGGCCTCGGGAAGCGCCCAGCGGTGCGCGCCGTGGGGGGTCCCGGCGACCGCGACAAACCAGGTCCCGGTAAGCGGAAAGCGCATTGATGTCTTTGCGCCAGCGGTGTCGATCGGCACCAACAGGCTGGAGCTCTCTGGCTTGCCGTCTCTCAGGGCAGTGATCCGAATGCGGAGCGCGTCCCGGCTTCCCCGCCAGGCAAATGTCTCGTTCGGGACCAAAATCGAGGTTCCGGATGCCATGCTGGTGGTGGCTGACAGCTTGGGGTTGGCGCCCAGCAAGCCTCCGTCACAGAATTGTGAAGGAAACAGCTGCAGCAGGCCATTCTGGACTGCCGATCCCGCTTTGGCTCGTGCGGCCAGCTCCTGGCCTGATAGCCGCCGTGTGTCGACCACGGCGCCATTGGCCATCAGCTCAAATTCGACAGCGGTGATCTCGGTCGAACCGTCCCCGCCGTTACGAATGGCGACGTTGGGAACCAGCAGCGACTGGAAGCGTGTTCCGGGTCCAAGCGCAAAGGCATGCAGGGATTTCGATGGGCAGGTCGCGACTGAAAGCGGCGCGTCGGCGGCATGTGCAGACGTCGAAATTGCAAGAGGTGCCAGCACGAAAGTGCCGGCGTGGCAGCGTGGCATGGCGATATTCTCCGGGGCCGCATTTGGCCATAATCATAGCTCGCGGAAGATCGCGGAGACCTACCATACACCCGATCGGCCGAAATTGTTACGCTGCGGTGTCGATCCCGAGCTCGCCGAGCTTGCGGTAAAGGGTCGAGCGGCCGATGCCGAGGCGGCGGGCGACTTCGGTCATGCGGCCGCGATAATGGCCGATGGCGAGGCGGATGATGTCGGCCTCGATCTCCTCCAGCGTGCGGAGGTGGCCGTCCTGGCGGTAGAGCGTAACTTGCGGCGCGCCGGCCATGGCGGCGTCGGTCGAGACCTTGCCGATATCGGGCGAAACGTCGCTGCGGCGACCGGAGAAGCGCGACTGGATCGCGATGTGCGGGAAATCGTCGGCGGTCAGCGAGTTGCCGTCACTGCCGAGCGCGGCGCGAAAGAGGACGCCGGCCAGCTGGCGGACATTGCCCGGCCAGCCATAGCGCATCAGTACCGCCAGCGCGTCGTTGCCGATCGACAGCGGGCGCATGCCCGGTTCGTCGGCGAAGCGGGTCAGTAGGTGGCGAACCAGTGCCGGGATGTCGCCGCTGCGGTCGCGAAGCGGCGGAATGGTGACGGTGGTCGCGGAAATCCGCTCGGCGAGGCCGGCATGAAAATCCTCCGGCAGCGGGCGGCTCGAGGTGGCGATCAGCCTGACGTCGACCGAATTGGAACCGTTGCAGCCAACCGGGCGAACTTCGCCGGTGGCGAGCACGCGGTCGAGCCGGGCCTGGGTCTCGGCAGGCAGGGCGCTGACCTCGTCGAGCAGCAAGGTGCCGCCGTCGGCGTCGACCATCCGGCCGATCCGCTCGGCGAAGGCACCGGGGAAGGCGCCCGGCACATGGCCGAACAATTCGCTGTCGATGATGTTGGCTGCGACCGACTTGCAGTCGAGCTGGACCAGCGGGCCGCGAGCGCGAAGGCTGGCGTGGTGGATGGCGCGGGCAAAGGTTTCCTTGCCGCTGCCCGGTTCGCCGACGATCAGGATCGGCAAGCGGTTGCGGGCACCTTTGGCAGCGACGGCAAGGGCCGAGCGGAAATCGGGCGCGGCGCCGACTAGCTGGTCGAGCATCAGGTCCGGCGCGATTTTTTCCGATAGCGGCGCCAGCTCGCCGGTCGCGCGGCGGCGATCGGCATGGGCAGTCAGTGCTTCGAGCAACCGCTCCGGCGCAATTGGCTTGGCGAGATAGTCGGAAGCACCGGCGCGCATCGCTTCGACCGCCAGCGCGACCGAACCGCCATCGGCGAGGACGATGACCGGCAGATTCGGGCGGCACTTGCGCAAGGCCGTGATCAGGTCCGGCCCGGTCTCGGCGATCCAGCTCGACAAGAGAGCGGCGCGGACCTCGCGGCCATGCGGACCCTGCAGCAGGCCGACCGCGGTCTCCTCGTCGGCGGCGCCGACAATGCTCCAGCCGGCGCGCGAGGCGACAGCCGACAACTGCCGGCGCTCCTGGGCGTCGGCATCAACCAGCAATAGCGAGCGGAGTGCCACTTCTTCGCGCATGCGGTGCTTGTAGCGGAAAGGAGTAAATCTCTGCTTAAGGCCCGCCCTCAATTTGGGCGGCAAAAAGGCGCTTGGGCCAAGGCGGATGGCTTGTTAAGACCGCGGACAACCGAACAGCTTCGAGGGAAAGCAGATATGGCCGACGACAAGGTCCACCCGACCGCCACCGAAATGGATTACCCCGCCCACTTCCGGAATTACGACGGCTTCACGAGGCTGTTCAAATATGGCGCGGTCGCTGCCTTCGTCATCGCGATGGTCGTGATGTACGTGATCTATAACTAGGTTGACCGCTTGAAGATCGCGGTCCTGAAGGAAGGCGAGGGCGAGACCCGCGTCGCCGCCATCCCGGAAACGGTGAAGAAATTCGCTGGCCTCGGGGCAACGATCGCGGTCGAAACGGGAGCGGGCGACAAGGCCTCGATTGGCAACGCCGAGTTTGAAGCGGCTGGCGCCAGCATCGGCTCGCGCGCAGAGGCGCTCAAGGACGCCGACATCATCCTCACGGTGACCGGCCCGGATCCGGTCACGCTGACCGGTGCGAAGAAGGGTGCGCTGCTGATCGGCGCGCTGGACCCAGCCAGGCGGGGCAAGGACATCGACGCCTATGCCAAGGCCGGCCTTGAGGCGCTGGCGATGGAGTGGATGCCGCGCATCACCCGCGCCCAGTCGATGGATATCCTTTCGTCCCAGTCCAATCTCGCCGGCTACAAGGCTGTGGTCGATGCGGCGTCGGTTTTCGGCCGCGCCTATCCGATGATGATGACCGCCGCCGGCACGGTTCATCCGGCCAAGGCGTTCGTGATGGGCGTTGGCGTGGCGGGGCTGCAGGCGATCGCCACAGCGCGGCGCCTCGGCGCGCAGGTGAGCGCGACCGACGTCCGTTCGGCGACCAGGGAACAGATCCAGTCGCTCGGCGCCAAGCCGATCTTCGTCGAGGGAGTTGCCGGGATCGAGGGCGAGGGGAAGGGCGGCTACGCCAGCGAGACCAGCGCCGAATATCAGGCGGCACAGGCCGAGCTAGTGTCGGGCCATATCGCCAAGCAGGATATCGTCATAACCACCGCGCTCATTCCCGGGCGCCCGGCGCCGCGGCTGATCAGCGACGCGCAACTGGCGACGATGCGTCCGGGCAGCGTGATCGTCGACTTGGCGGCGGAGGCCGGCGGCAATGTCGAAGGCTGCGTTGCCGGCGAAACGGTCGAGCGGCACGGCGTGAAGATCATCGGCGCGGTGCAGCTATCCCGAACACTGGCGGCCGACGCTTCGGCGTTGTTCGCCCGCAACCTGGCCAATTTCCTGACCGCATTCTGGGACCAGGAAAAGGGCGCGGCGATCTTGCCCGATGACGACGAGATCGTCGCCGCCATCCGCCTGACCAAAGGCGGCAAACTGGTTAACGAACGGCTCAAACCGGCCCAATAGCGACTCGGCCAACTTATCCACAACTGAGAGATGGGAAGCGCGCTACTCCAGCGCGCGAAGGAGCAACTCTATTTCGCTTGCTCCAAACGCAGAAAGACGATCCACGCCGAGCCGTAGATCGTCAATTTTCCGCGAAAATCCGGCCTAAATGGCCGGAATTCGTTCAGCCGGTGCCGCCGGCGCCACTCCAGCCCTGGCCGAACAGCCACGACCAAAGGCCACGCGTCGAGCTCGCCTTTTTGTACTTCATGATCGTCCCCTGTGCTCACAATGCGACTCATGCCGCAGGAAGGGACATTAACCTTAATCGAAATGGTTAGCAACGAATTAACCATTTTAGCGCGTCGGACCTATCCGGGAGCCAAGTAATGGCACCGATTGACTTGCGGATTGGGCGGAAGACGCGGGCTTAAACTAAGCGCACGAGGATGATTAGCGGCAGCTATTAACCTTTGTCGTCGGTTAGGCGGCGCGACGCTTGCGCTCGCCCATCAAACGCTTCGCCAGGTCATTGAGGCTGCACGGCCGTCCGACGACGAAGCCCTGGGCGATCTCGCACTTCATGGCCACCAGCATGTCGAGGATCTCGCGGCTCTCGACTCCCTCGGCGACGACGGTGCGGCCGAGCGAATGGGCAAGGGCGATGGTCGACTGGACCATCACCAGGTCGCTGCGATGATCGCGCATCGATTTGACGAAGCTCTGGTCAATCTTGATTTCGCCGGCCGGGATTTTCTTGAGATATTCGAGCGTCGACAGGCCGGTGCCATAATCGTCGATCGAGATTCTCACGCCGAGATCGCGCAGTCCGAACAGGGGGCCGATGTCGGCGCCGGTGGCCAGGGCCGCGGTTTCGGTCAACTCCAGCGTCAGCCGGGCCGGATCGAGACCATGCTTGTCGAGGACCTTGCGGACCCGCGAGGGCAGCGCCTTGTCGCCGAGCATCCGCGCCGACAGGTTCACGGCCATGTCGAATTGACCATGGTCGCGATTGATGGTGGCCGCGGCTTCGATCGCGCGGTCGAGCACGAACATCGTCAGTTTCTCGATGCGGTCGCTCTGCTCGGCGGCGGCAATGAACTCGGACGGGCTGATCGGGCCCTTTTCAGGGTGCGTCCAGCGGGCCAACGCTTCTGCTCCGCGAATGCGGTTGGTACGAAGATCCAGCTGCGGCTGGAACGCGACCCAGACCTGGCCATGATCGATGGCCTCGTCGAGCTGGCTGAGGAGCGACAGGCGCCATTCGGCGTCCTGCAGGCGGGCGGGGTCGTGATATTTCCAGCGCAGGCCTTCGGCGGTGGCCTCGTCCGCGGCGACCAGCGCGCTGCCGAGGCGATTGGAGATCGACCGGCCGCTGCCGATTTCGACGCCGAAGCTGATGGCGATATCGAAATGCTTGCCGTCGATCTTGGCCGGGCTGCGGAACAGGGCATGCAGCGCCTCGACATGGTGGCCGATCGCGGTGCCGGCGGGTACGGTCCACGCGAAAATGCCTTCATCACCCTGGTAGACGGTCGATACTTCCGAGCCGACCTTCAATCGCGAGACGATCTGCTCGGTCAGTGAGCGCTCATGGGCGACCGACAGGGTCGAGACGATCTGGGCATAGTTGATCACGCGCGCGACGATCAGCGGCCGGTCGTTCTCGTGGCCGGCGCGGCGCAAGGCGTTGAGATTGGGCAGGCCGCTGACCGTATTGGTCAGGCCGCGGCGCTTCATGTTCTGCATGGTGATGCCGGTCGTCACCCACAGGATGACGAACAATCCGGCGGTCACGTCAGCGAAAACCTGGGCCCGCTCGAGCAGCAGCGGCGCACCGAGCAGGAGCATAGCGCCACCACCCAACAGGCCTACCTGCCCACGCAGCTTGCGCTTGATTGCCATCGTCACAGCCAAGCAGGCGATCAGGAAGGCGGGAATCCAGCCGAGGTCGATCGGCGAGCCCGCTTTGAGCGTCTCGGCGCCGATGATGTGCAGGTAGACGCCGCTGGCCTTGCCCCAGCCGGGCAGCATGAACTGGTCGCCCAGCCGCTCGGCGTCGGTCCCAACAATGACCGTCTTGCCCTTCAGCTGGGCCTTGCCGACCCGGCCGTCGATGACGTCGGCGGCGCTGTAGACCGGGATCGAAGCAGGATCGAAGGCGTAATTGACTCGGAAATCGGCATCGCTGCTCATATTGCGGTCGGCCAGGATGCTGGCCAGCGAGGGTATCACTGTCTCGCCGCGGCGGGTGCCGCGCGGCAGGAACCAGGCCTCGTTGGCGTAATTATAGTGAAGCGTGATGGTGCCGATGCCGGCGTGCTTCAAAAACTCTGGAAGCGGATGGACGTCCTCAATCTTGCCTTCCTGCGCGCCGGCGCGGGGGAGGTAGGCGAGAATCACATTGTTGCTGTGGCTGATCGTTTGGGCCAGCTGCCGGTCAAGCGCCGGGTCGGTCCGTTCCGACAATAGAATGTCATGGACCTGCTGCTGCGGCTCGGCCTTGTCGAGCGCTTCGATCAGCTGCGCATAGCGGCTGCGCGGCCAGGGCCAGCGGCCGACTTCCTTGACCGATTTCTCGTCGATCCCGACCAGCACGATCCGGCCGCTGACCGGGCGCTCGTTGAGATGATTGCGGACGACGCGCAGGCGATCCTCGGGATATTCACCGGCCGCGACCAGCCCGAACAGCAGGCCGAGCACCATCGCCCAGGCAAGCATCCTCGTGGGGCGCTTGGCCCCGGGTTCGCGGTTGCGGCGGAACGGCCATTTCATGGCGCGAACTTCTTCCTTCTTCGTCCTTGCAGGCCATGCAGGGAAAAAGGTTAAAAAATCGGAAACCTCGTTAAGTTAATAGCAAGATTTGCGGTAGGCCGCGCTCGCCCTCGACAAGCCGGTGCCGCCTTGCCACAAGATCGGCACTCGAATGCGGGGAGGCCTCTCTTGGACTTCATTTCCGTCCTGTCGATCTTCGTGTTGGCATGCTTCGTCGGCTATTATGTCGTCTGGTCGGTCACCCCGGCGCTGCACACGCCGTTGATGAGCGTGACCAATGCGGTCAGCTCGGTGATTGTCGTCGGCGCGCTGATCGCGGCGGCGGCGGCGGGCAGCGTCCAGTCGAAATGGTTGGGCCTGGTCGCGGTGGCGCTGGCCAGCGTGAACATCTTCGGCGGCTTCGCCGTCACCTACCGCATGTTGGCGATGTACAAGAAGCGGGAGCGTCGCGATGCATGAGGCCACGGCGGTCCCGAGCTGGGTGCTCCTCGCTTACCTGATTTCCGGCATATGCTTCATCCTGGCACTGCGCGGCCTGTCGAGCCCCGACAGCAGCCGGCGCGGCAATCTGATCGGCATGGCTGGCATGGCGATCGCCGTGGTGACGACGCTGATCGTTCATGCGCCTCTTGGTGGTCTCAGTGGCGCGCACGCGCCGGCCATTTCGTTCCAGGGAGATTTCATTGATCTCGTCACGGCTGGCGAAATCCTGATAGCCATCGCAATTGGTGGCGGCATCGGCTTGGTCACCGCACGCCGCATCCAGATGACGGCCATGCCGCAACTAGTGGCGGCATTTCACTCGCTGGTCGGCATGGCGGCGGTGCTGGTTGGCGCAGCCGCATTCCTCAATCCATCCGCCTTCGGCATCGTCGATACGTCGGGGGCGATTCTTGGGGTCAGCCGGATCGAGATGGGCCTCGGTGTGGCTATCGGCGCGATCACCTTCTCCGGCTCGGTGATCGCCTTCCTCAAGTTAAACGGCAATATGAGCGGCAAGCCGATCCTGCTGCCGCTGCGGCACTGGATCAACCTGGCGGTCGGCCTGGCGATTATCTTCTTCCTCTATGGCTTCTACGACAGCCAGAGCCCGATCGACTTCTGGACGCTTTGCGCGCTGAGCTTCGCCATCGGCTTCCTGCTGATCGTGCCGATCGGCGGGGCGGACATGCCGGTCGTGATCTCGATGCTCAACAGCTATTCCGGCTGGGCCGCGGCGGCGATGGGCTTCACGCTGCACAATACGGCGATGATCATCACCGGCGCGCTGGTCGGCTCGTCGGGCGCAATCCTCAGCTACATCATGTGCCGGGCGATGAACCGCAGCTTCATCTCGGTCATCGCCGGTGGGTTCGGCGCGGTTGAATCGAGCGGCGAGGCGGCGGCGATCGACCGGGCCTACAAGCGCGGATCGGCCGAGGACGCCGCCTTCCTGATGAAGCAGGCCGACAAGGTGATCATCGTTCCCGGCTACGGCATGGCCGTCAGCCAGGCGCAGCATGTGCTGCGCGAGATGGCCGACCTACTGAAGAAGGAGGGTGTCGAGGTCAAATATGCCATCCACCCGGTGGCGGGCCGGATGCCGGGGCACATGAACGTGCTGCTGGCCGAGGCCAATGTCCCCTATGACGAAGTGTTCGAGCTGGAGGACATCAATAGCGAATTCGCCACCGCCGACGTCGCCTTCGTGATCGGCGCCAATGACGTCACCAATCCGGCCGCCAAGACCGACAAGAGCTCGCCGATATACGGCATGCCGGTACTCGACGTGGAAAAGGCTCGGACCGTCTTGTTCGTGAAAAGGTCGATGGGCGGCGTGGGTTACGCCGGCGTCGATAATGAGCTTTTCTATCGCGACAATACGATGATGCTCCTCGCCGATGCCAAGAAGATGGTCGAGGAGATCGTTAAGTCACTGGGTTAGTCCGGGGGACTAGCTGGGTTTGGCGACAAATCGCTGGGATACTCCAGCGGCGATAGACGTTTCTGGGTTTAAGCCCCCAGCCGGACTCGCCGGTCGGGGAGTTGGGGAGGTAGGGGCGTTGAGGAAACTGGGCATCATCGGTGGTATGAGCTGGTCGTCGACCGCGCTTTACTACGAACATATCAATCGTGGGATTTCTCAGCGGCTGGGCGGCCTGCACAGCGCCGAGCTGGCGATCGAGAGCGTCGATTTCGGTCCGATCGCGGCCATGGAGCTGGCCGGCAATTGGGACGGAATCGCCAAGATTACCGTCGACGCGGCCAGACGGCTCGAAGCAAGCGGGGCGGAAGGCATCGTCATCGCCTGTAACACGGTTCACAAAAGCTATGACGCCGTGGCCGCCAACGTCGGCATACCGGTGTTGCACATCGCCGATGCCGCCGCGGATCGGCTCGTCGCCGACGGCCGCACGCGCGTGGCCCTGCTCGGCTCACGCTTCACAATGACCGAGAGCTTCGTCCGCGAGCGGATCGAGCGGCGCGGGATCACCCTGGCGCCGATCGACAATGGGTGGATGAACGAAGTCGACCGGATCATTTTCGAAGAGCTGGCCGCGGGGCGTGTCGTGCGGGAAAGCCAGCGCAAGCTCAAGACGCTGATCACCGAGCTGGGTAAGCAGAAGGTCCAGGCGGTGGTGCTTGGTTGCACGGAATTGGTGCTGGCGGTCGACGCCCGCGCCAATGTGCTGCCGGTCTATGACACGACCGCGATCCATGCCCGCAAGGCGGTTGAATGGATGCTCGAGGAGCAGGAAGCGGCGCGGGCCGCCGCCTAGCGCCTAGCCGTACTCTCTCCTACATCTGCGTTATGGATCGAACGCCTGCCGGCCGGCCCGATCTTCCGGGCTCGGGCGACCGCTTCAATGAGGAAAGGGCAACCTACGCGCTGCGTGGGGACGGCGCGCCTGACCTTGAGGCGGGGGTGAAGGCGATCCGCAACGTGTTGAAGACGTTGCCGGCGCGGCCGGGAGTTTACCGGATGCTCGATGCCCGCGGCGACGTGCTTTACGTCGGCAAGGCGCGGGTGCTGAAGAACCGGGTGACCAATTACACCCAGGTCGCGAAGCTGCCCAAGCGCCTGCAACGGATGGTCGCGCAGACGCGCGACATGACGATCGTCACCACCCGGACCGAGGCCGAGGCGCTGCTGCTCGAGGCACAGCTGATCAAGCGGTTCCGGCCGGCCTTCAATGTGTTGCTGCGTGACGACAAGAGCTTCCCCTTCATCCTGCTGCGCGAAGATCATCCCTTCCCGCAGGTCCGCAAGCATCGCGGCGCGCGGCGCGCCAAGGGGCAGTATTTCGGGCCTTTCGCCAGTGCCGGATCGGTCACCAGCACGCTTAACGCGTTGCAGAAGCTATTCCTGCTAAGAAGTTGTTCCGACAGTTTTTTCTCAAACCGGACGCGGCCCTGCCTGCTGTACCAGATCCGGCGTTGCTCGGCGCCCTGCGTCGGCCGGATCAGCGATGCGGATTATGCCGACCTGGTCGACGATGCGAAGCAGTTCCTGGCCGGGAAATCGACCGGGGTGCAGGCGCGGCTCGGCAAGCAAATGGCCGAGGCGGCGGAAAAACGGGATTTTGAGCTGGCCGCCGTCTATCGCGACCGGCTTCGCGCCCTGACCTACGTCCAGGGCAGCCAGACGGTGCATGCCGAGGGGCTGGGTGACGGCGACATATTCGCGCTGGCCTCCAAGGCCGGGCAAATATGCATCCAGGCCTTCTTCATACGCGGCGGGCAGAACTGGGGGCATCGCAGCTTTTTCCCTGCCCACACGGCTGACGTCCCCGAGGATGAAGTGCTGGCCGGCTTCCTGATGCAATTTTACGAGGAAGTGCCGCCGCCGAAGCGGATCTTGGTCGACCGCCGGCTGGGCGAAAGCGAATTGATCGCCGAGGCACTTTCCGAGCGAGCGGAGCGCAAGGTAGAGATCAGCCAGCCGCAACGGGGTGACCGCCGCAAGCTGATCGACCAGGCCCGGCGCAACGCGGAGGAAGCGCTCGACCGGCGAATGGCGGAATCGACCACCCAGGGCAAACTGCTGCAGGAGATGGCGGAAGTGTTCGAATTGCCCGAGCCGCCGCAGCGGATCGAGGTTTATGATAACAGTCATATCATGGGCACCAACGCCACCGGCGCGATGATCGTCGCCGGGCCGGAAGGCTTCCGCAAGAACGCCTATCGCAAGTTCAACATCAAGTCGGGCGTCACGCCGGGCGACGATTTCGGCATGATGCGCGAGGTGCTCGAACGGCGCTTTGCCCGGCTGGAGAAAGAGGATCCGGATCGCTCGGGCGGCGAATGGCCCGACCTGCTACTGATCGACGGCGGCAAGGGGCAGCTCAATGCTGTGCTCGAGATCATGGAAGAGCAAGGGGTCAGCGATGTACCCGTTGTCGGCGTTGCCAAAGGACCGCACCACGGACGGGAAGGACGAGAAGTATTTCACCTGCCGGGCGGGCGCGAACTTACCCTGCCGGTGAATTCACCGCTCCTGTTTCTCATCCAGCGGTTGCGCGACGAGGCCCACCGCTTCGCCATCGGCACCCACCGGCAGAAGCGGGCCAAGAGCCTGACCACCTCGACCCTCAACGAGGTTCCCGGCATCGGACCCAATCGTAAGCGCGCACTGCTGATGCATTTCGGCACAGCCCGGGCGGTCAAAAGCGCGGCACTCGACGATCTTGAGCGGGCGCCCGGGATCAGCAAGGCGATGGCCCGCCAAATCTACGATTATTTCCATCCGCGCGGCTGATGAGACTTACCACCCTCGCCATTGTTGTCGCGCTTCGCCCGCATGGCGAACATGGTGCGGTAATCCGGCTGATGACGCCGGACCATGGGCTGCAAGCAGCCTATGTTCGTGGGGCAAGGGGCAGGCGGTTGAGGCCGGTGCTGATGCCCGGAAACCAGGTCGAAGCGCTCCTGTCGGCGCGCACCGAGACTCAGCTGGCGCAGGCGAGCGTCGAGTTGGTCCATAGCCGCGGGCCACTACTGCAAGAACCGCTCCCGGCCGCCGCAATCGACTGGGCCTGTGCGCTGACCGCGACTGCCTTGCCCGAGGGCCAACCTTATCCGCGGCTTTATGAGGCGCTCGATGGCCTGGTTAGCGCGATCGAGGCGGCGCCATCGGCCAGCGGCTGGGGCGCTGCGCTGGTCCGTTACGAACTGCTGTTGCTCGCTGAGTTGGGCTTCGGCCTCGACCTCGAGAAATGCGCAGTATCAGGCGCCAACGACGAACTCGTCGCGGTCAGCCCACGCTCGGGCCGGGCGGTCAGCGCAGCCGAGGCGGAACCTTATGCAGGCAAGCTGCTCAAGCTCCCCCGTTTCGTAATGGAAGGCGGTTCAGCGAGCTGGCCCGAAATATTGGAGGGACTGCAGCTGACCGGCCATTTCCTGTTGCGCGACGTGATCACCGACAGGTCGGCCCCGGTCGGCGAAGCGCGGGTCCGGCTCGTTGAGCGCTTGCGCAGGGCCGCTGGACAAGCTTAGCGTCTTAACCATGGTCGACACCCTCGCGCTGCTGTTCCCCCATGTTGCGGTCAGCGGCGCGCTAACGGTGCGGGTCGCCGTCAGCTACCTGCCGGAGCAATCGGCGCCCGACCAAAGCCGCTGGTTCTGGTCCTATCACATCCGGATCGAGAATGACGGCGATGGGACCGTCCAGCTGCTCGAGCGTTATTGGAAGATCGTCGACGGCCACGGCAATACGCACGAGGTTCGCGGGCAGGGCGTGGTCGGCGAAATGCCGGTCGTCACCCCCGGCGACAGTTACGACTATGTGTCCGGCTGTCCGCTCGATACGCCGGCCGGCGCCATGAGCGGACATTATATCTTCGTCGATGAAGAAGGTGACCGCATTACCGCGGAAATACCGGAGTTCGCGCTGCTGTCGCCGCTCGAACCTGGCGTCCAATAGCGATACCCGCGTGGGTCGGTTCGCTCGACAATCCTCAGGCGGCCATAGTCGCGAATGCCCTGGCGGCAGACGCGAATGCCCTTGATGGCGTCGGGGGCGAGTGCCGGGAAGTTGACATTGACCAGGGTTCCCGGAGTGAACGGCGCTTCCAGCAACGGCTTCAGCACGCGCTCCGCCCAGGCTTCGGCGGCGGCGAAGGGGACCGTGTCGCCCATGCCTTCCTTGGCATAGACCTGGCTCAAGGCCACCGACCTTACCCCGGCCAGCGCGCCTTCCATTGCGGCCGATACGGTGCCCGAATAGGTGACGTCTTCGGCCAGGTTGGCGCCGCGATTGATGCCCGACAGGATCAGGTCGGGCGGGCTGTCCTTCATGATGTGCGCCAGCGCCATCATCACCGCATCGGTTGGCGTCCCCCTGACCGCGAACTTCTTGTCGCCCAGCTTGCGCAAGCGGATCGGGCGCGTGAGGGTCAGTGAATGGCCGGCGCCGGACTGCTCTTCTGCCGGGGCGACGGCCCAGACGTCGTCAGACAAATTCGATGCAATCGACTCGAGCAAGGCAAAGCCGGGAGCATGGATGCCGTCGTCGTTGGTGAGGAGAATACGCACGGCTCCGCTATGCGGATTGTGCTGCCTTGAAACAACCACCTGCGTTTTCCCGGCAACAATCCACAGTTAAGTTGGTTATCGGCCAGTCAGTTCTTGTTAAGGAGCCCTGCCTTAACTATGAGCGCGATGGGGATGCCGGCATGACCGATTTAAGTATCGGGAATGCCTCGGGTATTTGCCTCCGGCCGCAACCGTTGGCCCGGTCGCGGAAGCGGCAGGCGCTTGTGTCGGGGAGGGTGTTGATGGCTACCGCTTTGGTGGACCTGTACGGTACAGGTTCCGAACAATTCGACCAACTTGTGCTTCCGGACGGTTACCGTCCAACCGATAGCGAAGAGTTCATGTGCGTCGAGCAGCGGGCCTATTTCCTCCGCAAGCTCCGCGACTGGAAAGAATCCATCGTCGAGGAGAGCCGCGCGACCATGGCGCAGCTGCAAGTCGACTCCCTGCGCGAACCCGATATTGCCGACCGTGCGTCGAGCGAGACCGACTGGTCGATCGAGCTTCGTACCCGCGACCGGCAGCGCAAGCTGATCGCCAAGATCGATTCCGCCGTCCGCCGGCTTTACGATGGCGAATATGGCTATTGCGAAGTCACCGGCGAGCCGATTTCGCTGGCCCGGCTCGAAGCCCGTCCGATCGCGACCATGACCCTGGAGGCCCAGGAGAAGCACGAGCGGATCGAGCGCGTCTCAAGGGACGACTGAAGCTTTCAAGAACCAATAAAAAAGGCCGGCTGCTCGATGGAGCGCCGGCCTTTTTTCTGGCTTACGATAGCTAGTGTCCGACTAGCTCATCCTTCAGCCTAAGCTTTTCTTTCTTCAATCGCGTCAACAGGTCGATGTCCGGGTGCGGTCGGTGCTCTTCGGCGTCGATGATTGCATGAAGAGCAGCGTGTTTAGATGCGATCGCCTCGGCATGAGCCTTGTCCATCGGTCAATTTCCTTTCGTTGGCTGACGCGTGACAGTTCAGTGAATTAATCACGAATTGATCCATTTGTCGCTAGCAAATTGAACGGCTTGGCCGGTTCGCCTTGCGGCTCGCCGACGATCCGCCCGCGTGACGATTGCCCCGCCATGTAGTAGGGTAAAGCCCATGAACGACGATGATCCGCGCGAGGTCTTGGCCTTGCTGAAGGCCGAGCATCGTCGCCTCGATCAGGAAATCGAATTGCTCGCCCAGACCGGCAATTGCGACCAGCTGGAGCTGGCCCGGATGAAGAAGCGCAAGCTGACGCTCAAGGACGAGATCCAACAGCTCGCCAACCGGATTATTCCCGACATCATTGCCTGACTTCGGCTGTCCGAGGCCGGGACAGATGATTTCCCGGCGATTGCCGTTTTTGTCAGTCAGGCGTTTTCTCTCGCCCGCTCCCATGGCAACATCGGCGGAATCATGAACGAATCGAATGACGACAGGACTCAGGAAGCGCGGATTACGCCGCGGCTGATCGACTCGCTCTACACCGAGTCGATGATCCTGGCTGACGAGGCCCGGGCTTATTTCGACGAGGCCGGCCGCGACGACCGGCAAAGCCTCGAACCCTTCGCGCGGGTCGGCTTCGCCTGCGAGTCGCTGAAAGTCACCACGCGGATCATGCATATCGTCGCCTGGCTGCTGACCCAGCGCGCGGTCGAAAGCGGCGAGATCCACTCGAAAGACGGGCGGCGTCCGGAGCGGCGCCTTGGCCACGCCAATGACAGCGATCCGCTGGTCGTCGAACAATTGCCCGAAGCGGCGCAACGGCTAATCAACGCCAGCGCCGACCTCTACTCGCGCGTCCAGCGGCTCGACGAAGGACAAATGCTGGACGAGCCGGTGCCAAGCCCGGCGCGCGCCCTGATGGGCCGGCTCGAACGCGACTTCATCTGGAACCGCAACGGCTGAGCGGTTACGCTCGGCCAATGCAGCCCTTCACCTTCAATCCCGGACCCCGACTGATCAGCGGTAACGGCGCGGCCGTGCGCCTTGCTGATGTCCTGCCCGATGGGCCTTGCCTGTTCGTCACCGACCACGACGTGTTGCGGCTTGGCCTGACCGACGCGTGCCGCGAAGCGCTGCAGGCTGGCGAGCGCGAGGTCGTCCTGTTCGACGCCGTCGAGGCCGATCCATCGAAGGAAACGCTACTCGCCGCGGTCGAGCTCGGGCGGCGTCATGACGTCACCCATGTCGTCGGCTTTGGCGGCGGAAGCCCGATGGATGTCGCCAAGCTGGCCGCCTATCTGCTCGGTTCGGGCGACAATCTCGACGACGTGTGGGGCGTCGACATCGCCAGGGGGCAGCGGCTCCCGCTGGCGCTGGTCCCGACCACGGCGGGCACGGGCAGCGAGGCGACTCCGATTTCGGTCATCACTTGTGAGGGTGGCACCAAGCTGGCGGTCAACTCGCGTCCGTTGATTGCCGACTATGCGGTGCTCGATCCGTCGCTGACCCTTGGATTGCCGGCGCATGTCACCGCGGCGACCGGGATCGACGCGATCGTCCATGCGGTCGAGGCCTATACCTCGGCCCGCCTCAAGAATCCGCTATCCGATGCTTTGGCAAGGGAAGCGCTGCGATTGCTTGCGAACGATTTGCTCAAAGCCATTGAAGAACCGGCCAATATTGAAGCGCGTTCGGCCATGCTGCTCGGCGCTCACCTGGCCGGCCTGGCCTTTTCCAATGCGCCGGTCGCCGGTGTCCACGCGCTGGCCTATCCGCTCGGCGGACTGCACCATTTGCCGCACGGCCTCAGCAATGCGCTGATGCTGCGGGTGGTCTTGCAACACAACAGCGAGGCAGCGCGCGAACTTTACGCCGAGCTCGCCCCGATCCTTGTGCCGGAATGCGAAGGGCAGGGGAGCCAGGCGCGCTGTGCCGCCTTGATCGACCGGCTCGATGGGCTGGTCGCCGCCAGCGGTCTCAAGCCGCGCCTGCGCGACCATGGGATCGGCGAGGGCGACATCCCCACTCTCGCCCGCGAAGCGATGAAGCAGACTCGCCTGCTGGTGAACAATCCTGCGCCCATTGAGGAAGAGGATGCGCGGCGCCTTTATGAGGCTGCCTGGTGAGCCGTCCCGACCGCCGAAAGCGGGACGCCTATCGCTGGTTCATGACGATCGCCATGCGCTGGGCGGACAATGACGCTTACGGACACGTCAACAACACCGTCTATTACGAATGGTTCGACACCGCCGTGAACGCCTGGCTGGTCCAAACGGGTCTGCTGGATATCGAACAGGGCGATCCTATCGGCCTGGTCGTCGAAACCGGCTGCTCCTACTTCGCGCCGCTGAGCTTTCCCGGTGATGTCGAGGTTGGAATTTCAGTCGAGCGCCTTGGCTTGTCCAGCGTCACCTATCGCATCGGCGTCTTCGGAAAAGATTCGGTCGAACCGAGCGCGCAGGGTCATTTCACCCATGTCTATGTGGGGCGCGACAATCGCCGTCCGGTGCCGCTAGTGCCCGACTGGCGGTCAAAGCTGCAAGAATTGGCCTAGAGCGCGAGCCGCTTTCTGGCCTCGGCATATTCCTTGACCAGTCGTGCGACCAGTTCGCCGGCTGGCGAGACCTTGTCGAGCACCCCGATACCCTGACCGGAGCCCCAAATGTCGCGCCAGGCCTTGGCGCCGGTCGCCGACTGGAAGTTCATCGCTTCGGGGCCGGCTTCCGGCAGATTGTCGGGATCGAGACCCGCAGCGACGATCGACCCCCGAAGGTAATTGCCGTGTATGCCGGTGAACAGGTTGGAATAGACGATGTCGGCCGCCCGGCCTTCGACGATCCCGGCCTTGTAGCTGTCCATTGCCCGAGCCTCGTTCGTGGCGATGAACGGCGAGCCGATATAGGCAAAGTCGGCGCCCATCGCCTGCGCGGCCAAAACTGCGCCGCCGGTGGCGATCGCGCCGCTCAGCGCCAGCGGCCCGTCGAACCACTGCCGGATTTCCTGGACCAGCGCGAACGGTGACAGCCGGCCGGCATGACCGCCGGCGCCCCAGGCGACGGCGATGAGCCCATCCGCGCCCTTTTCGATCGCCTTCCTGGCGTAACGGTCGTCGATAATGTCGTGGAGGGTAATGCCACCCCAGCCGTGCACCGCGTCGTTGAGTTCGGTCCGCGCGCCCAGCGAGGTGATGACGATCGGCACCTTCCACTTGGCGCAGGTCATCATGTCCTCTTCGAACCGGTCATTCGAGCGGTGGACGATCTGGTTGACCGCGAACGGCGCCGACGGCGCATCCGGATGGTCCCGGTCATGCGCGGCCAATTCCTCGGTGATCTGGTGGATCCATTCGTCCAGCTGGCTCTGCGGCCGCGCGTTGAGCGAAGGGAAACTGCCGACGATCCCGGCCTTGCACTGGGCGATGACCAGGTCGGGGTTGGAGACGATGAACAGGGGCGCACCGATGACGGGGATGCGCAGGCGGTCGAAAATGGCGGGAACGGGCATCAGTCGATCCTGTGATATTGCTTAAACCAGTCGACGAAGCGGGGAACGCCCTCGTCGATGCTCGTACTCGGCTCGAAGCCATGGTCGCGCTGGATGGCGCTAATGTCGGCATAGGTATCCTGGACGTCGCCGGGCTGCATCGGCTGGAAGTCATAGGCCGCGGTTCGGCCGGTGGCCTGCTCCAGCAGCCCGACCATCCGCATCAGCTCCTCGGAGCGGTGGTTGCCGATATTGTAGAGCGCATGCGGGCTGCGGCTGCCGCCGGCCTTCTCCTCGCCATCGTCGGCCGGAGGTCCGTCGAGGCAGGCCAGCACTCCCTTCACGATGTCGTCGACATAGGTAAAGTCGCGGCGCATGTTCCCGCTATTGAAGACGGTCAGCGGCCGTCCTTCGTAAAGCGCCTTGGTGAAGATCCACATCGCCATGTCGGGCCGGCCCCACGGCCCATAGACGGTGAAGAAGCGCAGCCCGGTCATCGGCACACGGAACAGATGGGCGTAGCTCTCGCTCATCAGCTCGTCGGATTTCTTGGTCGCGGCATAGAGCGAGACCGGCTGGTCGACCCGCTCCTCGACACGGAAGGGCAGCACTTTGTTGCCACCATAGACCGATGACGAGCTGGCGTAGACGAAATGCTCGACCTCGCGGTGCCGTGCAAGCTCAAGCATGTTGATCTGCCCCATCAGGTTGGAGCGGACATAGGCCTGGGGGTTGACCAGCGAGTAGCGCACCCCCGCCTGGGCGCCCAGGTGAATGATGCGCTTGAACCGGTGCGGTGCAGCGAACGCCTCCAGCTCCCGCTGGTCGCCGAAATCGACCTGTTCGAAGCTGAAGGCATTGCCATGGGCCGCCGCCAGCCGGTCGAGCCGCGCGCGCTTCAGCGCCGGGTCGTAATAATCGTTGATATTATCGATGCCGATGACCTGCTCGCCGCGGTCGAGCAGCGCCATCGCGACGGACGAGCCGATAAAGCCGGCGACACCGGTAACGAGCAAGGTCATGGCGCGGTGCTAGCCGAGCTATTCGCGCCGCGCGAGGGGCTTTGCACGGACGCTACGGCAGCCTAACTGCATTGGGCGAAGGAGAGGCTGGCATGACCGACGCCCTGTACCCGGTGCTCTCGGAATGGGCCGAAAAGGCGCTGATCGACGCCAACCGCTATGCCGAAATGTACCGCGAGTCGGTCGAGTCCCCCGACAGTTTCTGGCGGCGCGAGGCGCAGCGGATCGACTGGATCAGGCCGTTCACCACGGTCAAGGAAACCAGCTTCCACGAAGACGACTTCGGCATCAAATGGTTCGCGGACGGCACGCTCAATCTCTCGGTCAATTGCCTCGACCGGCATCTCGCCGAACGGGGCGACGTCACCGCGATCATCTGGGAGCCGGACGATCCGGCCGCCCAGGGTCGCTCGATCAGCTACCGCGAGCTGCACGGCATGGTGTGCCGCTTCGCCAATGTCCTGAAGGCGATGGACGTCTCGCGCGGCGACCGGGTCACGATCTACATGCCGATGGTGCCCGAAGCGGCGGTGGCGATGCTCGCCTGTGCCCGGATCGGCGCCATCCACTCGGTCGTGTTCGGTGGCTTCTCGCCCGAGGCGCTGGAAGACCGCATCAAGGATTGCGACAGCCGTATCGTCATCACCGCCGACGAAGGCCTGCGCGGCGGCAAGGTGGTCCCGCTCAAGGCCAATGTCGACGCGGCGCTGGTCGACTGTCCCGAGGTCGATCGGGTGATCGTGTACAGGCACACGGGTGCCGCTATCGCCATGCAGAATGGCCGCGACCATATGTGGAGCGAGCTGGAACGCGGCGCTTCCGACGATTGCCCGCCCGAGGAAATGGGCGCCGAAGACCCCTTGTTCATTCTCTATACGTCGGGCTCGACCGGAAAGCCCAAGGGCGTGCTGCACACGACCGGCGGCTATGCCGTATGGGCGTCGATGACGCACCAATATGTGTTCGATTATCGCCCCGGGCAGATCTACTGGTGCGCCGCCGACATCGGCTGGGTCACCGGCCACACCTATATCGTCTATGCCCCGCTGGCCAACGGCGCGACCGAGGTAATGTTCGAGGGCGTGCCCAACTGGCCCGATCCCAGCCGCATCTGGCAGGTGGTCGACAAGCACCAGGTCGAGATCCTCTATACCGCCCCGACCGTACTCCGCGCGCTCGAGCGCGAAGGCGATGATTGGGTGCAAAGAACATCGCGCAACTCATTGAAACTGCTAGGAACGGTCGGCGAACCAATCAATCCGGAAGCGTGGGGCTGGTATCATGATGTGGTCGGCGAAGGCCGCTGCCCGATCGTCGATACCTGGTGGCAGACCGAGACCGGCGGGGCGATGATCACACCTATGCCCGGAGCGATCGCTACCAAGCCGGGCAGCGCCTGCCTGCCGATGTTCGGCATCAAGCCGGCGTTGGTCGACGAACGCGGCCAGTTCCTCGAGGGGGCGGCCAGCGGCGCGCTGGTCATCACCGACAGCTGGCCCGGGCAGATGCGCTCCGTCTGGGGCGACCATGGCCGCTTTTTCCAGACCTATTTCACCACCTTCCGCGGCCTCTATTTCACTGGCGACGGCTGCCGCCGTGACGAGGACGGCTATTACTGGATCACCGGCCGAATCGACGACGTGATCAATGTCTCGGGCCATCGCCTCGGCACCGCCGAGATCGAAAGCGCGCTGGTTTCGCACCATGAAGTCGCCGAGGCGGCGGTGGTCGGCATGCCTCACGAGATCAAGGGGCAGGGCATCTACGCCTATGTCACGCTCAATTCGAGCTGCGCGCCGGACGAGGCGCTGCGCAAGGAGCTGGTGCAATGGGTCCGCCATGAAATCGGCCCGATCGCCACGCCCGACGTGATCCAGTTCGCACCGGCGCTGCCCAAGACGCGGAGCGGCAAGATTATGCGCCGCATCCTGCGCAAGATTGCCGAGGGCGACATCGCGCACCTTGGCGATACCTCCACCCTGGCCGACCCGGCCGTGGTTGATCAGCTGGTCGCCAACCGGCCGGCTGTCGAGCCCGCGGATTAAGGGCCCGGCTGCTTGCGCATCCTGCTGACCGGCGGCTGCGGCTTCATCGGCTCGCACACCGCGCTCGCTTTGCTCGAGGCGGGGCACGAGCCGGTGCTGCTCGACAATTTCGACAACAGCCGGCGCTCGGTCGCCGGCCGCCTCGCCGCGATCGCCGGCCGCCCGCTGACCGTCATCGAAGGCGACGTCCGCGACACCGCGCTGGTCCGCGCCGCGCTCTCCGATCATCGCATCGACGCCGTGATCCACTTCGCCGGGCTCAAGGCGGTCGCCGAATCCGTCGCTCGCCCGCTCGATTATTACGCCAATAATGTCGGCGGCCTGCTCTCCCTCCTCGAAGCGATGGACGCCGCCGATGTCCGCACCATCGTCTTCTCCAGCAGCGCCACCGTCTATGGCGAGCCCCTTTGCCTGCCGATCGCCGAGGACCACCCCACCGGCGCCATCAATCCCTACGGCCAGGGCAAGCTCATCTGCGAGACCATCCTGACCGACCTCGCCCGCGCCGAACGGCCGTGGCGCGTCTCGATCCTGCGCTATTTCAACCCGGTCGGCGCCCATCCGTCGGGCCTGATCGGCGAGGAACCGACCGGCATGCCCAACAACCTCATGCCGCTGGTGATCCGCGCCGCCGGCGGGAAGCTCGACCTTCTGTCGATTTACGGCACCGACTATCCGACCGCCGACGGCACCGCCGTGCGCGACTACATCCATGTCGTCGACCTTGCCGAAGGCCATGTCGCGGCGCTGGAGGCGCTGGGCCGCGGCGAGCGGTTCGGCGTCTACAATCTGGGGACGGGGCAGGGCAGCAGCGTCAAGCAGCTGCTCGCCGCGTTCAACGGCGCGACCGGCGTCAACGTGCCTCAGGCTGCCGCCCCGCGGCGGCCCGGCGATGTTGCCGCGATCTACGCCTCGACCGACAAGGCCGGCCGCGAGCTGGGGTGGAAGGCCAAGCGCGGCCTCAACGAGATGTGCGCGGACAGCTGGCGCTTCGCGAAGAGGAATGACGGGGCGGAGGAGTAGCGGGCCGGACGGCGCCGCGGTGGACGCCTGGCATCTCATGCCCAAATTGCATGAGGCAAGAGTGGCGAATGGCCATAAAATGCGCCCCGGAAGCTGAGGAGACCATGCGCCAACTCACGCTCACGGATATCGGGTCGGTCGCCTGGGTCGAGGTTGCCGAGCCCGTACTCACTGGCGACGGCGCGGCGATCGTCCGGCCGGTGGCGGTCGCGGTCTGCGATTTTGACCGGGGCCTGGTCAGCGGGCGCTATACGGCGCTGCCTTATCCGATTGCGCTGGGCCATGAGATGGTCGCCGAAGTGGTCGAAGTCGGCAGCCAGGTGCGGACGATCGCGCCCGGCATGCAAATCGTCCTGCCGCTGCATATCTTCTGCGGCGCCTGTGCCAGCTGCGGGTCCGGCCTTACCAACAGCTGCCTGTCGCGGCCGCCCCTGTCGAACTATGGGCTAGGCTCCCGTGGCGGGGATTGGGGCGGCGGCATGTCGGACCTGCTCGCCGTTCCCTATGCCGACGCGATGGCCGTTCCGCTGCCGCCGGGGCTGGATAAAGTCGCCTGCGCGGCGGTTGGCTGCAACATGGTCGACCTTTATCGCACCATCGCGCCCTACCTCGCTGGCCGGCCGGATGCGGAGGTGCTGATCGTCGGCGGGCATGCGCACAATATGGCCCTCTACGGCGTCGCCGTGGCGCGCGCGCTCGGGGTGAGCAGCGTCAGCTTCATGGATGACCATCCCGAACGCCTGGCGGCGGCGGAGCAGCTCGGCGCGCGGCCGGTCCAGCTGGGCGACCGGAGCCGGCTTTATCCGATCGTCGTCGATTGCAGCGGCGACACGGAGCGCGTGGCGCTGGCCCTGTCGCTGGTCGGACCCGACGGCGTGTGCACTCCCGTCTGGCCCTATGTCGGGTCCGCCGATCTCCCGATCGGGGCGATGTTCCTGCGCAATGCGACGCTGGTCACGGGCCAGCCGCATGCCCGCGCACTGATGGAGCCGGTGCTCGACCTGATGCAGCGTACCGGGCTAAGCTCGCTGTTCATTCCGGTCGAAGTCCTTCGCTGGGGGGAGGCGCCCGAAAAATTCGGTGCTGGCGAAGTGAAGCGTATCTTCGTCCGCGACTGACCTTGGCCGGGCGGTCAGCTTGAAAGACTGAAAAGGGTGGTGGACGCACTAGGGCTCGAACCTAGGACCCGCTGATTAAGAGTCAGCTGCTCTACCAACTGAGCTATGCGTCCATGCCGTGGGGCAACGCGCGGGGCCGCTCCTGGAAGCGGCGGCGCGGGCGGGCCTCTAACAGCCTTGGCGGCCCCACGCAACCGCCTTTGGCCGAGTTTTTCAGGCGCCGGAATCAGGCAATGGTCGTACGGGTCCGCGACTGGCGCTCAAGCGACATCAAAATGCCGAGGCAGATCATCACCGTCATCACCGCCGAGCCGCCGAAACTGACCAGGGGCAGGGGGATGCCGACCACCGGCGCCAGGCCCATCACCATCATCAAATTGATCGAGACGTAGAAGAAGATCGTCGCGGTCAGGCCCGCCGCGGCGAGCTGGCCGAAGCGGGTCTTGGCGCCCTTGCTTACGTTCATGCCCCAGCGGATGACCATGAAGAAGGCGAAGATCAGCAGCGCGCCGCCGACCAGCCCCCATTCCTCGACGAAGGTGGCGAAGACAAAGTCGGTATGGCCTTCGGGAAGGTAGTCGAGGTGGCTCTGGCTGCCGTTGAGGTACCCCTTGCCCCAGATGCCACCCGATCCGATGGCGATCTTCGACTGGCTGATGTGATAGCCGGCGCCGAGCGGGTCGGCCTCCGGATCGAGGAAGATCAGCACCCGCTTGCGCTGGTAATCGTGCATCATCGAGAAGAGGATTGGGCCGGCCACCGCGGCGGCCGCGGCGGCGCTGCCGAAGTACCACATCGGCAGGCCGGCGATGAACATCACCGTCACCCCGCCCAGCATGACCATCATCGCCGTGCCGAGGTCGGGCTGGACCAGGATCAGGCCGGCGGGCACGAATACCAGGGCGGCCGCGGGCCACAATCCGCGCCAGCGGCGGACGTCGCTGGCCGGCAGCAAATCGTAGAAGCGCGCCAGCACCAGCGCGATCGCTGGCTTCATGAATTCGGAGGGCTGGAGGCGGATGAAGCCGAGGTCGACCCAGCGCTGCGCGCCCTTGCCGACGAAGCCGATCATCTCGACCAGGACCAGCAGGACCAGGATCGCGACATAGGCCGGGAAAATCATCTGCTTGATGAAGCTTTCCGGGATGTAGCTGATGCCGATCGCCACCGCCATGAAGGCGAGGATGGTGACGCCTTGCTTCAGCGCCCAGGGCGAGGCCGAACCGCCGGCAGCGGAATAGAGCGTCACCACGCCGATCGTGCAGATCAGCGCGACCAGCCAGATCAGCCGCCACGGCAGGCGGGCTAGCGGCTGGGGGATGATCGCCGAGGAAATGATCATGCCGAAAGGCTGGCCTTGGAGGCGGCCTCGAACTGGGCCTGGCGCCGCGCGGTCCGTTCGAGCAGCGTCCCGCCCCATTGCTGCTCCAGCGCGGTCAGCGTCTCCATCCCTTTCTGCGGGTCGAACAGGAAGGTCATGCAATCGCGGACGATCGGCGCGGCGGCCGAGGCGCCGAAGCCGCCATGTTCGATGATGCAGCCGATGGCGTAGCGCGGGGCGTCCGCCGGCGCGAACGACACGAACAGCGCATGGTCGCGCAGCGCCCAGTTGGACTGGTGCCCGCGCGCACCGAGCTTGAACACCTGTGCGGTACCGGTCTTGCCGGCCATCAGGATGTTCTCGAGCGGCAGCTTCGAGCCGACCGCCGTGCCATGCTCATTGACTACCGCCGACATCGCCTTGCGGACGATCTCGAGGTGGGCCGGATCGACATCGAGGTCCGGCGCCGGCTGCCGCGGGTCGGCCATCAGCAGGCGGGGCTTGACCAGCTTCCCCGACGCCAGCCGGGCCGGCATCACCGCCAGCTGCATCGGGTTGATCAGCACATAGCCCTGTCCGATCGAAGTATTGGCAGAATCATATCCCTGCCATTTGCGCTTGTACTTCTCTTCCAGCCATTTGGGGCTGGGCATGGTGCCGAAGCGCTGGCTGGGGATCGGCAGGTCGAATTTCTCGCCATAGCCGAGATAGTGGACCATCTCGGTCGTCTTCTCGGGATCGGTGATCAGGCCCGTCGCCCAGAAATAGGTGTTGCAGCTGCGCTCGACCGCCGAATGCATGTCCATCGACCCATGCACCGCGTCGCAGCGGAAATAGCGGTTGCCGATGCGGATCCCGCCCGGACAATTGACGCGCCGTGCCGGATCGATGCCCTGCTGCAGGAAGGCCAGCGCCATCGCCGGCTTGATGGTCGATCCTGACGGGTAGAGCCCCTGCGCCACCTTGTTGAGTAGCGGGATATGATCGTCCTCGGACAGCATCCGCCATTCGGTCCGGCCGATCCCCTGGCTGAAGCTGTTGGGGTCGAACGCCGGCATGGAAACATAGGCCAGCATGTCGCCGCTCATCACGTCCATCGCGACCAGCGCCCCCGACTGGTCGCCCATCCGCCGCGCGGCATATTCCTGGAGCGCCGCGTCGATGGTCAGCTGCACGGTCTGGCCGCTGCGGTCCGGCTTGGGCTCCAGTTCGCGCACCAGCTTGCCCCTCGCGGTCAGCTCGACCCGCTGCCCACCGGGCACCCCACGCAGCCTGGGTTCCAGAACCTTTTCAAGTCCTTCCTTGCCGATCTTGAACCCCGGCGTGATCAGAAGGGGGTTCTTTTCCTTCTCATAATCCTTGGCCGAGGCGGCGCCGACAAAGCCGACCAGATGGGCCACCGCCGGACCGGCCGGATAGAAGCGGGAGAAGCCGCGCTGCGGCACGACCCCGGGCATTTCCGGCAGGCGTACGGTGATCGCCGCATATTGGTCATAAGGGACGCTCTCCGCCACTTGCACCGGCTGGTAGCCGCGCGAGGCCCTCATCTCCTTGATAATCCGATCAACGTCGTCGGGAGTCAGCTGGAGCGCCTGGGTCAGCGTCCGGAGTGTCTCGGTGGGACGCTCCACCTGCTCGGGAATGAGGTCGACGCGGAAATCGGACCGGTTGATGGCGATCGGCTTGCCGTTCCGGTCGACGATCCAGCCGCGGCGCGGCGGGACGATGATCAGCTGGACCCGGTTGCTCTCGCTCAAGAGCTTGTAATGCTGGTTCTGCGCGACCGACAGATAGCCAAGCCGGGCGACCAGCGCGCCGCCAAAGGCGAATTGTGCGCCACCGACCAGCATCATCCGTCGCGAAAAGGTCATCGACTGATGCGCCGCGGTGAAGCGAGAGGCCTTCATCGCCCGAGCCTCCACCGGTCGATGCGCGCGGCGAGGAACGCCGCGACCGGGAAGCACAATATGCCAATCAGGATCGCCGGACCAATGGTGATGCCCAGGGGGACCGGTGCGCCAAGCGCCCCCGCAACCCGCCACTGCGCCAACTCCGCCAGCGCGATGAACAGGCCGGCGATACCCCATTCGATCCAATAATCGCGCCATTGCGTGCGGCGATCGAGAGTATCCATCGCGATCATCATCGCCGCCCAAAGCGCCACCGACAATCCGATCGGGCTGCCCAGGATCAGATCATTGACGAAGCCGAGCGGGGCCGCCCACCAGGCCGGCCAGGCGTCGGCCCTCAAGAGCCGCCAGGCGACCAGCATCAGCAGCCCCCAGTCGGGCCACCAGCCGGTCGTCGAGACAATCGGCAGCAGCGAAATCATCGAACCCAGCACGACCGTCGCCGCCGGCAGATATTCGGCTCCCGTCCGCGGGCCCTTGTTCAGCCGCGCGCCCTTGGGAGTGAGCGCCGAGCGGGCCATCAGGGGGCCTCGCTGTCGGGGGAGCCTGCCGCGGCGAGGGCGGCCGGCTCGAACGGTGGTTCGACGATAGCGAAGCTGACCTTCGACGGGTCGGCGATGGGCAATGCGATGGCGCCATCGTCGTCCAGCCGGATGACCTTTGCGATGGGGATCAGCGGTGGATACAGGCCGCCGGTGCCGGAGGTGATGATGATGTCACCCGCCTTGAACGGGTTCTTGCCGACTTCCAGGGGCCGGACATCGATCGTCCCGTCGCCGCGTCCGGTCGAGATCACCGGCTGTCCGCCCTTAAGGATCCGGGCCGGGACGATGTTGGCGCGGTCGCTGACCAGCAGCACGCGGCTGGCGGTGGACCCGGCGTCGATCACCCGGCCGATCAGTCCTTCCGGCGCGCGCACCGGCATTCCGACCTGCACCCCGTCGCTGGTCCCGACCGAAATGATCGCGAACCGCCGTGGACTTTCGAACGATGAGCCGACCACCCGCCCGGCGGCAACTGCCACCCGGCTTTGCTCGCGCAATTGCAGCGCGGCCTTCAACTGCCGGTTTTCCTCGAGGATGCCGCGCGCCTCGACCATCCGCCGCATCAGCGCGGCACGGTCCCGCTTCAGCTGGCCATTCTGGTTGGCCGCGTCCCAATAGTCGCCGGCGCCGCTGACCATCCCGGTAACGGTCGATCCAATCTCGTTGAGCCCGCCGCTGATCGGGGCGGTCACATCGAGCGCGGCACCGCGTACCGCCTGGTAGCTTTGCGGCGCAACCAGCGAGAGGATCAGCAGGACCAGCCCGACGATCAGCCCGGCGATCACCGCCAGGAAGCTGAAGAACAGGCTGTATTGTGCGCGCCTCGACCAGCCTGGGCGCGGTCCCGCCGAGGCCGCCACGGCCTAGTTGCTCCTAAGCCGTCTGGAGGACGCCGCGGAACTGCTCCTCTTCGAGCGCGCGGCCAGTACCGAGCGCAACGCAGGTCAGCGGATCCTCGGCCACGGTCACCGGTAATCCGGTTTCGTCGCGCAGCACTTCGTCCAGGCCCTGGAGCAGCGCACCGCCGCCGGTCAGGACAATGCCCTGGTCGCAGATGTCGGCGGCAAGTTCCGGAGCGGTATTTTCCAGCGCGATGCGGACGCCCTCGACAATCGTCCCGACCGGTTCGCTTAGTGCTTCGGCGATCTGGCCCTGGTTAATCGTGATTTCCTTGGGCACGCCGTTGACCAGGTCGCGGCCCTTGATGTGGACCGTCTTGCCGATCCCGTCGACCGGCGGCTTGGCAATACCGACTTCCTTCTTGATCCGCTCGGCCGTGGCCTCGCCGATCAGCAGGTTGTGATTACGTCGGACATAGGAGGAAATGGCTTCGTCCATTTTGTCGCCGCCGACCCGCACCGACGTGGTGTAGGCGAGGCCGCGCAGCGACAGCACCGCGACTTCCGTTGTGCCGCCGCCGATATCGACCACCATCGAACCGATCGGCTCGGTCACCGGCATGTCGGCGCCGATCGCCGCCGCCATCGGCTCCTCGATCAGGTAGACCGCAGAAGCGCCGGCGTTCGAGGCCGCGTCGCGGATCGCGCGGCGCTCGACGCTGGTCGAACCCGACGGCACGCAGATCACGATTTCCGGGAAGCGCCAGGCGCGCATCTTGCCGCCATGCACCTTGTGGATGAAGTGCTTGATCATCTGCTCGGCGACGTCGATGTCGGCGATGACGCCGTCACGCAAAGGACGGATGGCTTCGATCTGGTCGGGGGTCTTGCCCATCATCAGCTTGGCGTCGTCGCCGACCGCCTTGACCTTCTTGACCCCGTTGATCGTCTCGATCGCGACTACCGACGGCTCGTTGAGGACGATGCCCCGGCCGCGGACGTAAACCAGCGTATTGGCCGTCCCCAGATCGATAGCCATGTCGTGCGACATCCATTTGAACCAGCGGTTCCAGAACATGCTTTACCCGTCTCTCGCTTGCCTGTTGGAAACCGGTCCGCCCCACTAGCCGGTCCGATTCACGATTCCTTATCCAAGTCCTTGTGAATGCAACATAAATCTAACTGCGGATTCAGTGCTTCGCAGGGTGCTTCGGATTGGGCTACGGAGGTTAACATGTCAATAAGAAGGCTGCCCTCGGAACTCATCAATCGCATCGCCGCCGGCGAGGTGGTTGAACGGCCCGCCAGCGCGCTGAAGGAGTTGATCGAAAATTCGCTCGATGCCGGTGCGAAATCGGTCGCGATCCGGCTGTCCGCTGGCGGGCTCGAACTGGTCGAGGTGACCGACGACGGCAGCGGCATGAGTCCCGCCGAAATGAAGCTGGCGCTGGAGCGGCATGCGACCTCGAAGCTGCCCGACGACGCGATCGAGAATGTCGCCAGCTTCGGGTTTCGCGGCGAAGCGCTGCCGTCCATCGCCAGCGTCGCGCGGTTGACGCTGGAGAGCCGGGAGCGCGGCGCTGATGGCTGGCGGATCGAACTCGATCACGGCCAATTGCTGGGGGAGGGGCCGGCGGCGCTTCCGCCAGGCACTCGGGTGCGGGTCGAAGGGCTGTTCGACAAAGTGCCCGCCCGGCGCAAGTTCCTCCGCTCGCCCAGGGCCGAATATGCCGCCTGCGTCGACGCGGTGAAGCGGCTGGCGATGGCGCGGCCCGACGTCGCGTTCAGCCTCGACCATGATGGCCGCCGCAGCCTTTCGGTCCAGCCATCCGATGGTCCGGCCCGGGTCGCGGCGCTGCTCAGCCACGAGCTCGACCGGCATGGGATCGGCATCGACTGCGTCCGAGACGGGTTGCGCCTCACCGGTGTGATCAGCCTGCCGACCTTCAATCGCGGCATGGCCGACCAGCAATTTTTGTTCGTCAACTCGCGCCCGGTGAAAGACCGGCTGCTGGTTGGGTCGTTGCGCGCAGCCTATCGCGACCTTCTCGCCCGGGACCGCCACCCGGTGGCTGCCTTGTTCGTCGAGGTCCCGGCTGGCGAGGTCGACATCAATGTTCACCCCGCCAAGACCGAGGTTCGTTTCCGCGACCCGGCGGCGGTACGCGGCTTGATCATCGGCGGCCTCAAGGCGGCGCTTGACGAGGCCGGGCACCGCAGCGCCGCGCGCGAGCAATTCGCCCAGCCGGCGGCCTGGCAGGTCGAGCCGTCAACGCCTGTGCAACCTATAGCGTCGTTCTTTGAAGCCGCGGCCGCTTCTCCCGCTGCGGTCATGGATCGGCCGGCGCCCTTCGCTGCGCCAATGGGACGGGCGGAGGAGGCGAGACCGGTCCCGGCCGAGCAAGCTAGCTACCCCCTCGGTGTCGCCCGAGGCCAGGTCGCGGCGACCTACATCGTCGCAGAAGCCGAAGACGGGCTGGTGATCGTCGATCAGCATGCGGCGCACGAGCGGCTGGTGCTGGAACGGATGCGCAAGGCATCGAACGGCGGCGTGGTCGCCCGCCAGGCCCTACTGATCCCCGATGTGGTCGAACTGGAAGAACCCGATTGCGACCGTCTCGAGGGCGCAATTCTCGATCTTGCCGCGCTGGGTCTTGAGATCGAGCGTTTCGGCCCAACTGCCATGTTGGTCCGCGCGACCCCAGCCCCGCTCGGCAAGACCGATGTTGGTGGGCTGCTCGGCGACGTCGCCGCCGAGCTGGCCGAACTTGGCACGGCACTTAGCCTGCGCGACCGCCTCGACCATGTCGCCGCGACCATGGCCTGCCATGGCTCGGTGCGGGCAGGGCGGATCCTGTCGGTGGCGGAAATGAATGCCTTGCTGCGCGAAATGGAAGTCACACCCCATTCGGGGCAGTGCAACCACGGCCGCCCGACCTGGGTGAAGCTGGCGCATGCCGACATCGAGAAACTGTTTGGGCGCAGATGAATCTTATAATTCGGAATAATATCGCGCTTTGTGCTGTCACTTAAACAGCACAATTCCAGTATCTTACTAAAACCCGCTTTACTGCCCGCGACTGCATGAATAAGTCGCAGCGGTCCCGGGCCGGCACCTGCCGCGCTCGGGAATATTTTAAGGAGTGAAGTGTGAAAAAGTTGCTTTTTGTTGCTGGTGTCGCCTCGGCGGTTCTGGCCACCCCGGCAGTTGCCGAGGACACCGCGGCCCCGACCGGCGCACGCGTCGAAGCCCTGATTGGTTTTGACAATGTCAGCATCGGCGGTTTCGACAAGAGCGGCGCTCTGTTCGGTCTGGGTGCTGGCTATGATTTCGCCATCAACAATAGCGTTTCGCTTGGCCTCGACGGCGAAGTGAGCGATTCAACCACCAAGTTTGGTGACGCTCAGAGCGGGCGTGACCTCTACGTTGGTGGCCGCGTCAGCTATGCGCTCAACCCGAAGGCCAGCCTCTACCTGAAGGCCGGCTACACCAATGCCCGCATCATCGTTGATGATGACGGCGCGAACGGCGACGGTTTCCGCGTCGGCCTCGGCGGCCAGCTGATCGTTGGCGGTAAGGCCTACGTCGGCGCCGAATATCGCTATTCGAACTATGAGGGCGACTTCAGCCGTCATCAGGTCGCGGCGACGATCGGCACCCGCTTCTAATCGAGCCAATATGCAAGATTGGGGGACGTCCGGCATGTGTCGGGCGTCCCTTTTTCTATGCTAACGGCAATAATTCAGCCCATCGCAAATATTTTTCGGGCCATCCAAGCTTCTGACTTTAAACGGGAACAGAGGCCTTCGCCTTGATTTGTCCTTAATTCGTTCATTGAAGCGACAAGTACCGCACCCAAATGTTCGAACGGGGCTGCCGGTCCACACGGCATAACAGGAAAATGACCGAATAGCTTGATTCTAGGGCGATTTCGGCGTGGTCCCCGCTCGTCCCTTCGTCCTGAAGGGATGCCAACCAATGGAGTATTGTTGTGAAAAAGATTCTTCTTGCGACGGCCGCAACGGCTGCAGTTCTTGGCGCGACTCCTGCGCTGGCCCAGGACGCTCCGGCGGCTCCGACTGGCCCGCGCATCGAAGCCCTGGTCGGCTATGACCGCGTCAAGGCGCTCGGCGAGCATGACGGCGGAGTCCTGTTCGGCGTCGGCGCCGGCTACGACTTTGCGGTTGGCAACGGCGTTTCGCTTGGCGCCGACATCGAAGCGACGGATTCGACCCAGAAGGAAGGATCGGCTGGCGCCGAAGTGAATTCGGGCCGCGATCTCTATGCCGGTGGCCGCGTCAGCTTCGCGGTGAGCCCGAAGGCCAACCTCTACCTGAAGGGCGGCTACACCAACGCCCGCTTCAAGGCGTCGGACGGCGTAGACACCTTTGGCGAGAACTTCGACGGTTTCCGCCTCGGTGCCGGTGGCCAGTATAATGTCGGCGGCAAGGCTTATGTTGGCGGCGAATATCGCTACTCCAACTATGAAGCAGGCCTCTCGCGTCACCAGGTGGCGCTGACGGTCGGCACCCGCTTCTAATCGAAGCTTATCGGGGAAGGGGCGTCCGGGCGACCGGGCGCTCCTTTTTCATTTTGGCGGCAAAGGTGGTAGAAGCTTTGCTCTTCTTGGCGGGAGAATTGCCATGAGCGAATATGACAAGAGCTATTTCGCCCGCCGTGCCGCTGAGGAAGCCGAACTGGCCCTGAGCGCGACGGACCCCGACGCCGCCGAGACCCACCGCCGCCTGCAGCGCGCCTATATCGAGCGTGCTTCGATCGGCGAACGGCTGGGCGAACCGGCCGAGATCGTCGGCTAACCTTCTAGTTTCTTCCGCGCCCGTTCGACCCTGAGGCTACGCGCCTTTTCGCGTGCCGCGCGCAGGCGGGGATAGGCCGACGCCTCTTCGTCGCTCAGCAGCTCGCTGAAGCGCCCGTCGCGGATATCCTCGAGCACCGCCTTCATCCTTGCGCGTACGCCGTCGTCGACGATGCGCGGTCCACCCAGCACCGCGCCAAGCTCGGCGGTATTGCTGATCGCCTCGCGCATCCCGGCGATGCCGCGCGCCTCGATCAGTTCGGCGATCAGCTTCAGTTCGCCGATGCATTCCATATATGCGACTTCATCGCTGACACCTGCCGCGACCAGCGTATCGAAGCCGGCGATAAGGATTTCCGGCACCGCGCCCCACACCACCGCATTTTCGTTGAACAGGTCGGCCTCGCATTCCTCGGCAAAGGTCGAGGGGAGGATGCCTGCCCGTCCGCAGCCCAGCGCCTGGCCGTAGGCGAGGGCGATGGCTTCCGCCTGGCCGCTCTTGTCCTGCGCGACCGCGTACAGCGCGACCATACCCTTGCCCTCCAGGTAGAGCGAGCGGAGCGCGGTCCCTGGCCCCTTGGGCGCCAGCATGAACACATCGAGGTCGGGCCGCGGCGCGATGAAGCCGAAGCGGATCGCCAGGCCATGGCTGAAGCCCAGCGCCGCACCTTCACGGCAGTGCGGCTCGACGACGCGATAGATCGCCGCCAGAACCTCGTCGGGGGCAAGCAGCATGACGATGTCGGCGGATGCGGCCGCCTCCGCCAGCGATGCGGTGGCAATCCCGTCGGCTTGCGCCCCATGGAGGCTGGGCGAACCATCGCGCAGGCCAACCACCACGTCGATCCCGCTATCGTTGAGGTTCAGCGCCTGGGCGCGTCCCTGATTGCCATAGCCGATGATCGCCACGCGCTTGCCCTCAAGCGGCGCCCGGTCGATGCCCTCGTCGCGGATCGTTTCCATGGTTTGTGGCTAGCCTGCCGCGCCGAGCAGCGCCAGCGCGCGTTCGGTCGCGGCGCCCTCCAACGGCTCACAGAACCGCGGCCATTCGGGCGGCGGCTGGTGCGCGAACCAGGTATATTGCCGCTTGGCGTAGCGCCGCGTCGCCTGCTGGCCGGCGACGATCGCCTGCTCAAGAGACCATTCACCGCGGATGTGCGTGGCCAGCTCGGTCACGCCGATCGCCCGCATCACCGGCAGGTCGGAATCAAGGTTTCTCGCGAGCAAGGCCTCGACCTCGCCAAGCGCTCCTTGCTCGACCATATCCGCGAACCGTTGGTCGCAGCGCTCGTACAGCCAGGGGCGGGGAGGGAGCAGGATGATTGACTTAAGTTCGACATCATCGCCGATCCCGCCCTCGCTCTGCTTCTGCCATTCGGCCAGCGTCCTGCCGGTCGACTTCACCACCTCCAGCGCGCGGGCGATCCGCGTCGTGTCGCCGGGATTGAGCGAAATCGCCGCCACCGGGTCGAGCAGCGTCAGCTCGGCCAGATTCTCCGACACGCCATTGCCACGCACCTTGGCACGGATTTCCGGATCGATTTCGGGCACCGGCGCGATTCCGTCGAGCAGGGTGCGCAGATAGAGCCCGGTCCCGCCGACCAGGATCGGCAATCGCTGTTCCCCGTGCAGCTTGGCGATCTCAGCCTTGGCCATCGCTGCCCAGTCGGCCGCTGAACAGGACTTGGCGCCATCAAGCACGCCGTAAAGCCGATGCTCGGCCCGCTGCTTCTCTTCCGCCGAAGGCGCCGCCGACAGGATCGGCAGGTCGCGATACACTTGGGCGCTGTCGGCGTTGACGATCGCTCCGCCGGTCGCCTCGGCCAGACGTAGCGCCAGCCCCGACTTGCCGCTGGCGGTCGGACCGGCGATGAGGGCGACGGGAGGACGCTTCTTGGCCATTGCCACGCTGATAGCAGCCGGACGGCTCGACGAAAGACTGGTGGAGCAGATCCCCGGCGCACGCCTGCTCGACTGGATCGAGCAAGGCAGTGCCGCCGATATTTCGATGGACGGCGATCCCGGCGCGATCAAGGCGGCCTTGTCGCAGCTCGACGGGGTCGATTTCGCGCTCTGGCCGGGCGAGCGCACGCCCGCGCGCCTGCTCGTCGCCGATATGGATTCGACCATGATCGGCCAGGAATGCATCGACGAACTCGCGGACTATGCCGGTTTCAAGGATCGGGTTGCCGCCATCACCGAGCGAGCCATGCAGGGTGAGCTCGATTTCGCCCATGCCCTGGCAGAACGGGTCGCCTTGCTCGAAGGCCTCGACGCATCCGTCATCCAGCAATGTCTGGCCGAGCGGATCCGGCCCAATCCCGGCGCCTCAACCTTGGTCCGCACCATGCGGGCGCGGGGAGCGGAGACCATCCTCGTCTCGGGCGGCTTTACCGCTTTCGTTGCGCCAATCGCCGCGCAGATTGGCTTCGACCGGTTCGAGGCCAATGTGCTCGGCGTGCACGACGACAAGCTAACCGGGCTGACCGAGGGTCAGATCGTCGATTCCAGGCGCAAGCATGACGTGCTGGTCGAGGCGCGCGACCGGCTCGGACTGCCCAGCGCCGCGACCATGGCGATCGGCGACGGCGCCAACGACATATCGATGGTCGAAGCGGCGGGCCTCGGCATAGCCTTTCGCGCCAAGCCCGCGCTGGCGGCCGTCGCCGACGCGCGGCTCGACCATCACGGGCTCGATGCCCTGCTGTGGATGCAGGGCATTCCCCGATCGGAGTGGGTCGAGGACTAGCCGCCAGTCGGGAAGCAGGGCTGGGGAGCGAGGCTGACGCAAGCCGCCGCCGCCGCGGCGCGGCTCTCATAGGGTCCGGCCTGTAGCCGCACCACGGCGCCAACCGGGATATAATAGGCCTGTCGCCCGCCAAGCTTGCCCGAAAGCTTCCCGAACAGCGCCTCGGCCGACTTGCGCTGGCCGAACGCGCCCAGCTGGATCCGCCACTTGCCGCTTGCGGCCGCAACCGGTTTCGGAGCCGGCTTTACCACCGTCGGTTTTGTAGCCACCGGCTTTGGTAGTGGCTTGGCCGTCGCCACCTTGGACGGTGGCGCGGGGACCGGCGCTGCCTTCCTCGGCGCTGAGGCCATCGCCTGGGCCAGCGCCAGGCCCTTCTGGCGCTGCTCGATCGACATCACCGCATCCATGTCCGCCAGCGTCGCCTGGGCCGGCGCCAGGCCCTGCGCCGCGGCGCGGCTGATATAGGCATAGGCCGTTACCGGATCGGGGGCGACATCGTCGCCATTGTAGAGTGCCGTGCCGACGATCAGCAGCGACTTTGGCTCTCCCGCTTCCGCCGCCAGCTTCAGCCAGCGCATTCCGGCCACCCGGTTGCCGTTCTGGAACAGCAGCAGGCCGAGCGTCGATTGCGCATCGACGTGGCCCTTGCGCGCAGCCTGCTCCAGCCAATTCTGCGCTTGCGACAGGTCGGTCGGTACGCCCTTGCCCAGCCGATAGGCCTGTCCGAGGTTGAAAGCCGCGTCGGCGTCGCCTTTTTCCGCCAGCGGGCGCCAGATCGCGACCGCGCCGGCGGTGTCGCCCCGTTGCCACGCCTCAATTCCCGATTTCACCGACTGCGCCGCGGTCGGCGCCGCCATCGCCGCAACTGCCAGGGCCATCAACAGCTTACGCATCGCGTTCAAACCCTCGTCCGATCCCGCTGCTTACCCTAGCGCCCGCTCGCCAACAGACAACAAGGTCGGACTGACATTAACCAGTTTTTAGGGGCTTTGCTGTCAGGTGACGTCAATTCTTTCGTCTCTTTGCGCAAGGGGAATCGAATGCGCGTTCTGGCAATGGCATCGCAGAAGGGCGGGTCGGGTAAGACGACTCTGTCCGGTCACCTTGCGGTGCAAGCGCAACTCGCGGGCGCCGGCCCGGTCTGCCTGATCGACATCGACCCGCAAGGATCGCTGGCCGATTGGTGGAACGAACGGCAGGACGACATGCCCGCCTTCGCCCAGACCACCGTAGCCCGGCTTGCATCGGACCTCGAGGTGCTTCGCCAGCAGGGCTTTCGCCTGGCGGTGATCGATACGCCGCCGGCAATCACCATGGCGATCCAGTCGGTCATCGCTGTGGCTGAGCTGATTGTGATCCCGACCCGCCCGTCACCGCATGACCTTCGCGCCGTTGGCGCCACGGTCGATCTCTGCGACCGCGCCGGCAAGCCGCTGATCTTCGTCGTCAACGCCGCGACGCCCAAGGCCAAGATTACTTACGAGGCCGCTGTTGCGCTGTCGCAGCACGGCACCGTCGCCCCGGTTACCCTCCACCACCGCACCGATTTCGCCGCGTCGATGATCGACGGCCGCACGGTGATGGAAGTCGATCCGGGTG
>NZ_JAHFPY010000015.1 GCF_023266535.1 Sphingomonas sp. | reverse complement strand
AAATCCGGTCAATCCAGCGAACAAGGTCCTCGCTCCGCAGCGGGGACACAGCCCTTCAAAGCTCGCCGCCGCCAGCGACGGCGCGGCGCCGGTTGGCGCCTCGCTCATTATCCGCCGTGGTGAGGTGCGCCGGCGCCGCCCCAGACGTAGATCGACACGAACAGGAACAGCCACACGACGTCGACGAAGTGCCAGTACCAGGCCGCGGCTTCGAACCCGAAGTGATGCTGCGGCGTGAAGTCGCCCTTGTAGGCGCGGGCCAGGCAGACGATCAGGAAGATGGTGCCGATGATGACGTGGAAACCGTGGAAGCCGGTAGCCATGAAGAAGGTCGCGCCGAAGATGTTCGCCTTAAAGCCGAACGGCGCATGGATATATTCATAGGCCTGGATCGAGGTGAACAGCAGGCCGAGCAGGATGGTCAGCCACAGGCCCTTTTTGAGCCCGTCATTCTCGCCCACGCCGAGCGCGCCCCACAGCCCCTTCATCTCGCCGCCGCGATGACCATGGATCATGGCGTGATGCGCCCAGGTCACGGTGGTACCCGAACAGAGCAGGATGAAGGTGTTGAGGAGCGGGAAGCCGAACGGATCGAGCACTTCGAGGCCCTTCATCGGCCAGATGCCCGCCGTCGCCGGGTTGGTGATATGCTGGACCGCGCCGTCGACCCATTCGACCGGGGCCGGGAACAGGGCCGACGAGAAGAAAGCCCAGAACCAGGCAACGAAGAACATCACCTCCGAGGCGATGAACATGATCATGCCGTAGCGCAGGTGCAGCTGGACCACCGGGGTATGATCGCCGGCCTTGCCTTCGCGGATCACATTGGCCCACCAGTTGAACATGGTTGTGGCGATGCCGATGACCCCTAACAGAATGAGGAATTTGCCGTAGGGATTGTCGTGCATCCACATCACCATCCCGCCGAAGAAGGACAGCGCGGCGGTGGCACCGATGATCGGCCACTGGTCGGGCGGAAGGATGTGATAATCGTGGTTCTTGGTGCCAGCCATGAATCTCGTTTCCCTGTGATTGCTAGCCGCTCTAGCGAGCGGTTTCCGGATTATCCACCGGATAAAATGTGTAGCTCAAGGTGATCTCGTCGATCGGCCTGGTATCGGGGTCCTGGCGCAGCTTGGGATCGACGAAAAAGACCACCGGCATGCGCACGCTCTGGCCCGGTTTCAGCGTCTGTTCGGTGAAGCAGAAACATTCGATCTTGCTGAAATATTTGCCGGCGGATTCGGGCGTGACGTTGAAGATCGCCTGCCCCGTGGTCGAACGCGCGGTGTAGTTGGTCGCGTCATAATAGATCGTCGTGCGTGCGCCGGGATGGATGCGCACCGTCTCCTGCTCCGGCACGAATTTCCAAGGCAGGCGCGGGTCGATGTTGGCGTCGAACCGCACGCCGATCTCGCCGGTAACAGCGCCTGGCGCGGCGGCGGCCTTCATCGTCGTCCCGCCAAAGCCGGTGACCTGGCAGAAGACGCGGTAGAGCGGCACGGACGCGAAGGCGAGCGCCAGCATGGCGATGCCGAACAGGGCGGCGCGGAACCCGACGGTGCGGTTCTTCTGCGCGACGCTGTTCATCGATTGACCGTCATCTTGGCGATGGTGATGGCGAACATCAGCACGACAAACACGCCGAGCAATATGGCCATCAGGCGTGCCCGCTCCCGCTGCCGCTTACGGATTACCTCGTCGTCGTCCTGCGGCATCAGATCAGCCACCGGTCGATCACCAGCGCGGCGAACAACCCGAACAGGTAGAAGATGGAGAAAGCGAACAGCTTCTTTTCCGGACCCATCGCCTTGGGCTCGGTCGCCTTGTTGGCGAAGACGTTGAAGGCCAGCACCAGGAAGATGGCGCTGAGGATGGTCGAGGCGGTGCCATAGACCCATCCAGTCAGGCCCAGCGCCCAGGGCGCCACCGCGGCGGCGATCATCGGCAGCGTGTAGAGCAGGATCTGGCGGCGGGTGCTTTCGATGCCGGCGACAACCGGCAGCATCGGGATGCCGGCATTGGCGTAATCGGTCCGGACGAACAGCGACAGCGCCCAGAAGTGCGGCGGGGTCCACAGGAAGATGATCGCGAACAGCAGGATCGGCAGGGTCGTGACATCGCCGGTCACCGCCGCCCAGCCGATCAGCGGCGGGAAGGCCCCGGCGGCGCCGCCGATGACGATGTTCTGGGCGGTCCGCGGCTTCAGCCAGACGGTATAGACCAGCACATAGAAGAGGATCGAAAGGGCCAGCACCGCAGCGGCAAGGTGATTGGCGGCGAGGTCCATCAGGATCACCGAGAAGGCGGCGAGCCCGACCCCGAAATGGAGCGCGGTCTGGCGGCTCATCCGCCCGGCGGGAAGCGGCCGGCCGGCGGTCCGTTTCATCTTGGCGTCGAGGTCGGCCTCATACCATTGGTTGAGCGCCCCGGCCGCGCCCGCGCCGAGCGCGATGCACAGCACGGCGGTGAAGCCGAGTACCGGATGGACCGGCCCCGGCGCGGCGAGGAGGCCGCACAGGCCGGTGAACACCACCAGGCTCATCACGCGCGGCTTGGTCAGCGCGAGCAGGTCGCGCCAATCGGCCGGCAGCTGGGATTCGCGGGTCAGGGGGACGCTGGTCACGCGCGTGCCTATAGGGGGTCGGCCGAAGGGAGGAAAGGGGCCGCTGCCAAGGGTTTGGAGCAACCACGGTCGTGGCTAAAGGCGTTGGCCACCGAATGGCCGGAATGGGTCGAAAGCGGTCATGACCGAAATGGGTGGAAAACGGACGCTTGCAACCATAGTGTCCCCGAGTGGCCCACCGAGTTTTGGCATCGATCTCCTTGGCACTTACTGCCACCCCGACACATGCGCAGACTACTGATGAGCCCGATTTCGCACCACGTGTTGTTTCGGCCGGTTCGGCTTCTCAGATGGCGAAATCAGCGAAAGACGCCGTTAAATGCGGGTTTGAAGTTGTCACCGTTAGGCCCTGGCGTGATGGCGACATTCAGAGACCGCTCGTATCAAAGCCGATGGTTGTTATTGTACAGCCGCCGTCAAATGTCACCGACATGGACCTGGCCTACGATTGCTTTTACTCGAAGCATGGGGGCCTATTGATCCTCTAGTGTCATGACCGCAATGGGTCGAAAGTGGTCATTAGGGCGTGAGGGCTTCTTCCAAAGAAAAGCGCCCCGGCCGGGACCGGGGCGCTTTCATTTTTAGTCAGGCCGAATCCTAGTCAATTCTGGGAAGCGTCTCGAACTGGTGGTAGGGCGGCGGGCTCGACAGCGTCCATTCGAGCGTGGTCGCGCCTTCGCCCCAATAATTGTCGGGAGCCTTTTTGCCCCAGCCGAGCGACCAGATCATGTTGACGAAGAAGATCAGCATGCCGACCGCCATCACCATATAGCCGTAGGTCGAGACCTCGTTCCACTTCTCGAACGCCGGGGTGTAGTCCGGGATACGCCGCGGCATGCCGTCGAGGCCGAGGAAATGCTGCGGGAAGAAGATCAGGTTCACGCCGATGAACATGATGAAGAAGTGCAGCTTGCCGAGGAGCTCGTTGTACATCTTCCCGGTCATCTTGCCGAACCAGTAATACCAGCCGGCGAAGATGGCGAAGACCGCGCCGAGGCTCAGCACATAGTGGAAGTGCGCGACGACATAATAGGTGTCGTGCATGTAATTATCGACGCCGCCATTGGCGAGCACGACGCCGGTGACGCCGCCGACGGTGAACAGGAAGATGAAGCCGATCGCCCACAGCATCGGCGTCTCGAAGCTCAAGGAGCCGCCCCACATGGTGGCGATCCACGAGAAGATTTTCACGCCGGTCGGGACCGCGATGATCATCGTCGCGGCGGTGAAGTACATCTTGGTGTTCACGTCCATGCCGATGGTGAACATGTGGTGGGCCCAGACGACGAAGCCAACCACGCCGATCGCGACCATGGCATAGGCCATGCCGAGATAACCGAACACCGGCTTGCGGCTGAAGGTGGCGATGATCTGGCTGACCATGCCGAAGCCCGGCAGGATCATGATGTAGACCTCGGGGTGACCGAAGAACCAGAACAGATGCTGGTAGAGCACCGGATCGCCGCCGCCGCTGGCATCGAAGAAGGTCGTGCCGAAGTTGCGGTCCGTGAGCAGCATGGTGATCGCGCCGGCCAGCACCGGCAGCGCCAAGAGCAGCAGGAAGGCGGTAATCAGCACCGACCAGACGAACAGCGGCATTTTGTGCAGGGTCATGCCCGGCGCGCGCATGTTGAAGATGGTGGTGATGAAGTTGATCGCGCCGAGGATCGAGCTGGCGCCCGCCAGGTGCAGCGCGAAGATCGCCATGTCGACCGCCGGGCCGGCCGAGCCCGAAGTCGAGAGCGGGGCATAGACCGTCCAGCCGGTGCCGGCGCCAAGGCCGGTACCGCCACTGACAAAGGATGAGCCAAGCAGCAGGATGAACGCCGGGACGAGCAGCCAGAAGCTGATGTTGTTCATCCGCGGGAAGGCCATGTCGGGCGCGCCGATCATCAGCGGCACGAACCAGTTGCCGAACCCGCCGATCATCGCCGGCATGACCATGAAGAACACCATGATCAGGCCGTGGGCGGTGATGAGGACGTTCCAGTGGTGCAGCGCCTCGTCGAAGCTGGCACCGGCGCCGGCGCCGATCGGCCAGGCCTGGGTCAGCACCTGGATGCCGGGGTGCATCAGCTCGGCGCGCATGATGCCGGAGACCGCACCGCCGATGATGCCCGCGACGATCGCGAACAACAGGTAGAGCGTGCCGATATCCTTGTGGTTGGTCGACATGAACCAGCGGGCGAAGAAGCCCGGCTTATGGTCCGCGTCATGATGCGCGTGATGGTCGTCGTGAGCCTTCAGCGGAAGCGCGTTGGCGGGAATGGTGCTCATGGGTGTCTCGTTTCCGCGTCTTAGTTGGTGGCCGGCGCCGCGGCGTTGGCGGCAGGCGTTTCGGTTGCGGCGACTGCCGTATTGGTTTCCGCCGGAGCCGGGGCGGCAGCAGCAGCGGCCTTGGCGGCAGCAGCCGCGGCGGCGTCAGCCTTGGCCTTGGCCTCAATCGCGGCCCTGGGCTGGCCGCCCTTGCTGGCGAGCCAGGCGTTGAAGGTCGCTTCCGGCACCGCCTCGACCACGATCGGCATGAAGCCGTGGCGCGCGCCGCACAGTTCGCTGCACTGGCCGAAATAGACGCCCGGGCGGTCGACCTTGACCCAGGTCTCGTTGAGGCGGCCGGGGTTGGCGTCGATCTTGGTCCAGAAGGCGGGGACGGCGAAGGCGTGGATCACGTCGTTGGAGGTGACGATGAACTTCACCACCTTGCCGGCCGGGATCACCATCCGCTCGTCGGCGGCCAGCAAGGGCGGGCCGTCGGCGTCGGTGCGATAGCGATCGCCCGGCTTCACATCCTTCTGCTCCTTGAGCATGTTGGACACGATCTCGATCCCGCCATTGTCGGGATATTGGTAGGTCCAATACCATTGGTTGCCGATCACCTTGATCGTCACGTCGGCCGGTGGCGGGCTGTACTGCGCCTTGATCAGCCGGATCGAGGGAATGGCGATGGCCACCAGGATCAGCACCGGAACCAGCGTCCAGACGACTTCGATCGCGGTGTTGTGGGTGGTGCGCGACGGGGTCGGGTTGGCGCCGCGGCGATAACGGAAGATGGTGTAGAGCAGCAGGGCCAGGACGAAGGCGCTGATGATGACGCACAGCCACAGCAGCGGGCCGTTGTGGAACGCCTCGGCGCGTTCGCCGAGCGCGGTCACCTGGGTCTGGATGCCCTTGCTGCCGGGGACGGGCATGCCGACGTCGGGGGTCGGGGCGGCATAGTCGATCGACGGGGCCGGGACCACGGCATTGGCGGTGGCATCGGCCGGAGCCGCAGTCGTCGCGGCCGGTGCCGCGCTGGTAGTCGCTGCTGGCGCCTGGGCGCTTGCCGCTGCCGGTGTTAGCCCCATTGCCGCCAGGGCAACCGCCCATCCCAATAGTTTCATCATCACCCCGATTGATTGGGTTGCCAGGATTGGCCCGCCGATGGACGGCCGGGCCGGAATTGGCGGCCTTATAGGCGGGACATTCCAGTCCCTCAAGCGGCGGTTGCGAGGGACGCGCGGCGCGCCTATTTCGGGCCGCGAAGGCCAAGGAGAACAGCGTGACCGACGAGCAGATTTTGGCGGAATTCCGCGCCGCGGACGCGCTGCTGGAAGGCCATTTCATCCTCTCGTCGGGCCTCAGGAGCCCGCGCTACCTGCAATGCGCGCGGGTATTGATGGACCCAAGCCGGGCCGAACGGCTGGCGCGGGCGCTGGCCGACAAGCTGCCGGCGGACTTGCGCGAATCCATCGACGTGGTGGTCTCACCTGCGATGGGCGGCGTGATCATCGGCCATGAAATGGGCCGGGCGCTGGGCAGGCCGGCAATGTTCGTCGAGCGGCCCGAGGGCGTGTTCCACCTGCGTCGCGGCTTCGCGCTGAAGCCTGGGGCAAGGGTGCTGATGGTCGAGGATGTGGTCACCACCGGCCTGTCGTCGAAGGAAGCGATTGCGGCGATCGGCGACGCTGGCGGCAAGGTCGTCGCCGAGGCAGCGCTGGTCGACCGGTCGGGCGGCAATGCCGATTTGGGGGTGCCCTTCTTCCCCCTGATCCGGATCGATGTGCCGACATACGACGCCGATGATCTGCCCGAGGAACTGGCCAAGATTCCGGCGGTGAAGCCGGGGAGCCGCGTCGAAGCATGAGCCTGAGGCTGGGCGTCAACATCGACCATGTCGCGACCATCCGGAACGCGCGCGGTGGGCCGCATCCCGACCCGGTCCGCGCGGCGCATGAAGCGGCCCGGGCCGGCGCCGACGGGATCACAGCGCACCTCCGCGAAGACCGGCGCCACATTACCGACGCGGACATCGACCGGCTGATGGCCGAGATCGACCTGCCGCTGAACCTGGAGATGGCGGCGACCGGGGAAATGCTGGCGATCGCGCTGGCGCATCGGCCGCATGCCGCCTGCATCGTCCCCGAAAAACGCGAGGAACGGACCACCGAGGGCGGGCTCGATGCCGCGGGGCAATTCGCGGCGCTCCAGCCATTTGTGGCGCGGCTGACCGATGCGGGAATCCGCGTGTCGCTGTTCATCGAGCCGAGCGAGGAGCAGGTCGCGGCCGCCGTCCGGCTCGGCGCGCCGGTGGTCGAGTTCCACACCGGCCGCTACGCCCATGTCGATGGCGAGGACCGCGCCACCGAGCTGAGGCGGATCGCCGATGCCGCCGCGCTGGCGGCCAAGAACGGCATCGAACCGCATGCCGGCCATGGCCTGACCTTCGACAATGTCGTGCCGGTCGCGGCCATCCCGCAGCTGGCCGAACTCAACATCGGCCATTTCCTGGTCGGCGAGGCGATCTTCACCGGGCTGGAGGCCAGCGTCCGGCGGATGCGGGCATTGATGGACGAAGCGCGGTGAACTCGAGCAAAAGCCAGAAGCCGCTGCCTCCCCTTCTCAACGCTATTGCTGCGGTCGATTTTCTTGCTGTCGCTATGGCCGGAGGATTTGGGCTTTTCGTGTTGGCAGCGTTCATGCCGTACGGGCATCCAGTGCCGTCTGCAGCAGCAGTATACCTTCGCTTCACACTGCAATTCTTGGTTGTCCCCTTAGTCCTCACCGCATGTGCAGTGTTTGGGGGCCGCAAGCTTCACGCTCTCGGCAAAGGCCGGCTCGCAGCTTTGGCGCTATTTCTGCCCATTATTGGTTTGCCGTTTTTGCTGATGGCGATGGATTTATGATCGTCGGGATCGGCTCTGACCTGTGCAACATCGAGCGGATCCAGGGCTCGGTCGACCGCTTCGGCGAGCGATTCCTGAACCGCGTCTTCACCGACACCGAGCGGGCCAAGGCGGCGCGGCGTCCCCACACCATGGCCGGGACGCTGGCCAAGCGCTTCGCCGCCAAGGAGGCATTTTCCAAGGCGGTCGGGACCGGCTTCAAGCGCGGCGTCTATATGAAGGACATTGGCGTCATCAATGCGCCGTCCGGCGCCCCGACCCTGCACCTTACCGGCGGCGCCAAGGCGCGGCTTGACGCGCTGGTGCCGGAAGGCCACGCCATCGAGGTACATTTGACGTTGACCGACGACCATCCCTGGGCACAGGCGTTCGTCATTCTTTATGCCCGCAAGATGGAGCCCTGATTGTCCGAGCGTACCGAGCCCGCCACCGCCGAAATGGCGCCGGCTGAGCAGTCCGAAGTGGTGAAGGAAAGCCGCGGCCAGATGATCTGGCGCGAGGTGAAGGGCCTGTTCTGGGTGCTGCTGGCGGTGCTGGCGTTCCACAGCTTCATCGCCAAGCCATTCTACATTCCGTCCGAATCGATGATGCCGAACCTGCTGACCGGCGACCGGCTGGTGGTGACCAAATATCCCTACGGCTGGTCCTATGTATCGCCGACCATTCCCAATCCGGCGGCGATCCTCCGCAACCTGCTGCTCCGCCGGTCGGAGCCCTGGACCATCACCTTGCCGTTCACGAAGGGCCGCATCCTGGCCGGCCTGCCCGAGCGCGGCGATATCGTCATCGTCACACCGCCAGGCGGCAGCCAGGATTATATCAAACGAGTGATCGGCCTTCCCGGCGACACCATCGAGGTCCGCCAGGGCCGGGTCATCCTCAACGGCCAGCCGATCCCGGCCGTCGCGAGGCCGCCGGTGATGATCCCGGTCGACGCCAATTCGCCGTGCAGCTTCGGCCATTTTTACGAGGACCGCATCGTCCAGACCGGCGAGGGCGAGTTCTGCCGCCTGCCGATCGTCCACGAAACGCTGCCCAACGGCGTCAGCTACAACACGATCGACGATGTCAACGGGTCGGACGGCGACAGTTACGGGCCGATCAAGATCCCGGCCGACCGGCTGTTCCTGATGGGCGACAATCGCGACCATAGCGCCGACAGCCGCTTCAGCCTGATGGAGCAAGGTCTGGGCGGTCCGGTGCCGATCGAGAATATCGGCGGCCGCGCCGAGTTCATCACGTTCAGCCTGGACGGCACGACCAGGCTGACCAGCCCCTCGACCTGGTTCGAGGCGTTCCGCGAGGGCCGGGCGGGTACCTCGCTCAGGCCGAAGAAGGACTAAAGGCGATGGCCAAGGCCCCCAAACCGACTGCATCAGTCGAACGGCCAGGCCCCGCCGACATCTCCGACCTCACGATCATCCGCGAGGTGCGCAAGGCCGCGGTGTGGATCGGCATGGCGCTGCTTGCCGCTGGCCTCATCGTCCTGTCGCAGCCGATCCTGCTGATCATCGGCGGGATGGTTTTCGCGGTGATCCTCGACGGCGGCACGCGCCTGCTCGGCCGGGTGCTGCCGATCGGGCGCGGCTGGCGGCTGGCGATCGTCACCATCGCCGGTTTCGCCTTCGTCGGCTGGGTCTTCTATTTTGCGGGAAGTACGCTGGTCGGCCAGGCCAATGAGCTGCGCGACGTGGTCGCCGAGCAATGGCAGCGGCTGGTCGGCTATGCCGTGCAGATGGACCTGATGCCGGCCGGCGGCGCCGGCCTGCACAGTCTCGGCCAGGAAATATTGGGCGGCGTCGGCAAGCTGACCAGCGCGGTCGGCACGGCGATCGGTGCCGTCACCTCGATGCTGATGATCATCGTCATCGGCATCTTCGTCGCGATCGAGCCCAAGCTGTACGACACGGGCGTCGCCTGGATGCTGCCGGTCGGCAATCGTGCCCGCTTCCACGAGCTCAGCAACCGGGTCGGCTTCACGCTGCGCCGGCTGATGTTCGGGCGGATCGTCGGCATGGCGTTCGAAGGTGTATTCACCTGGCTCATGCTGTGGGCGGGTGGCGTGCCGGTGGCCGCGCTGCTCGGCCTGTTGACCGGCCTCTTGGCGTTCGTCCCCAACATCGGCGCGATCATTTCCGGGGTGCTGATGGTCGCGGTCGGTTTTTCGGCGGGCCAGGGCGAGGGCCTGTGGGCGATCTTCGTCTATTTCCTGGTACAGAATGTCGACGGCTATCTGGTGGTGCCCTATATCGCCCGTCGCACGGTCGACCTGGCGCCGGCGCTGGTGCTGGCCGCGCAGCTGCTTTTCGGGGCTTTGTTCGGGGTGCTCGGCCTGCTGCTGGCCGACCCGATCGTCGCCACCATCAAGGTGGCGCTGGAGAAATTCAGCGAGGGAAACAGGCCGCGAACCGCGGCGGACAGCGGCTAGCGCCTACGGCTGCTGCGGCGGTGGTTGCTGCTGTTGTTGCTGGGCGGCGCCCATCTGCAGCGCGGCGTTGGGCACGACCTGCACGACATGGATGTCAAAGGTGAGGTCACCGCGCGGAGCACCCGGCGTTGGGTCCTTGTCATAGGCAAGGCGTCCCGGAACCAGAATCTTGTAGCGACCGCCCTCCTGCATCTGAGTAACAGCCTGCTTCATACCGGGCACGAGCTGCGATACCATGAAGGCCGCTGGGTCCTGGCCCTCAGTGGAGCCAAACACCTGACCGTCTGCGGTCCGCCCGGTAAATTCGATCAAGACCGCATCCTGCTCGGTGATCAGCGGCCCCTTGCCGGCGGCGACGGTTTCGATCGTGACGCTGCGGAACTGGCCGGCGCCCATGTAAGCGACGCCATAGGCCAGCGCGATCAGCGCGGCGATCGCCAGCCACAGCATGACGAGCGTGCCCTTGGCGACGGGACGGAGCGGAACCTGGGTAACCGACATGTCAGCCCTCGCGATGCGGCCAGGGAAAGAAAGGAAAGCGAAGCGTCAGGCGGGCTTAGCGCGCCGTGCCTTCGCGCTCCATCCGCTTGCGCTCGAGCTTGCGCGCCCGGCGGATCGCGGCGGCCCGTTCACGAGCGCGCTTTTCCGACGGCTTTTCGTAGTGACGGCGCAGCTTCATCTCGCGGTAGACGCCCTCACGCTGCAGCTTCTTCTTGAGCGCCCGCAGCGCCTGGTCGACATTATTGTCGCGAACGATGATTTGCATAAAAGCCGTACAACTCCCTTCAAAAATTGCCCGAAAGCGACCGGGCGAACCCGGCGCCAAAGCCGAATCGCCGGCTTAGTCTTCGCTGGGCAATAAACATGGTTCGCAAGCGCCCATGGGGCGTGCGGAGGCGGCCCCTTAGCAGCGACGCCCGTTCGTGACAAGGCACAGGCGGGATTCGGTGGAGTCCCGGTTTGAAAATGCGAAATGGCCGTTTTCTACCCATTGCGGCCATTAGGAAGCCAGTGCAACGATGCCACCATAACGTGCTGCGGCTGCCAAGTGTATGACGGGAGGGAAGGTATTTTCTATGGCGAATGGCCTCAAGGACGTGGTCTTGAATTATCCCGGCACCCACTCTGTCGGAGACACGCGTAAAGTTGTTGCCGCATTCAAGGCTATTAACCCGGCAATCTATGATGAGTGGGAAGACATAGAACTTCACGCCGGAAAACGTGGAGAAGACCCGTTAACGGAGGTTTCCGCGCAAGTATTAAGATTTCTGATGGAGGAATGCACCGTCTCCAACAATATGGCTGCAATTTCTATGTTTGGCGACATGAGAAGGATAGTCGGCCAGCGGCAGTGAAGGGAAAAATTGGACAAGTTGCTAGCGTCGTTTGGTAGTTGGTCGATGCCTCGGCACTTGCTCGCAGCCGCCCGCCCTCTATGTCCGCTTTCACCCATATCGGCCATAAGAAAGCGGGCGCCCGAACCGGACGCCCGCTCCTTAACCAACTGGCCGGTCGGCCAATTAGCTGATCGTCAGCTTGCCGTTCATCGTGATCGGGCGGCTGAGGTTGAAGTAGTTGGGCGAGGTCTTCATCACCGTCTGGTGGATCGCCTCATAATCCTCGGCCGTGCCGTCACCCTTGATCCGAACCTCATAATCGATCGATTCATAGCCGGGGATGACGTCTTCGCTGAGCCCGAGGAAGCCGCGCAGGTCGAGCTTGCCCCTGGTCAGGATTTCGACCGATTCCAGGTTGACGCCGCGCAGCGAGGCGCCGGCGACATAGCCGACCATCATGCAGGCGTTGAGCGCGCTCATCAGCAGTTCCTGCGGATTGGGAGCGCCATCCGCGCCGAGCAGCTGGCACGGCTCGTCGGCGATCACCTTGTGGCTGCGCTGGATGCGCTCGCCGCCAATGGTGAAGCCGGTGACGGTCGATTCGCTGCGGGTCTGCCCGGCCCAGCGGGTGGCGACGTCGAATTCGACAATCGCCTCGCCGGGATCCTTGCCGATCGCTTCGACCACTTCGCCGAGCGCATTGAGGTCGAGGCCGTTCACCGGCGCATTCTTGACAGTGTCCAACATGATTTTCTCCTTTGATTTCTGGGTAGGTGTGGGTGGTTAGCGGAACCGCGGGTCGGCGCTGGTGGCGCGCGCCCAACGGCTCTGCAGCTGGCATCCGATCACGATTTCCACGGGATCGAGATGGTGGGTAGCCCGGGCGGCAAACTCGCGGTCCTGGCTGTGGATTTCCCACGGCCGGACCGGAGCCTCCCGGTACTGGTGATCGTACGGCATCGATTTGCCCTTCAGCCCAATAGATCAGGCAAAAGCGGGCAGGATCGCCGCGGCGATCGACGAAAAACTGGCGATGACGGTGAAAAACACCGCCGCGATCTTTCGCTGTTCGATAATCAGTTCGAGTGTCATCTGCGTAACCCCTATGTTTCTTGGCCGCGAGCATTTGCCGTTGGAAACGAAGATCGCTTCCCATTCCGGATTTGCTCGGCGGGATTGGTGATGGTTATTTAGATCGGGTGCCGGTTTGCCAAAATGATTGGGTTACCGGATAAATTGACCGAAACGCCGAATTGGGAGCCGAACGTGGACGTTCTCGACGAGATATTGGCATCGCTGCGGCTGACCGGCGGCGTCGTCATCGACGGCGGCTTTTCGGGGGAGTTTTGCGTCCACGCCGAGTTCACGCCCGAGCATTGCGCGCCGTTTTTCCCGCTGCCGGACACGCTGATCAGCTATCACTACGTCCGGTCGGGACGGCTGCTGATCCAGATCGACGACCAGCCGGCGGTGACGCTGGAGGCGGGGAGCATCGCCATCCTGCCGCGCAACGACCCGCATATGCTGTGCAGCCAAAGCGGACTTCCGCCGGCCGAGGTCGACGAGATCGGCTGGGTCACCGACGAAGGCGTGCATCATGTGGCGGCGGGGACCAAGGGCCAGCGGGCCGAGGTCTGGTGCGGCTTCCTCGGCACGGCCAAATCGAGCAGCCATCCGATCCTCGACGCGCTGCCGGCGCTGCTGACCCTTAACGTGTCGCATGGCCAGGCGCAGTGGCTCGACAGCTCGATGCGGTTCGTCGCGGAGCAGAACCCGCCGTCCGAAACCGTTGCCCGCCTGTCAGAGCTGCTGCTGTCCCAGGCGATCCGTGAATATGTCGAACGACTTCCGGCCGAGGAGCAAGGCTGGCTGCGGGGCCTGGCCGATCCGGCCATTTCCAAGGCCCTGTCGATCATCCACCAGCGCTATGCCGAGGATCTCGACGTCGAGGGCATCGCGCGCGAGGTCGGCATGTCGCGGTCGGTGCTGGGCGAGCGCTTCACCGAGCTGCTGGGCGAGCCGCCGATGCGCTATTGCGCCAAGTGGCGGATGACGATGGCGGCCAACATGCTGAGGGACGGCAAGCAGAACAGCGCCAACATCGCCTATGCGGTGGGCTTCAACAGCGAGGCCGCGTTCAACCGCGCCTTCAAACGCGAATATGGCGAGCCGCCGGCGACCTGGCGCCGCAAGATCGAGCTCGAAAGCCAGGGGGTGGAAGAAGTCACAGCCGCCTAAGACGGTTTGCGCCAATGTTCCCTGTCGCACGACGAACCGTTCGTCCCGCGGGATGGAAGCCGCCAAAACGCCAAAAGGGTTATCGGCCATTAACCCTTTGATCCGTATAAGCATCGGATGAGTAGAGCGGGTGGCAGTTCGTTGAATCGTCGGGAAATGTTGCGGCTGGGAGCAGCCGGCGCGGGTGGCCTGTTGCTGTCCAGCGCGGCCAGTTCGCAGGGCCTTGGGCCCTCCATCCTGACCCAGCCGATGGTTCCGATCGCCCCCGTGACGCGCGTTCCCGCCGCGCCGGTGACGCCTTTGGCCATCGATTCTTCCCTGTTCGAGCGGGCCAAGGCGTCGCTCGATGCGCACCGCATTGCGGCCCGCGATTCGATCGGCATCGTCGATTTCTCAATGGCCTCGCGCGACCCGCGCTTCCACCTGGTCGACCTGGCCGGCGGGACGGTCGAAAGCTTCCGCGTCGCCCACGGCCGCGGCTCAGACCCCGACCACAGCGGTTTCGTCGAGCGGTTTTCGAACCAGCCCGGTTCGGAAGCGACCTCCAACGGGACCTACACCACCGGCGACTATTATCACGGAAAGTACGGCCTCTCGATGAAGGTCGACGGCCTCGACTGGACCAACAGCAATGCCGCGTCGCGCGCGATCGTCATCCACAATGCCTGGTATGCCGAGCCGGAGATGATCGACGTCCACGGCAAGCTCGGCCGCTCGGAAGGCTGCTTCGCCTTCAGCCGCGCCGACCAGTGGAGAGTGATGAGCAAGCTGGCGGGCGGGCGGATGATCTTCGCTGAAAAGCTAATCGCCTGAATTAGTTCACATGTCGAAGCAAATGGGCGGTTCCGCTGGAGCCGCCCTTTTCGTTATGGCTAGGACTTGGTAGCGATTTTCTCGGCCGGCTTCTTGTCCGGCGCCTCGCCCTTGGTGTCGAGCAGCGCCTCGATGACCTTGCCGTCGCGCTTGTACATGTCGGTATAATTGACGATCGTGCCGTCGACGTTCGCGGCGACGCTGAAATAGACGATGTAGACCGGCAGCGGCTTCACGAAATTGGCCTGTTTCGTTTTCTTCGAGGCCAGCGTTTCCGCGATCTTGTCCGGGGTCCATTCGCCTTCGTCGTCGCCGAGCAGCATGGTCGCCAGATCGAGCACATTCTTGGTCCGGATGCAGCCATGGCTGGCGGCGCGCACCTCGCTGTTGAACCGGCTCTTGGCGTTGGTGTCGTGCAGATAGATATTCTGTTCGTTGTACATCACGAACTTCAATTGCCCGAGCGCGTTGGTCGGCCCCGGCGGCTGGCGCCAGCGCTGGATCTTGCCGTCCTTGCCCTTGACCGAGACGAAGCCGGGCTTGCCCGCGACTTCCTTGGAAATGCTCGGTGGCACTTCCCACCAGGGGTTGAGGATCACGCCGACCGCGGTGGCGTTGAGCTGGGGCGTCGGCGTCTTGATCGCGCCGGCGACCGCCCTGGTCTTGAAGCGGGTCACGCCATTTTCGACCAAGGTCGCATAATAGCTCGGCACGTTGACGATGATGTAGCGGTTGCCGAGCTCGCGCGGCAGCCAGCGCCAGCGATCCATGTTGAGGCGGATGCGGTTGATCGTCTGCGTGTCCGTCACGGGCGTAACCGACAGCGCCGTGCGCAGCGCGCCATATTGCGGATGGGTCGGCAGCAGCGTGTTGAGCACTTCCGGAATGCGGTTGGTGACCAGCGCCGCCTCCAGCATCTCGCGTTGGCGGGCGTCGTCGAGGTCCTTGTCGACCACGTGCCAGTCGATCCGCGCGTCGCCGCGGACATGGCCGAGCGCGAGGTCGGACGACAGCCTGTTGAAGCGATCGGTCGCGGCCTGGGCAAGTAGTTGCGGATCGTTCGACTGCATCGCGGCGATGAGGCCGGCCGGATCATAATCGGCCGGCGTCAGGCCTTCCTTGCCGATATTGTTGATGTAGCCGACCAGCGAACTCGCCTGCTGCAGGGTCCAGACCGGGGGCGGCGGCGGCGGAGCCGGTGGAACCAGCTCGGGCTGCGCCTGGGCCGGCTGGGCCGTCCCCTCGGGCAACGGACCGATCGGATCGGCGGGCTTCGGCTGGGCAACTGGCTTGGGAGCCGGCGCGGCCGGAGCAGCTGCCGGCTGGGCTGATGCCACCGCCAGCGGCACAACAGCCATGGCCGTAAACGTCGCCAAACGGTTCCAACGCGCCTTCGTCACAGTCCGTAACCCCTCGCAAAACGCCAATGACCCTGAGGTCAGTCGCGCCCATCCTAACAGGAATGAGCATACACAGGATGAACCGGCCGGACTAGGGGCGGGCATTGACCCCCGCCGCTTATTTACCCCGTGCCAACTAATCCTTAAGCAGTTGGGAAGCATAAGATTTGCAGGATTTGTCGCTTGAAAAGGAAAGGCCGCATGTCTTCGCGATTCCACCTTCACGGCGGGATGATTCCGCGCACCGTAAGGCGGATGTTCGACGAGCGCGCCGAGGACCGGATCGAGAGCGAATCCCAAACCGCGGTGCTGACGATCCGCGGCCGCAATCACATCGTCACGGTCCTCAACCTGTCGAGTTCGGGCGCGATGCTGCGCTTTTCGGGTGACGCCCACATCGGAGAAAGCGTTTCGGTTCAATTGCTTGATCGCGGCACCATCAGCGCCCAGGTGCGTTGGCTGCGCGACGGTCAATTGGGCGTATATTTCGCCAATCCGCTGGAGTAGCGTTGGCGTGGAGATGAATTTTCGGATGATCAAGGCGCGGATCGAAGAAGCGCGTGATTTGAGCGACCGCCGGCGCATGGCGCGGCACCCGGTCGAAATCGGGGCGCGCGTCCGCGAACTGGGCGCCGAGGGCTTCGAGGCCAAGGTGCTGAACATCTCCACCACTGGATTCATGGCCGAAGCCGAGGGCGACTTTGAAGTCGGCACCCGCATCTGGCTGATCCTGCCGGGCCGCGAGCGCGCCAATGCGCTGGTTCGCTGGATCGCCGGCAACCGGCTTGGCGCCGAATTCGCCGAGCCGATCTCGCTCGAGGGCCTGAGCGCCTAGTTCCCCAACGTCTGCTTTACGGCGGGCATTATCCCTGTGACGATCCGCTTCACCCCGGCAAAGGTCGGGTGCATTCCGTCGGCCTGCTGCATGCCAGGCTGGGCCGCGACACCGTCGAGGAAGAAGGGATAAAGCGCGGCGCCATGCCGCCGGGCCACGACTGGATAGAGCGCCTCGAACCGAGCCACATAGGCGGGATCGAGGTTCGGGGCGCCGCGCATGCCCGCCACCAGCACCTTGATCCTGCGCCGCTGGAGTTCCGCCAGGATCGCGTCCAGATTTTTCTCAGTGAGGGCGGGATCGAGACCGCGGAGCATGTCGTTGGCGCCAAGCTCGACGATGACCAGGTCGGGCTTGCGCGCCAGCCCGTCGAGCGTCCAGCCGAGCCGGGCCTTGCCGGCCTCGCTGGTGTCGCCCGAAACGCCGCCGTCGACGACAGTCGCGGCGAGCCCGTTACGCCGCAAGCTTGCCTGCAGTTGCGGAGCGAACCCCAGGCCCTGGTCGAGCCCATATCCGGCAGTGAGGCTGTCGCCGAAAGCGAGCACCAACGGCCGGCCGGCCGGCGGGCTGGCGCCAACCAGGGCGATCGACAGAAGGGCGGCGGCAATCGACCGGCGGATCATGGCGGCCAAGGTGGGGCCATTGTGACGGGCCCGCAAGCTTCCTAGCTACTCAAACCATGAGCCAGCCGCTGATTGACCTGAATGACGTCCGCCTGACCCTGGGCGAGGGCGACGTCCGCACCGAAATATTGAAAGGCGTCAGCCTAACCCTCCAGCCCGGCGAGAAGGTCGCCGTGTTGGGGCCATCGGGCTCGGGCAAGAGCAGCCTGATGGCGGTCGTTGCCGGCCTGGAACGGGCCGATTCCGGCGCAGTGCATCTTGGCGGGCAGGATATCGCCGATCTCAACGAAGACCGGCTGGCGCGGCTGCGCGGCCGGTCGGTCGGAATCATCCTCCAGGCCTTCCACCTGTTGCCGACCATGACCGCGCTGGAGAATGTCGCCGTGCCGCTGGAGTTGGCCGGCGTGGCCGACGCCAAGGATCGCGCCGCTTTCGAACTCGAAACTGTCGGCCTCAGCCATCGCCTGGCGCACTATCCAGCGCAGCTGTCGGGCGGCGAACAGCAGCGGGTGGCGATTGCCCGGGCGACCGCGCCCCGGCCCCAATTGCTGCTGGCCGACGAACCGACCGGCAATCTCGACAGCGCCAACGGCGCAGCGATCATCGACCTGCTGTTCGAGCGGGCCGGGGCTGCCGGCGCTGGGCTTTTGGTAATCACCCACGACCAGGCCGTCGCCGCCCGCGCCGACCGCATCCTGCACATGGCCGACGGGCTGCTCGCCGCGTGAGGCAGATTTTGAACCTGGCGCTGCGCGACCTGCGCGGCGGGCTGAAGGGACTTGGCCTGTTGTGGATCTGCCTGGCCGTGGCGATCGCCGGCCTCGCATCGGTCACCAGCCTGGCTTCCTCGGTCGACAGCGCCATTGCCGCCAATGGCCGCGACCTGTTGGGCGGTGACCTGATGCTGTCGGTCGCCCAGCGCGATGCCTCCGCCGACGAGAAGGCGGCGATCGAGCGGATCGGCCGGTCCTCGAAGAGCGTCACCACCCGGTCGATGCTGGTTGCGGGAAGCGGAGCCACGCAGCTGGTCGAGCTAACGGGCGTCGATGCCAATTGGCGGCTGGCCGGCGCGGTCGATTGGGGACCAGGTGGACGGCGGCCGGCAGGCGCCGAGGTGGCGCTTGGCCGCGAGGTCGTCGAACGCCTCGATTTGCGGCTCGGCCAGACAGTCCGGCTCGGTCATGCCAATTATCGGATCGTATCGATCCTGACCAAGGCTCCGGGCGGGAGCGGCTTCGCCCTCGCCCCGCCGGCCATCGTCGACGAGGCGGGACTTGCCCAAAGCGGGCTGATCCAGCCGGGCAGCATCAGCTCGACCAGCTATCGCATCCTGATGCCGGCCGGCGCCGATCCGGACGAAGCCGGCAAGGCCTTCCAGCGCCAGTTCCAGGACAGCGGCTGGCGCGCGACCGGCCGCGACGAAGCCGGCCAGGGCACCAGGCGCTTCATCGACCGGCTCGGCCAGATGCTGCTGCTGGTGGCACTGTCGGCGCTGGCGATCGGCGGGCTGGGCATGTCGAGCGCGGCCGCGGCCTTTGCCGCGTCACGGCGCCCAACCATTGCCATCCTGAAGCTGGTCGGAGCCAGCCGCCGAACGGTCACTGGACTGCTGCTGACCGAGATCGGGCTGATCGCCGCGACGGCCATTGTCGCCGGACTTGCGGTCGGCGCCTTCGCTCCGGCCCTGGTCGGCCAGTTCACGGCGGCCCTGCTGCCCGTCGCGCCGGATACCGCGCCGCAGTGGGCCGCACTGGGCAAGGCTGCAGTATTTGGAGTCCTGATCAGCTTCGCCGCCAGCTGGCGGATGGTCGCCAGCGCCGGCGACACCAGACCGGCCCGGTTGCTCCGCGGCGACGTCGGCAGTGCCGAGCCCGCCCGTTGGCCTAGCTTTGTGCCGCCGGTGATTGCGCTGGCGCTGGCGGCGGTCATCGCGATCAGTGGCGCCAGCGATCCATGGTTCGCCGCCGAGGGATTGGGCGGCATCGCGCTGGCGTGCGGCCTGTTAGCGCTGGTCGGAGTCGCGGTCCGTCGCATTGCCAGGGCGGCCAAGCATCTGGGCAGTCCGGTAACCAGGCTCGGCATCGCCGCGCTCGACCGGCCCGGCGCGGCCACCGGCCGGCTGGCGGTGTCGCTCGGCCTCGGCCTGACCCTGCTCGTCACCCTGGCCGGAACCGCATCGAGCATCCTCGCCGAGATCGATACGACGGTGCCGAAGAAGGCCCCCGCGCTGTTCCTGGTCGATATTCCGCGCGTTGAGGAGCCAAGGTTCAGGGCAATCGCCGCCAATGACCTGCCAGGCGCCGAACTGCGGCTGGTGCCGTCGCTGCGAGGGCCGGTGACCGCGGTCAACGGCGTGCGCGTGACCGAGATGCGCAACATCCCGGAAGGCGCCTGGATCCTGCGCGGCGACCGCGGCCTGACCTTCGCTCGCGACCTGCCGCCGGCCAACCGGATCGTCTCCGGCCAATGGTGGCCCAAGGATTATCATGGGGCCCCGCTGGTCAGCATCGATGCCGATGCGGCGACCGCGCTCAACCTCAAGGTCGGCGACACGCTGACCGTCACCGTCCTCGGCCGACCGATCGAGGCCCGCATCGCTTCGCTGCGCGAGATCGACTGGCGCAGCATGGGCTTCAACTTCGCCATCATCTTCGCGCCAGGCTCGCTCGAGGCCGCGCCCTATACGCTGATGGCCACCGCCTCCCCCGCGCCCGGCACCTCGACCATCGCCTTCGAGCGAAAGCTGGCTGCCGAGCTGCCGATGGTCAGCGCCATCCGCGTGTCGGACATCGTCGTGCAGGTGAAGTCGCTGCTCCAGTCGATCGACGGGGCGGTGAGGATCGCAACCGGCTTCGCCATCTTGATGGGGATGATCGTGCTGGCCGGGTCGGTCGTGGCCACCCGGCGCCGGCGCGGCCGCGACATCGTCCTGCTGCGCCTGGTCGGGGCAACCCGCGCCGAGGTAACCCGCAGCCAGCTGATTGAGTTCGCGCTGCTGTCGGCGGCGGTGGCGCTGACCGCCCTCGCTGTGGGAGCAATCGCCGCCCGGCTGATCGTCGTCGATATCTTCGAATTCCCGTTCAATCCGGACTGGCTGACGCTGGGGCTTATCCCGCTCGGCGCGATCCTGCTGGCGGTGCTGGCGGCATTCCTGGCGGCCATTCCAGCGCTTAACGCCCGTCCCGCAGAGGGACTGCGATCCTTATAAGGACCGTAACCATGAAACCGGGCTTGGCTTCGCTCGTTCAATCGGGCCGAAAGGAACTCCACATGGCTTCAGTTCCCACACTGAGCGACCTGCAGATGAAGCATGACCCGGCCGGGCGCGGCTATCATGTCGTCTATCGTGAGCATGAAGTGAATCACTGCCCGGGCTGCGGCAGGACCCAATGGCTGATCGGCCGGATGTCGGCGGAATGCGCCTTCTGCGCCACCGCCTTGCCGCTGGCCGAAGCCAGCATGCGCCATCACAAGTCGGCGGTGATCATCCAGCACCGCAACCGGGTCACGGATTCGGCCTGGGCGGCCTAGCCCGCCGGCACGGGCCTCACCGGTACGTTGATATTGCAGAGATCCGCACCGCCGGCAGGACGAATGAAGAAATCGTCCTGCCGGTTTTTTCGTGCGTGCAAATAAGCGGCGAAGGACGGGCCGGTCAGATATTCGAAGCGCGGGCGCTCCGCGGCGGGCAGGTCGGCCGCCAGCCTGGCACTGACGATCGGGACGTCCGACGAGCGTTCCTTGTAGAAGCCGAGCGCCTCCGTACCGCGCGGCAGCGAACTCATCGCCTCAAAGCCGGCCACGATCCGGCCGACCAGTGCGATGTTGCGGTCGAGATGGCGCGGCGCATGGCCGATCACCGCGTAAAGCTCACCGCCGCTGCCGGTATCGGGCGAGAGGTTTCGGCCAACGCCGACCATCGCATAGCAATGGGCGAGGTTGGCGGTGCCCGCCTTGGGATCATAGGCGACCGGCCAACCAGCAGCGAAACCGGCGGCCGGCGCATAGGCGTCGGGCGAACCCAACGGCGTAATCGCCAGGCCCTTGCGGGCGCGATGATATTCGGCGGGCGGCTTCGCGACGACGCCGGCCGGGAAGGCCTTGTCGCTCTCATTATTGCCCCACTGGACGACATAATTGTCCTGGACCCGGTAGATGTTGGCGCTGTCCCACCAGCCGCCGCGAGCCAAGGCGCGGATATTGGCGACATGGACCGGCGCGAAGGCCGGCGCCAATTGCATCACCACCTTCTTGCCGCCCTGAAGCTCGAAGATGACGAGGTCTTCGGCGGGGACTTCGCGCCAGTCTGCCCGGGGCGCGGCGGCGACGATCTCGCTGGGCGTCCTGGGCTTGGCGGCGGGTGCGGCGGCGATGAGGGGAATGAGGGCAAGGGCGGCAAGTCGGCGCATGGCGGAGCCTTTCATGGATCGGTGGGAACATTGCCGCCTCCCCAACTTCGCGCAAGCCCGCTAGGTGGCATGCATGTACCTCTCAACGATCATGCTGCTTGGCTCGGGCGAACTGGGCCGTGAATTCACCATCGCCGCCAAGCGGCTCGGCTGCCGGGTGATTGCCTGCGACCGCTACGACAATGCCCCGGCGATGCAGCTGGCGGACGCACGGGAGGTGTTCCCGATGCTCGACGGGGCGGCGCTCCGGGCAGCGGTCGAGAAGCATCGACCCGACTATATCATTCCGGAGATTGAGGCGATCGACACGGCGACGCTGGCCGAACTGGAGCGCGAGGGCTGGCACGTCGTCCCGTCGGCCAAGGCGGTCCAGCTGACCATGAACCGCGACGGCATCCGCGATTTCGCCGCACAGGAACTCGGCCTCACCACCTCGCGCTACCTGTTCGCCGAGACCCGCGACGAAGCGATCGCCGCTGCGGCGACGGTCGGCCGTCCTGCCGTGGTCAAGCCGGTCATGTCGTCGAGCGGCAAGGGCCAGAGCGTCGCGCGCTCCGAAGAAGAGTTGGGCACCGCGTTCGACTATGCGGTGGCCAATATGCGCGGCGACCGGCCGCGAGTGATCGTCGAAGAATTCATCGCCTTCGACAGCGAGATCACGCTGCTGACGGTCGCGACCAGGGATGGCGTCCTGTTCTGCCCGCCGATCGGCCATCGCCAGGAGGGCGGTGATTACCGCGAGAGCTGGCAACCGGCGGCGATTTCCGAGGCGGCGCTGGGATCGGCCCGGCACCAGGCGCGCAAGGTCGTCGAAGCACTGGGCGGATGGGGGATCTTCGGAGTCGAATTCTTCATCTGCGGCGACCGGGCGATCTTCTCCGAGCTGAGCCCGCGCCCGCATGACACCGGCATGGTCACGCTGATCGGCCAGAGCCCCAATGAGTTCGAGCTTCACCTCCGCGCGATCCTCGGCCTGCCAATCCCGGCGATCGAGCTCGGCGGGCCGTCGGCCTCGGCGGTGATTCTGGCGGACCGGGAGAGCCATGATTTCGGCTTTGCGGGCGTGGTGGAAGCGTTGGCGACCGGGGAACCGGGCAGGCCGGTTGATGTGCGGATTTTCGCCAAGCCCAACACGCTCAAGAACCGGCGGATGGGCGTCGCGCTGGCGCGCGATACGGACGTTGAGCGGGCGAAGGACCGCGCGGTCGCCGCGGCCTCCAAGGTAAAAATCGAATATCGCGACTGAGTAATTGCATATTCATGCATGAATATGCATATGACGCGCATGATTCGTGCCACGATCTTCGGCGCCTCCGGCTATGTCGGCGGCGAATTGATGCGCCTCATCGCCCAGCATCCGGCGATCGAGGTCGGCGTCGCGTTCGGCGCATCCAACGCCGGGCAAATGGTGGCGTCAGTCCATCCGCACCTGGCGCTGGCCTATCCGCAGATGGAATTTTCAGCCTGGAATGCGACGAAGTTACGGGGCTGCGACCTGATCCTTGCCGCCCTGCCCCATGGCGAGACGCAGCGGCTGGCCGACGAGCTGCTTGCCCCTGATATTCCATTGGTCGACCTCGGCGCCGACTTCCGCCTCGACAGCGCCGCCGAGTTCGAGCGCTGGTATGGCGAGCCGCACGCCCGCCCCGAGCTGCTCGGTAGCTTCACCTACGGCCTGCCCGAATTCTTCCGGGAAGAAATCAGGGGCTCGAAGCTGGTTGCCGCCCCCGGCTGCTACCCGACCGCCGCCAATCTGGCGCTGAAGCCGCTGGTCGATGCGGGCGTGATCGAGAAACAGGGCATTATCGTCGATGCCGCTTCGGGCGTTAGCGGCGCCGGGCGATCGGCCAACGCCGGCACCCATTTCTGCAGCGTCGACGGCAGCTACCGCGCCTACGGCCTCATCAAGCATCGCCACACCGCCGAGATGGAAATGGTGTCCGGCGCCGAGGTGCTGTTCACCCCGCACCTGATGGCTGCCAGCCGGGGCATCCTCGCCAACTGCTATGCCAGGGCCACAAGTCCAAGCGACCCACTGGCAATATTGCGTGAAGCCTACGCCGGAGAGCTTTTCGTCCATGTCGGCGAGACCCCGCCCGAGACCAAGTGGGCGACCGGCTCCAACTCCGCCTTCCTCAGCGCGCGCTTTGACGAGCGCACTGGCACCGTCGTCACGCTCGCCGCGATCGACAATCTCGGCAAGGGCGCGGCCGGTCAGATGATTCAGTGCGCCAATCTGATGCTCGGCCTCGAAGAGACGGCGGGCCTGTCGAACATGGGAGTCTATCCGTGAGCGTCACTCTTGCCGAAGGCTTTGTCGCATCGGGCCTTGCCGCCGGGATCAAGACCGGCGGGCGCCGCGATATGGCGCTGCTGGCAACCGATGACGGCAAGCCGGTTCCGGCCGCCGCGGTGTTCACCCAGAACAAGTTTCGCGCACCACCGGTCGAGGCCAGCCTGGAGCGGCTGACGGTTTCGGGTGGATATGCGGCGGGCGTGGTGGTCAACAGCGGCAACGCCAACGCCGGCACCGGGGCCAAAGGGCGCGAGGATGCGGAGGAAATGTGCGCCTCGGCGGCCAAAGCGATCGGCTGCGATCGCCGCGACATGCTGGTCTGCTCGACCGGGCTCATCGGTTACCGGCTGCCAATGCGGAAGATCCTGACCGCCGTCCCGGCGCTCGGTAAGGCGCTGACCCGGAACGGGCACCGCGACGCGGCCAAGGGCATCCTCACCACCGACACCAGGCCAAAGGAGGCGCAGTTCGTCCGCGATGGCTATGCCGTCGGCGGCATGGCCAAGGGCTGCGGCATGCTGGCGCCCAACATGGCGACGATGCTGGCCTTCCTTACCACCGACGCCGAGCTTACGCCCGAAGAGCTAAAGCCGATCCTGTTCCGCGCCGCCGATGCGACGTTCAATGCGCTGATCACCGACGGCGCCACCTCGACCAATGACACGGTCATGCTGTTCGCCAGCGGGCGGAAGGGCCGGCCCGCCGACCTTGCCAAGTTCGAGGATGACGTGCGGCAAGTGTGCGAGGAGCTGATGCTGCAGATGGCGCGCGACGCCGAGGGCATGACCAAGCTGGTCGTGGTCAACGTCATCGGCGCGGCGAGCGATGCCGAAGCGCGCCATGTCGCGCGTTCGATCAGCAACAATAACCTCATCAAATGCAGCTGGTATGGCGCCGACGCCTATTGGGGCCGGCTGTTGGCCGAAGCGGGATCATGCGGCGTCGAGTTTGAAACCGAATGCTCCGCCGTCAGCTACGGCAGAATCAAGGTCGCCGAGGCAGGCGTCGAAATCCCGCATGATGCCGACAAGGTTCGCGCCCATATGAAGGGCGACGAAATCGACATCGTCGTCGACCTGGGCCTCGGCAGCGGCAAGGGCCGCGCGGTGTCGGTCGACCTCGGCCCCGGCTACATCAAGGAAAATGCGGCGACGTCATGATGAATGCCAACGACACCGCGCGCATCCTGATCGAGGCACTGCCCTACATCCGCCGCTTCACCGGCAAGACCATCGTCGTCAAGGTCGGCGGACTGCCGATGACCGACCCGGAACGCATGCGCAGCCTGGCCAAGGACATTTTGCTGCTCCACTCGGTTGGCATCCGCCCGGTGCTGGTCCATGGCGGCGGCCCGCAGATTGATGTCGAAATGGCCAAAGCGGGGATCGAGGTCAAGCGGGTCGATGGCCTCCGCGTGACTGACGCCGACACGCTCGACATTGTCCGGATGGTATTGGTCGGCAAGACCAACCGCGAACTGGTCGCCGCGATCAACGCGCTCGAGCCAGTGGCGATCGGTGTTGCCGGCGAGGACGGGCGGCTGCTCGAGGTCGAGCCGGTCGACGAGCGGCTCGGCTTTGTCGGACGCGTGACCAAGGTTCGCGGCGCACTGCTTCACGATTTCCACGATGACGGGCTGATTCCGGTGGTGTCGACGGTCGGCGCGGACGCGACGGGCCAGTCATACAACATCAATGCCGATGATGCCGCCCGGGCCATCGCGGTAGCGATGCAGGCGGAAAAGATCATTTATCTGACCGGGACGCCGGGCCTGCTCGAGGATCCGCAAGATCCGACAACGCTGGTCCATCGGTTGACGGCATCCGAGGCGCGGAGGCGCATCGACGATGCCAGCGTGACCGGCGGCATGATCCCGAAGCTCATCGCCTGCGCCGAAGCGGTCGAGGGCGGCACCGGCAGCGCGCACATGATCGACGGCCGCGCCGAACATGCCATATTGGTCGAGCTGTTCACCGATGAAGGGATCGGTACGATGGTCATCGAGGAGGCGGCGTCATGTCCAGCAAAAGCCAGCGCCAGCGATTGATTGCCGACTGGCTGCGCGAGTTTCGCGTCGGCAGCCAGGAGGAAGTGGTTGCGCGCCTGTCACTGGCCGGGATTGCCGCGACGCAAGCAACGGTCAGCCGCGACCTGCTGGAGCTGGGAGCGGTCAAGCTGAAGCGCGACGGATCGATCCGCTATGTCATGCCCGACCAGGTCGAACCCGGCCATGCCGCCGCCAAGCTCGACCGGCTGCTCGCCGAATGGGTCGATGCGATCATTCCGGCGGGGAACCTGCTGGTGCTGAAAACGCCGCCCGGATCGGCCAATTTGGTCGCCAACGCGCTCGATGCGGCCGGGCTGGAAGAGGTGGCCGGGACGCTGGCCGGAGACGACACGATTTTCGTTGCCCTGGCCGATGGCGCAAATCCCAATATGGTCGCGGCAATGTTGCAGCGCCGGCGGTCGGGAGCCTAAGGCAAGCAGCAGCGTTGGCGCTGAGAAGGAGAAGAAGATGCGTAGCGCGGCCCTGATGCTTCCCCTGATCATGCTGACCAGCTGCAAGGGCGGCGCGCCGGCCGAGCAACCGGTACAGAACGACATCATGGTCCGCAGCGAGGCGCAGCAGCAGCTGTTCAACCTGAACGATCTCGACCGGGCGATCGCCCTCAAGCGTGCCATCGCCGACCAGGGACTGACCTGCGCGCGGATCGTCTCGACCGGCTATGTCACCCGCTACAAGGACATGGACATGTGGACCGCCCGCTGCGCTGATGAACGCCAATGGGCCTTATTTATCGCCGCCAACGACAGCGTCCAGGTCCGCCTCTGCGATGACAATGAGAAAGTCGGCCTGCCGGCCTGCAAAGTTAAGCCCGGCACCGAGGGCGGCACCGGGCTCGAGAATATCAAACTCACCAACAGCGCGGGCTAGCCAGCCACAGGCTACTCGTCACACTTGCGGGTTTCCTTATATTCACCCGCTGCCGACTTTTCCTTGATCGTGACGCATTTGCCCTGGCGGATTTCCTCGCGCCAGCTGCCGTCAGCGTTGGTCACGCGATTGCCCTTGGGCACGCGCTTGCCGTCCTTGATTTCCCAATTGAAGCTGTTCGGGGTGGCCTGGTCGTTGCTAGGGGTCGCCTGGGCATAGGCCGCCGAAGCCGCGGTCGCGGCCAGGGCGACGGCGCCAGCACCAAGAACAATCTTCCACATGCGAGTCATGTCACTCACTCCTTGGCCGCGAGAGATAGGCGAATCGAGCTTAACGCGCGCTGAAATGTTCGTTCACCCGCTAGAACGCGCGAATCGCTGACAATTTTCCAAGTTCCGGACGCAAAAAAGCCCCCGCCGGGAAGGCGGAGGCCTTTTGAAGCCTTGCGGACTGGGCTGTTTAGCCTTGTCTCGCCTTGAAGCGGCGGTTCGTCTTGTTGATGACGTAAGTCCGGCCGCGACGGCGAATCACCCGGCAATCGCGATGACGCGACTTCAGCGACTTCAGGGAATTGCGAATCTTCATGGCCGGAACGCCTGCCTTCGTTTGTCTAAGGTTGTCGGAGGTATGAAACCGGCGGCTCCCCTATGGTGAGAGCGCCGGTAAGTCAAGGCGCGCGCGGCCCCTTGGCATCGAACAGATCGCCGAAATAGTCGCCCTTGAGCCACATCGGCCGCTGCGCCGCGTCGGCCATTTCGCGGGCGATGCGATAATTGAGCAGCGCGTAGCGGGCGCCCGAATCCCAATCGATTCTCTGGCTGAGGTCGTCCTGGGGCGAGTGGTAGACTTTGCCGAGATAGGATCCCCAGGCCGCGGCGCCGCCATTGGCATAGCCGGTCATCAGCAGCACCGCCGGAACGCCCTTGCGGACGAACTGGTAATGGTCGGAGCGGGTGAAGATCGCTTCCTGCGGCATCGGGTCGGGCGCAACCGCGACCCCCATCGACCGGCCCGCATCGGCGACCGTCGCGCCGATCGTCGAATGGTCGGCCCCGAACGCCGTGACGTCGGTGAAGGGATAGAGCAGCACCGGCATGTCGAGATCGACCAGCCCGACGATGCTGTCGGCCGCTACGGTCGGGTGGTTGGCATAATAGTCCGCACCAAGCAGGCCGCGCTCCTCACCGGTATTGGCGATGAACAGGACGGAACGCTTTGGGCGCACCGGCTGGGCGGCGAACTGCCGCGCCGCTTCGAGCATGGTCGCGACGCCGGCGGCATTGTCGAGCGCGCCGTTGTAGATCGCGTCCTCACCCGGCTTGGCATCCTGCTTCATGCCGAGATGGTCGAGATGGCCCATCAGCACGACATGCTGGGCGGCGAGGGCGGGATCGGAGCCCTTGAGCAGCCCGATCACCTCGGGGCTGGTGAAATCCTCCCACTTGCTCTCCGATTCGACGGCGAGAACCGGCTTGAGCTCGAACCCGCGCAAATGTCCTTTGGCCTTGGCTTCGTCCCGGATCGCCGCCAGCGACCTGGGCGCGCCGTCGAACAGCCTGGCGGCCATATCCTGCGAGAAGCTCAACAGCAGCTGCAGGCCAGGCGGGGTCGAACCGGCCCGGCCATCGGCATCGACCCAATCGACCAGCGGACGACCGCCGCGGCGGACCGGATCGCCCCGCCCCGTCGAGCCGTCGTTGCGCGGGAGTTCGACAAAGCCGATCGCGCCCTCGCTCGCCGCGACCAGATCCTTGCTCGACTTGAGATGGGCATCGACGTCGCTAGGAAGCCCCGCCGGCGTTCCCGCCAGGGCAATGACGATCTTCCCCTTGACGTTGAGCCCGCGATAATCGTCGAACCCGTAGCGCCGATCCTTGAGGCCGAAGCCGACGAACACAAAGCCGGCACTGAGCTTGCGCGACCTGGCAATGACGCTGGGACGCAGGCCCGCATCCTTGCCAACTTCGAGCGCGACCGGCTTGCCGCCGATCATCAGGGTCAGTTTCGGCTGCTGTTCATAGGAGGCGCGGCGGAACGGCACTTGCTGGAACCAGCCGCCTTTTTCCCCGCCGGGCTCAAGCCCGATCGCCCGGAACTGCGCCGCGACATAGTCGGCGGCGATGGCATGGCCGCGCGATCCGGTGTCGCGGCCCTCAAGATTGTCCGACGCGAGAAACTCGACATCGCCGCGGATCCGCCGGGCCATAGCCGGATCGGCCGACGGCACCTGCGCCAGGGATGGTACGGCAACAAGCAGGAAGGCGGCGGCAAGCAAACGCATTGGCGGCTCCGAAAAACATTCGGCGTTAACCGCCGCTTAGGTCGGTCAGGGCTAGTCGACCCGGCGGCGGCGCGCCAGTGCCGCCGACCGCCGTTCGTCGAAAGGGTAATTGGTCGAAAGGTAATTGGGGACAGTTTGACTTGTCCCTGATTAGGCCATGCTTGCGCCGCCCCATATTCCCGCTAGTCTCCGCCTCGCTCGGGATCGGAGGCAGCGTGGCGCGTCTTGCCCGTTTGGTAATCCCAGGCATTCCCTATCATGTCACCCAGCGCGGCAATCGCCGCCAGCAGACCTTCTTCGAGGATGGCGATTTCGCCCTCTACCGTGATCTGCTAGCCGAGGCATCCCGGCGTTCGGGCGCCGAGATCTGGGCCTATTGCCTGATGCCCAATCATGTTCACCTGATCATCGTGCCGTCGGATGAGGACGGCCTGCGCCGCATCTTCGCCGACGCGCACCGGCGCTACACCGGCTTCATCAATGCGCGGCACCGATGGACCGGGCACCTGTGGCAGGGGCGGTATGGGGCTGTAGCGATGGATGAAGAGCATTTGGTCCACGCCACGCGCTATGTCGCGCTCAATCCGGTTCGAGCGAGGCTGTGTGATCGGGCAGAAGATTGGCAATGGTCGAGCACCAGGGCGCATCTGGCCGGGAAGGACGATCGGCTGGCGGCGGTCGCGCCGCTCCTCGATCGGGTCGGCGATTTCGCGGCCTTCCTCGGCAGCGAGGAGGATCAGCAAGCGACGCGGGCCTTGCGCATGGCGGAGACGACCGGCAGGCCGGTAGGCGGAGCGGAATGGATCGAGCGATTGGAGCAGCTGAGCGGCCGGTCGCTGGCTCCGAGGAAAAGGGGGCCGAAGCCGAAGAAAAATAATGGCGCAGGTGTTTCGAGTATTTAGTAAACTGTCACCGTAATCTGTGTTATTAACAGTATAACATCAGGAACATGTCAATGAAAAAAGCGCCATTCATTATTGCAATGATTGTCGTTATTGTAGCATTTGGACTGATGGCAAAAAGTATTTTTGGGGGGGATGCCAGTGGAAAATTATGCAGAATAGCAGATTATTCGTGTAATCTTGATAATTATCTTGCCGACATACACAAGAGACCGCCAATTTTCACAAACGCAAATTCTGTAGCGATCCTGAACGATGTTTCGATCCGCAAAAATATTCAAGGAGTCATGTCCAAAGATGACTATGAGGCAACGAGTATGCTGCGAGTAGTTCTTTCCTATCCGCAACAAGTGCAGATGGATATTTATAACTCAACGCAAATAATGGAAGATTTCAGATTACGAGGAAGGGAAATAAGTTCTCTATATCAGCGAAAAGAATTTGAGAGATTGCTTTCTGAAATTTCATGTAACACGTAGTACGCCCCGTTAGGATTACGTGACAGTTTTGGATTACGGTGCCAATTACGGTGACAGTGCACTAATTCCCCAACCGGAGGCATTTCCGCCCGGCCGCCTGCCGGAATCGCCGCAGGCGGAACGCTTGAGACAGGTTCGGCCTCGCTTCGACAGCTCTTCGCGCTGCTCGGGCGGCGCTTCGCGCCGGCCTCGCCGCGCTCGGTGTCTCGCCCATTTGCCCATCGCCGCACTGGGCATTATGAGGCCGCCCACAGGTTCAATCTGCCAAACCCCAAGGACTATTCATGAGCATCACGATTTCGAGCGCGTTCGACGCCGGTAACATTCGCGTCGTCGACGCCCAAGGCGACACCATCGACCTCGAAATCGTCAAGGACCATATGAGTGACTTTCACCAATGGTTCCATTTCCGCCTGGCCGGCGCCGGCGGCCGCGAGGTCACGCTGCGCCTGACCAATTGCGGCAGCGCCGCCTATCCAGACGGGTGGCCCGACTATAAGGCTTGCGTGTCGCTCGACCGCGAGGACTGGACCCGGATCCAGGGCACCAGCTATGCCGATGGCGTCCTCACCATCCGCTTCGTGCCCGAGACCGACCTGGTGTGGGTGGCCTATTTCGCGCCTTACTCAATGGAGCGGCACCATGACCTGGTGTCGACCGTCGCCGCCCTTCCCGACGTCGAATATCGCAGCCTGGGCAAGAGCCTCGACGGCCAGGATATCGACTGCCTCGAACTGGGCGAGGGCGAACTCAATGTGTGGCTCTATGCCCGCCAGCATCCCGGCGAGACGATGGCCGAATGGTGGATGGAAGGAGCGCTCGAGAAGCTGACCGATCCCGACGATCCCGTCTCGCGCGTGCTGCGCCGCGAGTGCAGCTTCCACATTGTCCCCAACATGAACCCGGACGGGTCGCGGCGCGGGCACCTGCGCACCAATGCGGTCGGCGTGAACCTCAACCGCGAATGGCACGCGCCGACGGCCGAGAAGAGCCCGGAAGTGCTGTTCGTCCGCAATGCGATGGACGAGACCCCGCCCGATTTCGCCATGGACGTCCATGGCGACGAAGCGATCCCGGCCAATTTCCTCGCCGGTTTCGAGGGCATCCCGTCGATCAGCGAGCGGCAGACGCGGCTGTTCCATCTGTTCAGCGAGACGCTGGAGCGGGTGTCGCCCGATTTCCAGACCCGCAAGGGCTATGAAGTGGCCAAGCCCGGCGAAGCCAATATGTCGATGTCGACCACCCAGCTGGCCGAGCGCTACGGCTGCGTGTCGATGACGCTGGAAATGCCGTTCAAGGACAATTTCGACCTGCCCGACGAGGTCTATGGCTGGAGCCCGGAACGGTCGAAGTACCTCGCCGCTGCCTGCCTCGACAGCCTCTACGCGATCCTGCCGGACCTGAAGCAGGCCAAGGTGGAGCGCGCCGGGGCAGCCGAGAAGGTCGAGGCATAGCGACGATCCTTCGATACGGGCCTGCAACCGGCTTCGCCGGCTCAGCCCCTACTCAGGATGAGCGGTTGTAGTTTGAAAAGGGACGCCAACTAATGCCGACGCTTGTCCTGCTGCGCCACGGCCAGTCGCAGTGGAACCTCGAGAACCGCTTCACCGGCTGGTGGGACGTCGATCTGAGCGAAAAGGGCATCGCCGAGGCGCGCGATGCCGGGCGGATGCTGGCCGACAAGGGCTATGAATTCGATCGCTGCTTCACCTCGCTGCAGACGCGGGCAATCCGCACGCTGCACCTGGTGCTGCACGAGCTCCAGTCGCTGTGGCTGCCGGTGGCCAAGGACTGGCGGCTGAACGAACGCCACTATGGCGGGCTGACCGGGCTCAACAAGCAGGAGATGATCGACCGGGTCGGGGCCGAGCAGGTCAAGATCTGGCGGCGCTCGTTCGACATCCCACCGCCGCCGCTGGCTGCCGACAGCCCCTACCAGCTGGCTGGCGACCGGCGTTACAAGGGGATCGCCATCCCCGATACCGAAAGCCTCAAGGACACGATCGCGCGCGTGCTGCCCTATTATGAGGCGGAGATCGCGCCGGTGCTGAAGCGCGGCGAGCGGGTGATGGTCTCGGCCCATGGCAATTCGCTGCGGGCGCTGGAAAAGCATCTGTCGAACATTGCCGATGGGGACATCGTCGGGCTGGAAATCCCGACCGGCCAGCCGATCGTTTACGAGCTCAACGACGATTTGTCGGTCAAGGACCGCTTTTACCTTAGCGAACGGTAAGCCGCAGCGGCAGCAACAACGCAGTCCCCGGACTACTATGCTGCCGCTTTAACCCGGTACATCGCCTTGTCGGCCCGAGCGAGGACGGTGGCGGGCGTATCGCCCTTTTCGATCAGCGTGACGCCGATCGCCACCGATAGCGGCATCGGCGCGCCTTCGAACAGGCATTCGCCGTCGGCGATGATGTGGACCAGCCGCTCGGCGGTCTCGAGAGCGCTCTTCTCGTCGGCATGATCGAGCAGCACGCAGAATTCGTCGCCGCCCAGCCGGGCGACGCAATCGTTGGTCCTGGTGCCTTCGAGCAGCTTTTCCGCGACCGTCACCAGCGCGGCGTCGCCGCCCATATGGCCGTAGCTGTCGTTAAGGACTTTGAGATCGTTCAAGTCGACGAACAGCACCGCGGCGGGCGTCCCGTGGCGCTCGTGGCGGGCGATCATCGTTTCGAGCTCGCGAAGCATGCCGCGGCGGTTGGCGAGCGGCACCAACGGATCGCGATGGGCGAGCCGGTCCAACTCCTCGACCCGTGATTCGAGCCTGGATACTTCCGCCCGCAGCCGTGCAATTTCCTCTAGCAATTGCGCCGGCTCGCGCTGCTCCAAGGCAACGTCGTGCACCATTCAACCCCCACTAGCTCCCAATCGCATAATCGAGAAGGGTGACAATGTGGATTCTCATTCCTGCACCTGTCCCGGATTGCGCCAGCCGCGTCGCCCCTCTAAGCCGCCAATTCCCCGGGGCTAGCGTAGGGAAATAAGGGTCATGGCCGATCCGTTGATCGGAATCATCATGGGCAGCACTTCCGACTGGGAGACAATGCGCCATGCCGCTGAAACGCTCGATGCCCTCGGCGTGATCCATGAAAGCCGCGTGGTGTCGGCGCATCGCACGCCCAAGCGGCTCTACGACTATGCCCATTCGGCCAAGGACCGCGGCCTCAAGCTGATCATCGCCGGTGCCGGCGGGGCGGCCCATCTGCCGGGTATGGCCGCATCGATGACCGAATTGCCGGTGCTTGGCGTGCCGATCGAGAGCAAGACGCTGAAAGGCATGGATAGCCTGCTGTCGATCGTCCAGATGCCGGCCGGCATCCCGGTCGGGACATTGGCGATCGGCAAAGCCGGGGCGATCAATGCCGCTTTGCTGGCGGCGGCGGTGCTGGCGTCGACCGACGAGGCATTGGGCGCACGGCTGGCGGAATGGCGGGCGAAGCAGACGGCAGCCGTTCCCGAGACTCCTGAGTGAGACGTCGTTAGTGGCTTTGGCTCCCGGTTCCACCATTGGCATCCTGGGCGGCGGCCAGCTCGGCCGGATGATGGCGCTGGCCGCAGCGCGGATCGGCTATGAATGCCATATCTTCGACCCGCACGAGCGGCCCTGCGCGGCCGAAGTGTCGGCGCATTTCACCCGGGCAAAGTTCGACGATGAGCAAGCGCTGCGCCGGTTTGGCGCCGGCTGCGATGTCGTCACCTATGAATTCGAGAATCTGCCGGTCGAGCCGCTGCGCGTCCTTGGCGACAGACTGAAGCCGGGCCTCAAGTCACTGGCCGTCGCCCAGGACCGGGGTGATGAGAAGAGCTTTCTGGAGGACGCCGGCGCCAAAGTGACGCCGTGGCGGGCCGTTGCCAGCCTGGAAGACGCCCAGGCCGCGGTGGCGGAGCTTGGCTTGCCGGTCGTGCTCAAGACCCGCCGCTACGGTTACGACGGCAAGGGGCAGGCCTGGATCCGTGACGCGGGAGATGCGCAGGAGGCGTGGGACGCCATTGGCCGCGAGCCCGCGGTCGCCGAAGCCGGGGTGAATTTCGACGCCGAATTCAGCGTGGTGATCGCGCGAACCGCGGACGGAACCAGCCGCGCTTTTCCCCTAACGCGCAATCATCATGAGGGCGGCATCCTACGAACCTCGACGGTCCCCGCCGGGCCGGCCATCGATGCCATGGCGGATCGTGCGATCGCGGCAGCCAGGGCGATTGCCGATTCCCTGGGCCATGTCGGGGTGCTGACGGTCGAATATTTCGCCACCGCCGATGGACCGCTGGTCAACGAGATTGCGCCGCGGGTCCACAACAGCGGCCACTGGACGATCGAAGGTGCGCATACCTCGCAGTTCGAGCAACATCTGCGCGCCATCCTCGGCCTGGCGCTCGGCGATGCGTCGCTGGTCGCGGGCAGCGCCGTGATGGAGAATTTGATCGGTTCCGAAATTGACCGCTGGGCCGACATTTTGGCGGAGCCGGGCGCCGACCTCCACCTCTACAACAAGGGCGAGGCCCGGCCCGGACGCAAAATGGGGCACGTCACCCGGCTGAGCTAGCGGGTCCGGGCAACTTCCCTCGTCCCAAAGCGTTTCCAACAGCGAGGGGCATTTTTTGAAGACAGGGGCTTTGGCCTGCGCAGCATCTGCGCGGCCGCATGGAGCTTGTCATGAAGAGACTGGTTTATCTTTTTGCCGCGGGCGTAATGGCACTTTCGCCGGGCGCGACGCTGGCCAAGCCGGGCAACAGTCATGGCGCGACCAACGGTACGGGCTGGGATCATTTCAACGGTCCTAGCCATTCGACCGGACAACCCGGTGCCGAGTGTGAAGATGTCCGGCCCGGCCATGCCTCGAGTGCGCCCGGATCGGCCTTCAACCCCGACGGCAATGCCGGCACCCGCTATGCCGGCGAGCAGCCGCAGAACAGCCGCAACAGCTCGTCAATCTCGCAATATGACGTGGCCTGCCTGAACCAGGAGAATAACCACTCCCCCGAATAGGGGTCAGCGCCCGCCGTAGGCGGTCACGAACGGGTAGCGGAACGAGGCGGTGAAACCGTCGTAGATGGCGCGGGCGGCCTCCGCGATCCCGCGCGGGCGGTCGCTGCCGCCGCGGGCGAAGATGGCAACGGCGATCCGCCGGCCATCTGGCAAGGTAATGAACCCGACGTCATCGGTCAGGCCGGTGAGCGTTCCGGTCTTATGTTCGACCAGCGTGCCGGCGGGCAGCAGGGCGCGGATGCGATTGCTGCCGGTTATGCAGCGGGCCATCATCACCTGCAGGAAGGAACGGCTCTGCGGCTTCAACACATTGCCGGTTTCAATCTTCTTTAAGAGCTCGATCATCGCCAGCGGCGTGCTGGAATCGCGCGGATCGCGCAGGTCGCGCCGATCGCTGAGCAGCTGGGCAATGGTCCGGTTGACGCTGATGCCCGAAAGCCCTTGCCAGTCGACCCACTGCTGCACCGTCTGCGGCCCGCCGAGATTGCGGATCAGCAGGTCGGTCGCATAATTGTCGGAGCGCACCAGCATCGCCTCCAGCAGCGAATAGGCGCTGCGGCCGGCAATCGTCTGGTCGAGCGTGCGCCGTCCATGATCGACTTGCGTCAGATAGGCGGCTGCGACCGCCAGCTTGACCGTGCTGGCCATGGGGAAGGCGACGTCGCCGTTGATGCTGACCGTCCGGCCGGAAGTGAGGTCGAGCGCGGCAATGCCGTACTCGCCCGATTTACCGGCGACCAGTCCCGCCAGCTGCTGTTCCAGGGAAATCAGCTCGGGCGACGTAGCCGCGGCCGCAGGCTGGGCCAGGAACGCCAAAAGCCATCCCAGGATTGCCAGCAAGCGCATCGCCATTCCCGCTCCCACCCCGTTGAATCCGATATTCTATCGCAGAAACTATCTAAACTGTTCCCTAACAATAGCATGATCCCGCCACGGGACAGCGCGAAAAAGCATGTTTTCGGCGCAAATCCCGTGGCGACCAGTGCCTAGCGGGCCTCGATGACCTCGACCGGAATGCCCAATTTGTCGAGTTGCGGCTTCACCTTGGCGGCGTCGCCGACCACCACCCAGACGAAGCCGTTGGGGTCGATCGTCCCGCGGATCGCCTGGTCCAGGCTGGCCGCGGTGTAGCTGCGATATTTGGCCGCCAGCGACTCCTGATAGTTGGTCGGCCGGCCAAAGAGGTCGTTGGACATCATCGCACCGAGAACCGCGCCCGATGTCTCGAACTGGCCCGGCAGGGCGTTGACCCGGTTGGCGATCGTCCGGGTGAATTCCTCGTTGTTGACGCCCTTGGACTTCAAGAATTCGGCAATGTCATGGTTGAGAGCAACGATCGAATCCCCGGTGCGGTCGGCCTGGACCGGCGCCGAAATGACATAGGGCACGGCTTTTTCGCTGAGCTGCGCCCGGCCGCTGACGCCATAGGACCAGCCCTTGGCTTCGCGCAGGTCCATGTTGATCCGGCTGAGGAAATTGCCGCCGAGCACGTCGTTGGCGGCGATCAGCGCCTCGATATTGTTGCGCGGGTCGGCCGGCGTCAGCTGACCACCGGAAATGACCGACTGCGGCGAATCCGGACGATTGACCAGCACGATCCGGGGCGCCGTCGGCCGCGCCGGCGGAGCGCTGAACTGCTTGACCCCGGCCGGAGTTGCCGGCGCCGCCCACTGCCCGAACTCGGCTTCGATCATCGGCTGGATTTCGGCCAGCGGACGGTCCGAGACGACGAAGATCTTGAGCCGGTCGGGACGCAGCCAGGCTTGCTTGAAGCCGACCAGTTCATCGCGGCTGAAGCGGGCAATCGCCGCGGCATCGCCGCCGGCCAGCGTGGCATAGGGGTGATTGGGCCCGAACAACAGGGTCGGCAGCACCCGCTGGGCAATGCCATTGGGATCCTTCTGCAGCTGCTTGATCGCCGTCAGGCGCTGGGTGCGCACCCGTTCCAGCTCGGCGGCATCGAAGGCGGGATTTTTGACGATGTCGCCCATCAGGGCGAGCGACGGCGCCAGATTGGCCGACAGCGCCGACATGCTGACCGACGACCGGTCGAGCGAACTGCCGGTATCGATGTTGGCGCCAAGCCGCTCCTCGGCTTCGGCCAGCTTCTGCGACGACAGGGTCGTGGTGCCCTCGTCGAGCATCGACATGACCATCGATTGCAGACCGCGCGCGCCTGGCGTGTCGGATGCTTCGCCGGCATCGAACGACAGTGCCAGTTGGGTCACCGGGACGGCGTTGCGCTGGGCATATTGCAGCTCGACCCCGTTCGACAGGCGGGTGACCGTGACATCGGGAAAATCAAGCGCGGTCAGCGTGCCGACCGGCGGAACGTCGCGCTTCGGACCTGCCTTGCCGGCCTTCATGTCCTTGTTGGGGAGCTTGCCGCCCTTGGCGGCGACCGACTTGGCCTCTTCATAGGGTGGCCGGGCGCCCGGCTCGAGCCGCAGCGACAGGGCCGGCCTGGTCAGCCACTGGGCCATCGCCGCCTTGACCGCCGCCGGGGTGATCGAGGCGTAGGTGGCGAGGTTGCGGGCATACCAATTGCTGTCGCCGGCAAAAGTCTGGCCCTCGGCCAGGGTCACGGCTTTGCCGCCGAAGCCGCCGACCTGCTCCAGCCCGCGGATGCGGCCGCCGACTTCGCTCAGCGACGCGCGCTGGACCTCGTCCTCGGTCGGGCCCTTGGCGATGAAATCGGCGACCAGCTCGTCGAGCCGCTTTTCGACCACCGCCGGATCGATGCCCGGCTTGACCGTCGCCGAGACGTTGAAGATGCCGACGCGCTGGAAAGCGAAGAGGCCGGCCGAGACCGAGGTCGCCAGCTTCTCGTTGCGGACCAGCACCTCGTCGAGCCGCGAACTGGCGAGGCCGCCGAGCACCGAACCGCCGACGTCGAGCGCGACCAGCTGGTCGTCGAGCAGGCCGGGCACCGGCCAGTAGCGCGACACGCTGGTGGTCGCGACATTGTCCTTCATCACCACCGACTGCGGCGCGGACAGCGGGGTCACCGCCGCCTGGGCGACATTGTTGACCGGGCCGCGCGGGATCGAGGCGAAATATTTCTCGACCAGTGGGCGGGCGGCGGCGGCGTCGATGTCACCGGCCAGCACCAGCACCGCGTTGTTTGGGCCATATTTGTCGCGGAACCAGCCGCCGACGGTTTGCAGGCTGGCGACGTCGAGGTCGGCCATCGAGCCGATCGTCGAGTGATGATAGGGGTGGCCCTCTGGGAATAGCGTCTCCAGCACCTTGTAAAAGACCAGCCCGCCGGGCCGGTTGTCGCCCTGCCGCTTTTCGTTCTGGACCACGCCGCGCTGGTTATCGAGCACGCCCTGGCTGATCGCGCCGAGCAAATGCCCCATGCGGTCGCTCTCCATGAACAGCGCCCGGTCGAGCGCGCCGGTCGGGACCGTCTCGAAATAGTTGGTGCGATCGAACGAGGTGGTGCCGTTATAGTCGGTCGCGCCGACCTGCTGCAGGTAGGTGAAATAGTCGCCCGGCAAATTCTCGGTGCCGTTGAACATCAGATGTTCGAACAGATGGGCGAAGCCGGTCTTGCCCTTGGGCTCGTCCTTGGAGCCGACGTTGTACCACATGGAAACGGCAACCACGGGCGCCTTGTGATCTTCATGAACGATCACGGTAAGGCCGTTGTCGAGCACGAACCGGGTGTGCGGAATGGTCACGTCCTGGATCAGCGAGCTGACCGGAACCGGTTCGGCTGGCGGGGGCGCCGGGGCCGGAGCGACCGCGGCGACCAGCTCGCGCGTGGCGGCGGATTCGACGGCCGGGTTCGGCGCGCAGGCGGCCAGCAGCGAGCTGCTGGCAAGCAGGATGGACAGGCGACGGTCGATTAAACGCATGAATTTATTTCCCATTCCCGAGGATTGCGGCGGACCCTAGAGGCTCCGCCCAGCGATGCAACTTTGTTCGATGAACGTCGGGCGTTCGTCGACAAACGGCGCGGCCGAGGACTGACCCCGACCGCGCCTCTTTTTGCTGTCCTACTCGTCGCGTTTCTGGTTCAAAATATCCGATGACGATTTCCGTTATCTGCGACCGCTGCCGGGTCGCCGGCACTGCCAGGACCGGCAACTTCTCCG
>NZ_JAHFPY010000095.1 GCF_023266535.1 Sphingomonas sp. | reverse complement strand
AGTTTGTGAAGTTTGCGACCCCCCTCTCGAGGGGTCGCGTGGCAACTTCGCTATCTAGAACGCCCGCACCAAATCGATCGAGCCGTTGGCGCTGGTCAGCGTCAGATGATTGCCGAAGCCTGAAACGGTAATCGGCCTGGCCAGCACCCTAGTGCCCTGGCTTTCGAAGCTCATGTCGGGGCAGGCCATCCGGGTCACCATCGTCGGTCCAGTGGTCAGCATATTGCCCTGCTGGCTGAAGCTGGCGCCGATCGAATTGCAGCCGAACTTCGCGCCGATCCGGTTGTCCGGCATGAAATTCATGTAGAAATTCTGCGGCGGGACCGGACGGCCGTTGATCGCCGCGACGCGCCAATTGGTTCCGCCGAGCATCATCGCGCCGGGGCTACCCGGAGCCGGATAGTTGCCCGTGCCTGGATAGCCTGGCTGTCCCGGGTAGGGCTGGCCAGGGTAATTGCCTTGGGGCGGATAGTTACCCTGTGGCGGGTAGTTCGATTGCGGAGGGTAGTTGGGCGGGGGCGGAGTGTTGGGCTGACCGCTCTCGTTAGTTTCGTTGAAATAGGCGATCGGCGCGCCGCAGCCGCGATAGCGCTGCCGCCCGTCGACCCGGACGTCGACCGTGTCGGGATAGTTGCGGTCGCTCATCCCGTCGTTGCACTGGCGATGGACGATATTCACGTCGAGCCGCTGCGTGCGGTAGATTTCACCGGCGACACCGTTGATCACGGTCGGCGTCGGGTCGCTGACGCTGACATTGTTGCCGCGGTCGGTGAAGATCATCTCGCGGCCAATCTCCAGGTCCCAGAACGGCTCGGTCCCGACCGCGCGATAGGTCGTCTCGCCACCTGGATAATTGGGGTTCGGATAGCCCGGTTGCGGGACCGGCTGGCCGGGGCCCGGATAGACCGGCCCGCCCGGCGGCATCGGCGGCCCGCCCTGCGGATAGCCGGGGTTGGGATAGCCGGGATTGGGATAGGGTTCGCCCTGCGGGCCCTGGGGATAGGGCTGCGGGGCGCCGGAGCCATAGCCGTAGGGCTCGCAGGCCGTCAGGGTGAGCGCCAGCAGCGGCAAAGCGATGATCGTTTTCATAACGCAACAAACCTCCGGCTGCGCTTATGAGTTCCGCCAGCTTGCTCTAACATGAAAGGCCATCACCGCCGCCGCGACCGCCGCGTTCAAACTGTCGGCCTTGCCGAGCATCGGCATCTTCACCAGCAGGTCGCATTCTGCCTCGTAAGACGCGGGCAACCCCTGGCTCTCGTTGCCGATCAGCAGGAAGCAGGGTTGCTCGTAGCTCGCGTCGAGATAGTCGCTGTCGGTGTTAAGGCTGGTGCCGACCAGCTGGCCGGGACCGGCACGCAGCCAGGGCAGGAACTCTTCCCACCGTGCGGTCGCCACCTTTTGGGTGAAGATCGCGCCCATCGATGCCCGCACGGCTTCGACCGAGAAAGGATCGGCGCTATCGTCGATCAGGATCAGGCCGCCCGCCGCGGTGGCATCGCCGGTCCTGAGGATGGTGCCGATATTGCCGGGGTCGCGCAGCGCCTGGGCCACGATCCACAGCGGCGAGGCCGAACGGTCGATCGCCGCCAGCGAGGTGTCGGGCTGGCGATAGGCGCCGAGGATCGCCTGCGGATTGTCCTTGCCGCTCATCTTGCTGAGGATGTCGGGCGTGGTCTCGATCACGTCCGCGCCCCGGGCCTCGGCCGCCGCGATGATCTCGGCGGCCAGCGGGTGCGCGCCGCCTGTCGGCGCATAGGCGATAATCTCGGGCAGCCGCCCGCTGTCGCGCGCTTCGGCCAGGATGCGCAGCCCTTCCGCCAGGAATAACCCTTCAGACTTGCGCGCCTTCTTGTCGCGAAGCGCGCGGAGGCGCTTTACCGTCTCGTTGGAAAATGAAGTGATCTGGCGGGGCATTATTCCTCGCCGAACTTTGTTTCCACTAACTCGGCCAGCTCGGCCAACGCTGCTTCGGCGCCTTCGCCTTCGCAATATATGGTGATGCTGTCGCCCATCGCCGCGCCGAGCATCATCAGGCCCATGATCGACGTTCCGACTACCCGGCTGCCGTCCTTTTCGACTTCGACCTTGGCGGTCAGCCCGGCGGCAACGTTGACGAATTTGGCGCTGGCCCGGGCATGGAGCCCGCGCTTGTTGGTGATCTCGATGGTCTTCGAGATGGAACTCAAGCGGCGGCCTCGCCGAGGATCTCGGACGCGACCGAGATATATTTGCGCCCGGCCTCGCGGGCGGCAGCGACCGCGGCGCGCACGCTCATCGCCTTGCGCGCGCCCTCCAGCCGGATCAACATCGGCAGGTTCACCCCGGCGATCACCTCGACATTCTCGCTCTTCATCAGGCTGATGGCGAGGTTGGACGGCGTCCCGCCGAACAGGTCGGTCAGGATGATCACGCCTTCGCCCTGGTCGCAACGCTGGATCGCGTCGGCGATTTCCTTGCGGCGCATCTCCATGTCGTCTTCGGCGTCGATGCAGATGCCCTCGACCGCCTGCTGGGGGCCGACGACATGTTCCATGGCGGTGATGAACTCGGCCGCCAACCGGCCGTGGGTCACCAGCACTAATCCGATCATTCACTCACCCGCTTCATCACTCGCCCGCGCCCCTGGATCCCGCGGGTTGTTCCTCAATCGTATCGCTCGGCGGCGACAGGAGGTCACGGTGGCGGACATTCGGGGAAAATCCCGCGCCGCGCAACCGGTCCGCCATTTCAACTGCTGCAGCCACCGACCGGTGACGCCCTCCCGTGCAGCCGAATGCCACCGTCAAATAGCTTTTGCCGGCGGCCCAATAGCGGGGAATGAGGTCGATTAATAGCTTCTCGATTCGGTCGATCGTTTCGGGCCATGCCGGGTCCTGGGCGATATAGTCGCGCACCGCCTGGTCTTCCCCGGTCAGCGGCCTCAGCTCGTCGATCCAGTGCGGATTGGCGACAAACCGCATGTCGAACACCAGGTCTGCCGCGCGCGAAATCCCACGGGCAAAGCCGAACGAGGCAATCGTCAGCACCGGCTGGTCGATGTCGCCGCCGTAGCGGCGCAGCAGCTCTTCCCTGAGCTCGGCGGGGGTGAGGTCGGTCGTGTCGATCACCACATCGGCGATTCGCCGCAATGGTCCGGTAAGGTCGCGCTCGCGGGCGATGCCGTCTTCGGCCGGCCGGTCGGGCGCCAGCGGGTGCCGCCGCCTGGTCTCGTCGTAGCGCCGGACCAGTTCGGCGCCGGCGCAATCGAGATAGAGGATTTCCGGCGTGACGCCCTTTGTCGATCGGATCAATTCGGGAAGGTCCCAGGGGTCGAACCCGCGGCTGCGGACATCCATGCCGACCGCGACCGGCATCGATTGCCGTGCCTCGCGCTCGCCGTGGACAAATTGCTCGAGCAGGGCCGTCGGCAGATTGTCGACGCAGTCCCAGCCCATGTCCTCCAACGCGTCGAGCACCGTCGATTTTCCCGCACCGGACATGCCGGTGACGAGGAGCAGCCTGGGCAAGTTAGGTTGGCGTTCGGCCACGTTCAGAATCTAAGGCCGAGCCGGTCGAGTGCCAATTGCACTTTCGATGGTGCCGAAGCCGTCCTTGCATCAATGCTGATCAACGGCACGCCAATGCCGAGAATCACCCGTTCCCGGCTGTCGTCGGGCAGACGCTCGATCTCGGTCGCCAGCTCGACCATCAACGCCACCGGCACCTCCTGCACCTGCTCGACGTCGATGATGCCGATGCCACGCACTTCCAGCTTGCCGATGATGGTATCCGGGGCAGTCGCAATCAATTTGCCGCCCTGCTTGCAAATGATGGTGCGATCGTCGCTGACCAGCGTGAAGCCGCGGTCGAGCATGCGTAGCGCCAGGTCCGATTTGCCCGATCCGGACGGCCCGGCGATCAGCACCGCGCGCCCGTCCATGGCAACGCAGGAAGCATGAAGATTCTCGCTGCTCAACCGAGGGCCCTTCATGCCCGGTCGGCCGCTTTCAGGATGATGGTGAAGCGGGCTCCCGATAGCGCGTCGTCGCGATCGGCGACATCGATTTCCCCATCATGGCCCTCGACGATCGCCCGGGCGATGGCCAGGCCGAGGCCGGAATGGCGTCCGAAGCTTTCCGCATCCGGGCGCACCGAATGGAAGCGGTTGAAGATCGCTTCGCGGCTTTCCTTGGGCACGCCTGGGCCTTCATCGTCGATCCGGATGCGGATCTCGTCGCCGACATGCGTGGCGGCAATCTCGACCAGCCCTCCCGGCGGCGAGAAGCTGATCGCATTGTCGACGATATTGTCGATCGCCCGCGCCAGCCGGCCGGGCTCGCCCATGACGATCGCGCTGGCCCGCCGCGGACGGGCAAAGGCAATGCGGACGTTGCCGGTTTCGCGCCGCGTCTCCCAGGCCGACACCAGCTGACCGATGAGGTCACCCAGATCGACTGGCTCGAACCTGGCCCGCGCCAGTTCGGCATCGGTTCGCGCTGCCTCCCCGACGTCGCTGATCAATCGATCGAGCCGCTGCACATCCTGCCGGATGACGTCGATCAGCTGGGTGCGAAGCTTAGGGTCCTCGATCCGCTCGAGTCCGTCGACCGCAGAGCGAAGCGACGCGAGCGGGTTCTTCAGCTCATGGGTAACGTCGGCCGCAAACGCCTCGATATTGTCGATCCGGTGCCTCAGCGAATGGCTCATGTCGCTGATCGACCGGGCGAGCAGGCCAATCTCATCCGTGCGCGACGGCAGGCGCGGAACCTTGACCTCGCGCGCCCGGCCCAGGCGCACGCGGTGCGCCGCCAAGGCGATCCGGCGTAGCGGCAGTACGATGGTGCGCGCCAGGAACAGCGACAGCAGGACCGACAGGCCGGCGACACAGGCAAGCGCGATCAACAGCGAACCACGCTGCTTGCGGACCCGATGGGTGAAATCGCGGTCATTGTCGGTGACCAGCAAGGTCGCGCCGCCGGCCACCGGCGTCGCCGCCGAAAATACCGGGGTCAGTTCCGGGGCCTGCCGGATTTCCATCTCGGTCTTGCCTGACCGGCGCGAGGCCAGCACCTCGGGCCAGCCCTGTGCCGTGTCAGTTGCGGGTTCGGCAAAGTCCTCGAGGCTATCCTCGCCGACCAGGGCGTTGAAGCCGCGGTCGAGCGCCCGGGCGACGTCCTTGGTCCATTTCTGCGTGGTCGGGTCGCGCAGGCGATAGGTCGGCCCGGTGATGCGCCAGCTGTCATATTGCAGGGCGCCGTTCGCGCCATAGACCCGGATTCGTGTTTCGCTTTGCTTTCCAAGGCCCCCAACCAGTTGTTCCCGCTGCGCGAGGCCAACGGTGGGCACCGCAGTGGCCGCCAGGCCGGCGATGGCCTCGACCTTGTGGATCCGCTCTTTCTCAAGCCGGTTGCGGTAGCTGTCGAGGTAGACGATCGCCAGTCCGACCAGGACGAGCGTCAGCGCATTCACCGCCAGGATGCGGTGGGCGAGGGTCCAGCGTCCCGACCAGGTCAGGACGAGATCGCCCTCGTCATTCTTCTCCGAAACGATATCCGACGCCATAGAGGGTCTCGATTGCATCGAATTCGGGATCGACGCCACGGAATTTCCGTCGAATTCGCTTGATGTGGCTGTCGATGGTGCGGTCGTCGACATAGACGTCGTCCTGATAAGCGATATCGAGCAACTGGTTGCGCGATTTGACCACACCCGGCCGCTGGGCCAGCGCTTCGAGGATCAGGAATTCGGTGACCGTCAGCGTGACGTCCTTCCCGTCCCAGCGCACCTTGTGGCGCGCGCTGTCCATCACCAACCGTCCGCGCTCGATCAGCGGCGGCTCTTCCGCCCCTGGCTCGCTGGCCGTTGCGGTCCCGCGTGCCAGGTCCTGGCGGCGGAGCAAGGCACGAATGCGGGCGATCAGCAGGCGCTGAGAGAAGGGCTTGGCGATGTAGTCGTCGGCGCCCATCGCAAGGCCCAGCGCCTCGTCCAATTCGTCATCCTTCGACGTTAGGAAGATGACCGGCATTCCGCCAACTTCGCCGCCCATTTCTCGCACCCGGCGGAGCAGCTCCATCCCGTCCATTTGCGGCATTTTGATATCGAAAACGCCAAGGTCGGGCGGGTTGTCGGCGAACGCCCTGAGCGCGGCCTGGCCGTCAGTATAAACGCGGGTCAGGAAACCCTCGGCCTGAAGCGCAATCGACACCGATGTCAGGATGTTGCGATCGTCGTCGACGAGCGCGATCACAGGGCTCATTCCGGCTCCTCAAGTCGGGTGAGAAGCGATAGCCATCGCAGTCATGCGAAACAAGGGCAGGGCAGGGCCTCCAGTCGCTTTGACCCGGACCCCTGTGATATGTATAGGCCCGACGCATCGCGAGGAGGCGGCGTCCGGGGTAGGGCGTCGCCCTTGATATTTAAGGGAGAATCGGAGTGAGCGAGCGCACCCCCGCGCACCGGCTGGAAGCCCAGGGCATTGAGACCGCGGCAACCATCCACTGGAACCTGACGGCCGCACCATTGGTCGAGCAGGCGGTGTCGCGCGGCGAAGGCAAGCTCGCCAAGGACGGCCCGTTCGTCGTCAAGACCGGCAAGCACACCGGCCGCTCCGCCCAGGACAAGTTCACCGTGCGTGATGCCGAAACCGAAAGCACCGTCTGGTGGGGCAAGTCGAACAAGCCGATGAGCCCGGAGGCGTTCGCCGCGCTCAAGGCAGACTTCTTGGCCCATTTAAATTCGCTCGAGACGCTGTTCGTCGCGGACCTGTTCGGCGGCTCGCAGCCCGAGCATCGCGTCAACGTTCGCGTGATCAACGAATATGCCTGGCATAATCTGTTCATCCGCACGATGCTCGTGCGGCCGGAAACGGCCGAGCTGGCCGGCTTTGTGCCCGAATTCACGATCATCGACCTGCCCAGCTTCCGCGCCGATCCGGCCAAGCACGGCTGCCGCAGCGAGACGGTCATCGCGGTCAATTTGAGCGAGAAGCTGATCCTGATCGGCGGCACCGAATATGGCGGCGAGATGAAGAAGTCGGTGTTCGGTCTGCTCAACTATCTGCTGCCGGTCGAAGGCACCATGCCGATGCATTGCTCGGCAAACATCGGCAAGGACGGCGACACCGCCATCTTCTTCGGCCTGTCGGGCACCGGCAAGACGACCTTGTCGGCCGACCCGAACCGCACGCTCATTGGTGACGACGAACATGGCTGGTCGGACACGGCAGTCTTCAACTTCGAAGGCGGCTGCTACGCCAAGATGATCCGCCTCTCGGCCGAGAGCGAGCCCGAGATTTACGCCACCACGAAGCGGTTCGGCACGGTGCTCGAGAATGTCGTGATGGACGAGGTCACGCGCGAGCTTGACCTCGATGATGCGACGCTCGCCGAGAACAGCCGCGGTGCCTACCCGATCGAGTTTATCCCGAATTCGTCGGAAAAGAACATGGGCCCGGTGCCGAAGAACATCGTCATGCTGACCGCCGATGCGTTCGGCGTGCTGCCGCCGATCGCCAGGCTGACGCCGGATCAGGCGATGTACCATTTCCTCAGTGGCTACACCGCCAAGGTGGCTGGCACCGAAATCGGCGTGACAGAGCCGGAAGCGACTTTCTCGACCTGCTTCGGCGCGCCGTTCATGCCGCGCCACCCGTCGGTCTACGGCAATTTGCTCAAGGAGCGGATCGCCAAGGGCGGCGTCGATTGCTGGCTGGTCAACACCGGCTGGACCGGCGGCAAGTACGGCACCGGCAAGCGTATGCCGATCAAGGAAACCCGCGCGCTGCTCAACACGGCGCTGGATGGCAGCCTCAAGAATGTCGAGTTCCGCAAGGATCCGAACTTCGGCTTCGACGTGCCGGTCGCAGTCCCGGGGGTCGACAATTCGATCCTCGACCCGCGTTCGACCTGGGCCGACAAGGCCGACTATGACCGCACCGCGGCCAAGCTCGTCGACCTGTTCGTCGAGAATTTCGCCGAGTTCGCGGCGCATGTGGATGAGGGCGTGCGACAATCGGGGCCGCAAGTGACGGCGGCCGCCTGATTGCCCGGTCATCGGATCGGGCTCCCTCTTCCAAGAAGGTCCGATCAATGACCGAATTTCCCGTACGCCATTTTCTATCCGACGAAGCCATCGTCCGTATCGGTGAGGGCCTGCTCGCCCGCGCCCTGCCGAAGGAGGAATGGACTCATGAGGCCCATCTCGCCGCGACCACTTGGCTCGTCCTCAACCATCCCGAGATCGATCTCGATACCGAGCTTCGCGACATCATTTCGCGCTACAACGAGAGCGTTGGCGGGGTGAACAGCGACAGCGAAGGCTATCACGACACAATTACCCACGCCTATCTGCGCGGGATCCGCCTGTTCCTCTCGGAAGCGGATTTAACCCGCCCAATCCACGACCTCGTCAACGAGCTGTTGATGTCGCCGATGGGCCGTCGTGATTGGCCGCTGCGCTTCTGGTCGAAGGACCGGCTGATGAGCGTCGAGGCGCGGCGCAATTGGGTCGAGCCAGACCTGAAGGCTACGCCCTAAATTCGTGCAGTGCGCGCGCGGCTTTCCTTGAGGGCCGTGCGGCGTGCCTCGCGTTCCGCAGTCGCGGCGGGGCTATAGCCGCGGTCCAGATCATCGCTGCGCAGCAACTGCCCGCAATAGTCGCAGAGCGGACCAAACCCGGCTGGCCGGCCGCAGCCTTTGTGCTTGAAGGTGATCGACGGCTCCTCGCCCGGCAGGCGCAGCCATTTTTCGCCCCAGGCGCGCATCGCCATCAAAATCGGGAACACGTCTGCGCCCTTTTCCGTCAAAAGGTATTCGTAGCGGGCAGGGCGCTCCTGGTAGCGCCTGCGTTCGACCAGGCCGGCCGCGTCGAGCTTCTTGAGCCGCGCCGCAACCATCTGCGGCGTCGCCCCCGTCATCGCCTGGATTTCATCGAAGCGGTGATTGCCGGCCGATAGCTCGCGCAACACCAGCAACGACCAGACATCGCCAAAGATATTGCCCGCACGCGCGACGGGACACTGCGTTT
>NZ_JAHFPY010000014.1 GCF_023266535.1 Sphingomonas sp. | reverse complement strand
TGCCGTCGGCGACGATCAGGTCGGCCACCACTTCCTCCGGCGGCTTGCCGCGTTCCCGCGCCACCTCGCCCAGCGTCTTGCCGGTCAGCGGTTTCAGCTCCTCGGTCTTGAACCCGACCAGGATCACCTTTTCCGGCTCCTCGACCACCAGCTTGGTATTTTCAGACGCATCCGCCTTGTGCATGTCCGCCATTGCCCTGGCCCGCAGCGCCGGATCCTTGAGCCGTTCCACCCACTGCTCGATCCCGCCCGCCTGGATCCACAGCGGCATCGCCGCATCGAACCCGGTCGAGCTGGCCGGATAGGTATACATGTCGGCGGTGATCTTGAGGCCGCGCGCCCGTGCCGCCTCGACCCGGCCGATCGCCGCGTCGATCTTGCCCCAATTCTCCTTGCCCGACTGTTTGAAGTGATAGATTTCGGCCGGCGCCCCGCTCGTCTCCGAGATCGCCACCAGCTCGTCGATTGCTTCGATGAGCTTTGGCCCCTCGTCGCGCATATGGCTGATGTACATGCCGCCGCATTTGCCCGCTTCGGTTACCAGCGCGGTTAGCTCGGGCGTCTCGGCGAAATTGGCCGGAGCATAGATCAGTGACGAGCCGACCCCCATCGCGCCCTCGTCCATCGCCTGGCGGACCAGCGCGCGCATCCGGTCGAGCTGCGCCGGCGTCGGGTCGACATCGCCCTCGCCTAGTTCGTGCACGCGGACCGTGGTCGCGCCGACGAAGCTGGCGACATTGGGCGACACGCCCCTTTTTTCGAGCCAGCCCAGATATTCGCCGAGGCTGGTCCACTGAATCGGATATTTGATGTCGGCCTGCCGGTCGGCCTCATGGGCTTTCATCTCGGCGCTCCACGGACCCATGGACTCGCCCTCGCCCATCACCTCCAGCGTCACGCCCTGGCGGATGTCGCTCTGGCCACGGCCGTCGGCGATCAGGCTTTCGTTCGACCAGCTGAGCATGTTGATAAAGCCCGGCGCCACTGCCAGGCCGCGGACGTCTATCACTCGCGCGGCGGTTCCAGTGCACTCGCCAACGCAAACTATGCGATCACCCGTAATGGCGACGTCACCAATGTAAGGACTTCCACCACTCCCGTCGTAGATCGTTCCACCACGAAGCACGCGGTCATAATCCTCCACCAGCAGGACATGACCTATCAGGCGAACCGGACGGTCTGAGTCCACCGATGAATTCGTCGCACATGAAGCCAGCAAGCAGGCAAGGCCGGTCAGGCCAAGTGGAAATCCCCTCATGGCGCACAGGCTAGCGCGCGCCATGAGGTTCGCAAGGAACTTAAATTACCAGATCCGGACGCGCTTCTCCGGTGGCAGGTAGAATTTCGAGCCCGGCTGGATGTTGAACGCCTGGTACCAGGCGTCGAGGTTGCGGGTCGGGCCGATCACGCGGTAGCGCCGCGGGCTGTGCGGGTCCGACGCAACCTGCGTCTTGATCGCTTCCGGCCGCTGCTCGCCGCGCCACGCCTGGGCAAAGGCCAGGAAGAAGCGCTGGTCGCCGGTCAGCCCGTCGATCACCGGTGCCGCCTTGCCGCCGAGCGAGATCTTATAGGCCGCGTAAGCGACCTCCAGGCCGGACATATCGCCGATATTCTCGCCCATCGTCAGGTCGGGGTTGATAAAGATGCCCGGCGCCGCCTCATAGGACGCATATTGCGCGCCGAGCTCGTCGGTCAGCTTCTTGAACCGGGCAGCGTCGGCCGGAGTCCACCAGTCGCGGACCGCGCCGGTGGAATCAATCTTGCGGCCCTGGTCGTCGAAGCCGTGCATGATCTCATGGCCGATGACCGCGCCGATCGCGCCATAATTGACCGCCGCATCGGCCGTCGGGTCGAACAGCGGCGGCTGCAGGATACCGGCCGGGAACACGATCTTGTTTTCCAGGCCGCCGTTATAGGCGTTCACCGTCGCCGGGCTCATCGCCCATTTCTTGCGGTCGACCGACTTGTTGAGGTCGCTCAGCTGATAGTCCCATTCGAAGGCGCTGCTGCGCTTGACGTTGCCGTAGAGGTCGTCCGGCTTGACCACCAATTTGGTGTAGTCGCGGAACTTGTCCGGATAGCCGACCATCACGTCCATTTTGGCCAGCTTGGCGATGGCCGCCTGCTTGGTCGCCGGCTCCATCCAGCTGTTGGCCTGGATGCGCTTGGCGGCGGCAGTCTTCAGGTTCGCGACCAGCTGCTCCATCTGCGCCTTGTCGCTCGCCGGGAAATAGCGATCGACATAGGTCTTGCCGAGCACCTCGCCGAGCCGGCCGTCGACCTGGCCGATGCCGCGGCGCCAGCGCGGACGCAGCTCCTTGGCGCCGGACAGCTGCTTGGTGAATTCGAACTGGCTGTCGACGAACCGCTTCGACAGATAGCCCGAAGCCTGGCTCGCGACCTTGAACCGCTGCCAGGTCTTGAGCGTCTCGAGCGGCTCCTTGTCGTACATCGCCGCCAGCGCCTTCACCGCCGTCTTGTCGCCGACAACCATCTTGCCCGCATCGATCCTGGCCGCGGCGAAATAGGCCGCCCAGTCGAAGCCCGGCGCATAGGCCTGGAGCTGGGCGAGCGTCATCGGATTGTTGACCTTGTCGATGTCGCGCAGCTCGGCGATCGGCCAGCTGATCTTGGCGATCTCGGTCTCGAACGCCAGGATCTTGTCCGCGCCGCCGGCCGGATCGGCATCGCCGATCATCGTCAGCGTGCGCTGGATGTAGGCGCGGTAGGCGTCGCGCTGCGGCTTATATTTGTCGAGCAGGTAATAGTCGCGGTCGGGCAGACCGAGCCCCGATGTCCCGACGTACAGCGTGTTCATCGCCGGATTGACCGGGTCTGGCCCGATGCCGGGGCCGAACAGCGTCGAGCCGAAGTCGCCCAGGCTGGCCGCCATGAAGTCGGCGAACTCGGCCTTGTCCTTGATCGCGTTGACCCGGTCGAGATCCGGCTTCAGCGGCGCCGCGTCGAGCTGCTCGAGGCGGGCCTCGTCCATGTAGCTGGCGTAGAGCGCGCCGATCTGGCTGTCCTTGGTGGACTCGGTAACGATGGTCTGCAGCCGCACCTGGTTGCGGTCGCCGGTGTCGGATCCGACGCTGTTGGTCGACTTGTCGGCGGGGATATCGGTGACGTCCATCCAGTGGCCGCTGGCATAACGCTCGAAATCGTCGCCAGGCTTGACGTTGAGGTCGCGCGAATTGAGGTCGACACCCCAGCTTCCGAAATGGACGCCGCTATTGGCAGTTGCCGCCGTTTCAGCCGCGACCGGTACCGCAATTGCCAGCGGCGCTGCCGCCGCCATCAGCCACAGGCTCCGCCATGCGCGCCGATTGCGCCCGCTTGATCCGCTCATCTTGACCCCCATCTTGTTGAATAGATTCGTGAATAGCGGCCATCGAACGGCGGTGAACGCGAATCTAACGGCCATCGACGAGCGTCCCTGTTCGTTCGATGAACATGATGATTTGGCTGCGGAAACAGGCTAGCGCCGACCGCGTTGACGCTCCCAAGTCCCTCGCGTATCACTAGAACAAAGCTGGAACGAAACAGAGTCGATGCTGACCCACATCACCGTCCGGGGAGCCCGGGAGCATAACCTCAAAGGCATCGACGTCGCGATCCCGCGCGAAAGCCTGACGGTCATCACCGGCCTCTCCGGTTCGGGCAAATCCAGCCTCGCCTTCGACACCATCTATGCCGAGGGGCAGCGCCGCTACGTCGAAAGCCTGTCGGCCTACGCCCGCCAGTTCCTGGAGATGATGCAGAAGCCGGACGTCGAGCATATCGACGGCCTCAGCCCGGCCATTTCGATCGAGCAGAAGACGACCAGCCGCAACCCGCGCTCGACGGTCGCCACCGTCACCGAAATCTACGATTACATGCGCCTGCTGTGGGCGCGGGTCGGCATCCCCTACTCGCCCGCCACCGGCCTGCCGATCGAGGCGCAGCAGGTCAGCCAGATGGTCGACCGCACGATGAAGCTACCCGAAGGCTCGCGCCACTACCTGCTCGCCCCGGTCGTCCGCGGCCGCAAGGGCGAGTATCGCAAGGAGCTGGCCGAATGGCAGAAGGCCGGCTTCACCCGCGTCCGCATCGACGGCCAGTTCCACGACATCGAGTCCGCCCCTGCGCTCGACAAGAAGTACAAGCATGACATCGAGGTGGTGGTCGACCGGATCGTCATCCGCGAAGGAATCGAGACCCGCCTCGCCGACAGTTTCGAAACCGCGCTGAAGCTGGCCGAGGGCCTCGCCTATCTCGACCCGGCCGACGTCCCCCATCCCGCCGGCGCCGAGCGCATCGGGGTCGCCGCGGCGCTGGAGCAGGCCGCCGAACGCGACGGCTTTAAGCTCGACTATGCCCCGCCCGGCCGCATCACCTTTTCCGAGAAATTCGCCTGCCCCGTCAGCGGCTTCACCATCGCCGAGATCGAGCCGCGCCTCTTCTCGTTCAACGCGCCACAGGGCGCCTGCCCGGCCTGCGACGGGCTCGGCGAGAAGCAGGAATTCGACGAGGACCTGGTCGTTCCCAACCACGCCCTCAGCCTCAAGAAGGGCGCGGTCGTCCCCTGGGCCAAGTCGCAGCCGCCCTCGCCCTATTACATGCAGGTGCTCGGCTCCCTCGCCTGCGAATATGGCTTTTCGCTCGAAACGCCGTGGGGCGAGCTCGGCGAGGAGGCGCACCGCGTCATCCTCCGCGGCACCGGCGGCAAGCCCGTCACCCTCCGCTTCGTCGACGGCAAGAAAAGCTATGAGGTGAAGAAGCCGTTCGAGGGCGTGCTCGGCAATCTCGAGCGCCGCCTGCTGTCGACCGAGAGCGCCTGGATGCGCGAGGAGCTGGCCAATTACCAGGCCGCGCACCCGTGCGAGACCTGCGGCGGCGCCCGCCTCCGGCCAGAGCCGCTGGCGGTCAAGATCGCCGGCGAGGATATCTCGCTCTCCTCGCGCCGCTCGGTCGCCGACGCGCTGGCCTGGTTCACCGCCCTCGACCAGCACCTCACCCCGACCCAGAACGAGATCGCCAAGGCGATCCTCAAGGAGATTAACGAGCGCCTCGGTTTCCTCCACAATGTCGGGCTCGATTATCTCAACCTCGACCGCACCAGCGGCACCCTGTCAGGCGGCGAGAGCCAGCGTATCCGCCTCGCCAGCCAAATCGGCTCGGGCCTCAGCGGCGTGCTCTACGTCCTCGACGAGCCGTCGATCGGCCTCCACCAGAAGGACAATGACCGCCTGCTCGAAACGCTGCAGCGCCTCAAGGGCCTCGGCAATACCGTGCTGGTGGTCGAGCATGACGAGGACGCCATCCGCCACGCCGACCATGTCATCGACATGGGCCCCGGCGCCGGCGTCCATGGCGGCGAAGTGGTCTGCGCCGGCACGCTCGAGCATCTCCTCGCCTGCGAGGCCAGCCTCACCGCCGACTATCTCGCCGGCCGCCGCCACATCCCGATGCGCGCCACCCGCCGCAAGGGATCGGGCAAGAAGCTCACCGTCCACGGCGCGCGCGAGAACAACCTCCAGAACGTCACCGCGTCGATCCCGCTCGGCACCTTCACCTGCATCACCGGCGTCTCGGGCAGCGGCAAGTCATCGCTGACCATCGACACGCTCTACGCCGCCGCCGCCCGCTCCTTGAACGGCGCGCGGATCATCGCCGGCAAGCATGACAAGGTCACCGGCCTCGAACATCTCGACAAGGTGATCGACATCGACCAGTCGCCGATCGGCCGCACCCCGCGCTCCAACCCGGCGACCTACACCGGCGCCTTCACCCAGATCCGCGACTGGTTCGCCGGCCTGCCCGAAAGCCAGGCACGCGGCTACAAGCCCGGCCGGTTCAGCTTCAACGTCAAGGGCGGCCGCTGCGAGGCGTGCCAGGGCGACGGCGTGCTGAAGATCGAGATGCACTTCCTGCCCGACGTCTATGTCACCTGCGACGTCTGCCACGGCCAGCGCTACAACCGCGAGACGCTGGAGGTGAAGTTCAAGGGGCGGAGCATCGCCGACGTGCTCGACATGACGGTCGAGGACGCCGTGGAGTTCTTCAAGGCAGTCCCCGGCATCCGCGACAAGATGGCGATGCTGCAAGAAGTCGGCCTCGGCTACATCAAGGTCGGGCAGCAGGCGACTACGCTCAGCGGCGGCGAGGCGCAGCGCGTCAAACTCAGCAAGGAACTGTCGCGGCGGGCCACCGGCCAGACCCTCTACATCCTCGACGAGCCGACCACCGGCCTCCATTTCGAGGACGTCCGCAAGCTGCTCGACGTGCTCCACGCGCTGGTCGAGCAGGGCAACACCGTGGTGGTGATCGAGCACAACCTCGACGTCATCAAGACGGCCGACTGGATATTGGACTTGGGTCCCGAAGGTGGGGTCAATGGCGGGGAGATTGTGGCCGAAGGAACGCCCGAGCAGGTCGCGCGGGAGCCGAAAAGCTTCACCGGCGCCTACCTCGCCGAGACGCTCAAGCGGACGCCCGTCAGTTCCGACCCCGTGCTCGTGCCGAAGAAATCCCGTCGCAAGGCGTCTGCAGAACAACCGGACTTATTGGCAGCGAAGTAACGAGAGAGGCTCTCTCAGTTCCCTTTATGAGCAAATTAATGTGATCGAACGGCAGATCAAGGGCGTGATCGTCCATCTATTGGAGAGCAAGCTTACCATTGATGGCTTCGAGCACCTTCTCAAACCTCGCAAGCGTCTCCTCTAGTGGCGGTGAGTAGTCTTCCGTAGCCAAAAGGAGCTGGAACAGCGCTGAACCCTTAGCTTTAATTTTGGCATCTGACTCAAGTCCACAATCCTTGATTAGCTGCTTGGTATCATCCCCATATATCCCCTCAAATGAAAGACCGGCGAGTGCCCCATCAGCTTCGTCCAAAGTCATGATTTGCTCGTCATCGAAATGATATTCGCTGCGGTATCGCTCGGCCTCCGCTTTGCCTTTGGTGTCAGCATCAAGGACACAAACAAAATTACGACCTAATAGGCCTCGCCGCTCTTTGGGAATGAAGGTGATTGGATCAACTTCAGCGTAGACTGTCTTTAACAGGTCTCTAGTCGCACGATCGGAAGATAGGAAATTGTAGATTGCTTCGAGAATGGTAGTCTTTCCACTCTCGTTAAGACCTATCAATGTCACAACTTGGCCAGGTGCACCGGCATCGAGTTCCACGGAAGTGTTTTGAATGCCTCGGAAATTTGAAATTGTGAATTGAAGGAGTCTCACAATGCGCCCCTTCCGAGCATGAGTTGAACTCGTTTGCGATTCGAACTCACATTGGCGGAGCATCGAATTTTCGACAAAAGATTAGATGCAGAAGTGCCCGCACTGAATATAACAGGCCTCATACGCGACCCCCCATTCACTCGCGATGATCCGGCGAATTATTGCTGCCGCTATCCGATGTTCGAGTCCAGCGATTTAGGTGGCCGAGCTTTGGACAAGCTTCTGGATTACGGTGACAGTGCACCAAATTGCTGTTTCACTTATCCCCCTGGCCCCTCGTTCGAAACTCGCCGCGCCTCACATCAAATATTGAAACGCATATCTCAGGCTGAGCAGCGCCAGCACGACGATGCTGGCCCGCTTTCCGCGCACGAACATCGCCGCCGCCAGCAGTAGGTAGAGCAGTGCCGCCGAGATCAGCACCACCGGGCTGCGCATTGCCTCCGCGACGCCGGGAACGGTCATCAGGAACGCCGCCTGGAACGTGGTCAGCGCGATCAGCACGCCGAACACCGCCTGCCGCACCCGGAAATAATGGGCGTCGAGGTCGGCCCAGTCGGCCTTCTCGGTCGGGAACACCAAATGGGCGGCGATGTAATAGGAGCCGGCGAACAGCAGGCCGCCGAGTACGATCGGCCCGTCATAGCGGATCACGCCGCGCGCGACCCAGGCCGATCCCCAGAAGCTAATCACGTCGAGCATGATGTAGAGGCCGAGCAGCGGGGTCAGCCAGCCGGCCCGGAACGGCGGTGTGCCGGGCGCCTCGGCGCCGACCTTGATCGCCCGAAGCTGCGCCTCGATCACCTTGGCCAGCCCGCCCAGCACCTCGATCAGGCTGAAGCCGAGCAGCAGCCCGAACAGCGAAAAGACGAAATCGAAGTCGCTCATGAGCCGCCGAGCATAGGCGCCGGGTTGGCTGCGGCAAACTATTGCGGCGCCGGACCCTTATGACAAGGCGGCCGTCTTTTGATCGGCGCTGCGGGCGCAAACCATCTATGGCGCGGATCGCAATTCCCGGAGTCCGCCATGAAGCGCCACAATCCCGTCCCCATCCTCCCCGCCTATGAGGCGGTCTACGCCCATGGCGTCGAGGTGCCGGCCGGTGCGCGCACCCTTTATGTCTCCGGGCAGGTCGGGGTCGACCACCGCGATGGCCGCCTGGCCGAAGGCGGCTTCGATGCTCAGTGTGCCCAGGCGATCGCCAACGTCGAGGCGGTCCTCGCCTCGGCCGGCATGGCGCTGGCCGATGTGGTCAAGGTCACCATCTACCTCACCCGCCGCGAGGACATCCCCAGGCTGCGCGAGGTCCGCGCCGAGCGGCTCGCAGTCGCCCCCGCCGTCACCATGGTGCTGGTGGCGGGCTTGCACGCCCCCGAATGGCTGGTCGAGATCGAGGCCGTCGCCGCCGCCTGAGCCGTGGGAAAGCCCCTACTCGCCCAACAGCACATAGCCGAACGGCGTGAACAGATCGAGCGCCACCAGCACCGCCAGGCCGCCCACCGCCACGCCGCGGCGCTTGGTGAACATCACCACGCCCCCGGCCAGATAGATGATCCCCATCGCCACCCAGTCGAACCAGTTGAGGAAGCTCCACGAGACGAATCCAAGGACCAGCGGGCGTAGGAGGAAAGCGATCGTGAACGCAGCGATGATCGCGCCGATCACCTTGGCCTTCGTGACCATGAAATAGTCGTCGAGGCTTTTGCGGTTGGCGAGGCCGTCCGGAAAGACCAGCGCTCCGGCGAAGTAGTAGAGCGCGGTGATGCCAAGGCCGGCGAACAGTGCCGGTATGTCGTCGGGCATCACATCCCGGGTCCGCCAGATGATCTGCCAGAAGATCACCGTCTCGGTCATCACCCAGGTCGCCAGCAGCCCGGTTCCCCAGCCGATCTCCAGCTCAGGCCGCCGCTTGACCGAACTCGCCAGCCCGCCGAGCACCTGCCCCAGCCCGAGGCCGAGCAGGATGACCAGCAACGAAAAGACGAATTCGAAGTTGCTCATGAGGCACCGAGCACAAGCGAGCGATTGCAAAGCAATCGGAAGCTGGTGCGTAGAGAAACCGAATGGCGGCCGACGGGTCGCGACGCGAACCCGATCGACGTCACGAATTCATTTCGTGACGGAGCCATTCACTTCGCCGCCTGCAGCACCGCGCAAGCGATCCTCGCCCCGCTGTTGCCGCTGGGGTCGGTCCGCTCGTCATCCCGTTGGGCGTGGATGACCAGCGCCGCGCCGTCGGCATCGAACGGGCTGATGAAATGGCCGTCCGCCGGCGGGATCATGTCCATCCGCGTGCTGCCATTGGAGTCCACCCACAGATCGCCGAGGTCGCCCTCATGCCGGCCCAGCGGGTTCAATCGGCCATGCTGCTTTCCGGTCGGGTTCCAGTGCGGCCCGGCGCTGGTGAAATCGGGCCCGTCGCAGCGGCCGACCGAATGGACGTGCACGCCGAGCTCGCCGGGTGGCAGGCCCTTCGCCTCGAGGTGCACCATCAGCCCGCCGGGCAGCACCTTGACGCGGACCCACCCGATCGCGGTGCCGTCGCCGCGCACAATCGGCGACTTGGGACTCCAGCCCTTGGCCACCGCGCCCGATACCAAGCTCAGCGCAATGGCGAGCGCGGCCAATCGACGCGCCCCCACCCCATTTCTGCTCCAGCAAGGCAGGTTGCTCATGCTCGGTCTCCCCTCAGGCCTTAATCCTGCGCAGGTACTCGCGGACCGGCGATCGGCTCTCGATCGCCCTGCCGCCGGCCGGCGTCTTGCTCAAATAATTGAGCTGACCCCACAAAGCGAAGTCGCAGAGATAGGCCCGATCGCCCAACGCATGGGGCCCCGGCGTCAGCAGCTCCCCTACTGCTTCAAGATGCCTCTCCAGGTCGCGGTTCACATGTTCGGGGGTTTTCCGTGACGTCCCCTGCCCGCGCAGCTGGCCGAGGATCCGCTTCAAATAGAAACGGTAGGCGATCCGGCCCGTCAGCGACTTGCCGAAGGCGCGGGGGATCGGCTCGCGGCCTTCCAAATCATGCCAGCGATAATAAAGGCCGATGAAATAAAGACTTTCATCCGCCCAGTCCTCGATCGCATGACACAGCGCCCGCTGGCGCGGGTCCCGGGGCAGCAGCGGCGGGTCCGGAAAGCTCGCCTCGAGCACATAGGCAATGTCGGTGCTGTCGACGATCAACTCGCCGTCAATCTCCAGTGCCGGCACCTTGCCAACCCTGCCGCGCCGACGGATGCTGCGCAGGTGGCGAAGCGGATTAACCGCCCGATATTCGACGCCTTTATGGTCGAGGATCGCCCGCACCTTCATGCAGAAGGGCGAGTAAGGCCAATCGTAAAATGTGATCGCCGGCGCAGCCATGCGCCGCTTACTTCAGCTCCAGCACAACCGGCCCGGATACCGGATCTGTGTCGCCGTCCAGCGTATAGCGGAAGCTGTCGAGGGTCGCGATCATGAATGGCCGGGCAGCGGCCATGGCGTCCATGCTGTCCCACTCGCCGATGATGCAGTAACTGCCCTCGCCGGTCTGGATCATGTTGACGTGCCGTAGGCCCGGCCAGTCGCGATCGACGCTGCGGTGCGCATCGAGGAAATCCTGCTCCATTCCAGGCTTCACCTTGAACCGGACGGCGTTGAATGCGGTCATTGGAAATCTCCTGCCAGGGCGGTTCGACCGCCCTTGTTGGTGCGACTCCGGCCCGCGGCTTATAGTCCCAACCGCTGCCGCATCCGATAGGGAGGACACCCATGCGTCCGGTCGCGAATTTCACGCTCCACGCGATCCTTGCCGCCTGCCTCGCCGCGCTGGCCGCTTCCAGCGCTGCGGCCGGAAGGCCGGTGATCGACAATGAAGGCCATGCCTTTCTCACGGGCAATTTGTTGGGTGGCTCCGCAGCCAGGGGCATCCCGTGCCGCGCCGGCGCCCGCTATCCGTCGCTGAGCTTCACCGGCAAGGGCAAGACCTGGCTGCTGCAGGATGTCGAGGTGACGAATTGCGGCACCGCTGCCGGTCCAACCGAGGAAATCACTTTCGTTTACGGGAAGGTGAAGGTCAGAGGCTGGGATCCGAAGAAGAAAGAGGAATGATCGAGCAAGTCATGCCGGGGGCATGACTGCAGCAGAACATCGCTAGGGCACGACCTGGATTTCGACCCGCCGGTTCTGCACCTCGCGCACGCCGTCTTCCGTCGGCACCAGCGGCCGTTCCTCGCCATAGGCGGCAATGCGGATCGCGTCGGCCGGAACCCCGCGCTTCTCCAGCTCGCCACGGACCATTTCGGCCCGCTGGCGGGATGCCCTGAGGTTGATCGCCGTACTGCCCGACCGGTCGGTATGGCCCGACAGCATCAGTCGCGACCCGGGGCTGGCCCGCCACGCCGCAACCGCCTGGTCCAGCACCGCCAAATCGTCGCTGCGGATGTCCGGCTTGCCCCAGTCGAAGAACAGCATCAGCGGCGCGGGCTGCTGGGCAACCGCAACGCCGCTCGACATAGCTGCCAGGGCCGCCAGTAAGCCCTTAAAGATCGGCATCGCCTGCATAATGCACGCAGGCTTAGGGTGTGGCCGCGGCGCGGGCAACGCGCAAAAAGAAACCCCGGGAGGGCCGAAGCACTCCCGGGGTAACTTTAACGCCTAAGCTTGGCTCGCTTAGCCGCGTTCCGGCTCCGGCGGAGGCGGCGGCGGCGGCGGCGGCGGAGGCGGCGGTGGGCACGCTTCCGTTGCCAGGATCACCGAGCCGTCCGGGCACGTCTGCGTCGCCGGCGGAGGCGGCGGCGGAGGCGGCGGAGGCGGCGGAGGCGGCGGAGGCGGCGGAGGCGCAGCGAAGTTGTAGATCAGGCTGAGCATCAGCGAGTGCGACCGCCAGCGACCCGACAACTCGCTCGTCGTCTGCCGGATGCCATCTTCGGTATATTTGAAGGTGGTGGTGTTGAAGAAGCGATACTTCAGGCCGAGGTCGACATTGGCGCTGACCGCCTTGCGGACGCCGGCAATGACCTGCCATGCGAACACGCCGTCGCTGTCGCTGACATCGGTGCCTTCGCTATCGCTGATGCTGTGCTTGATGCGGGCGAGACCGACACCGCCGCCGACGTAGCCGCTCCAGCCATCGTCATCGCCGAAATCGAGCAAGCCGTTGACCATCGCCGTCAGAGCGCGGCCACTGCCGTCAACCGGTACCGTCACGAAGCTGGTGCCACCGACGAGGGCGGGATCGAACTGCGCGTCGTGGATCGAAGCGCGCTTCCAGCCGAGTTCGGCTTCGAGGCGGAAACCACCAAAGTCATAGCCGCCGACTAGGTCGACGTCATAACCGGTATCGTAGTCGAGAATGATTGCATCATTCACGTCACCACTGATGTCGCTAAAGTCGAGTTTCGTATCCTCGACGATCATTGCGCCGCCTTCGACACCGACATACCAGCTGTGGTCGCGAGCGACCGCTGGGGTCGCCAGCGCAGTCGATGCAAGCGCCGCCATAATGGCCAGCTTCCGCATAGAAATCCCCTTTCACGTGCATTCCGGAACAGAACTGCTCGAACACCTTATGAGAGGGGCGGTTGCGGTGCAAGATTACAAATCTCCGGCCTGTTGCCGAAATGCCGCACAAATCTCCCTGATCTGGGTAAATGTAGAGCCTCCCGCGCGGTTCAGGCGATGAGGCCGTGCGTTCGCAGCATTGCCAGGATCGATGCGATCGCCGCGCGGCCCTGGACGTCGATCGTACTGCCGCCGGCCGGGTCGGCAATGGCCGGCTGGCGCGTCCGGACCACGGTTGCCCCTGCGACCTGATATTCCTGGGCGCGGACAATGCCGGTCTCCCACGCGCCGCTGCGCCGTAAAATCAATTGCCCGCTGGTCCGGTCGAGCAGGCGCATTCCCTCGATCGGAGCGACGAAGCGCCAGCCGCCCTCGGTGTAGCCGGCCAGCATCTGCTCCTTGCCGGCCCAGGCACCGGTCGCCCCGGCAGCGACCAGATAACAGACGCCAGGCGCTGGGCTGGCAGGCGGTGCGGTCAGCGCGGCGCCTTCCTTGACCGCGACGAAGTCCATGTCGGCCGGCGACAGGCCCAGCGCCTGCCATTTGAGCCCGCCGTCGAGCAGCAGCGGCCGCCCGGCATTGGCACTCCCCGAAAATTGCTCGCCCAGCTCCTTTTGCAGCCGGTCGAACTGCTCCTGGCCCAGGCTCGACCCGTCGCCCGGTTCATAGACCAGCGCCCCGCTCGGCCGCGCTGCATTGTCGAGCAGCGCCTTGTTCCAGCGGCTGGCGCGATTGTGCACGCTTGCCGCGCCTATCGACGCGTCCAGGCAACCCAGCCCATATTGATCGTCGCCGGGGTCGAGCGCCTTCAGATGCGCCACCTGCCGACGCCCCAGCGCATCTTCCTTGGCGATCCGCACCACCTGCCCGCCGCCGCGATACAGATAGGCCGACGGCCAGCCGTCCGCCCCGCTGACCACGCTGACCCGCTCGGGCCGCATCAGGTGCAACTCCGCCGGCCGGTCATGGCTGTCGGTCACCAGCCGGGCATAGGCATTGCCATGCAGCAGCAGGCTGGCCGCCGCCCGCTCCAGCAGGCCGCCGGCCTTGACCAGATCGACCGCTGCCTGTCCTGAGCTTGTCGAAGGACCGAAAATCGGCAGCCCGCCGACCAGCCCCGCGACCAGCCGAACCGCGCGCAAGCCCACCGGATTGCGCCGGTAGACCTCGTCAAGCTGCGCCTCATAGCCGCGCGCATACCCGCCCTGCTCGCCCTCGCCCTGCAGCCAGACAGGCACATAGGGTTGCCGTTCCGGCGCACTCTTGCGCCAGAGCCAAAAAGCCATTGATTGCTCCTGAATTGCCGCGAAGTTCGGCAGGAAATTAGCGAGTTTTAGAGAACCAAATCGCTGTGTTGCTTCAATTCGATGCGACCGTTCTCGCCGAGCAAATCCAGCACAACGCGAACGCCCTCGCGCCGCACGAACTTAAACGCCGGGATAAAGTCCGAATCTCCGGTGACGACGATTACGGTCCTCACCATGTCGCGCAGCGCCAGGCGCGCCATGTCCATGCCGATCCTCATATCGACGCCCTTCTGTTGGGCATCGACTACGAAATCATCATCCGTGAGTTCGCGGGGGGTTTTGATGAGTTCCCTTACGACTTTGGCCTTGGGCTTCCATCCGGTGGGTGGAACGGAGACCTGGCCCATTCGGAGCGCGATATCAGGCTTCAATACCAGATGATTGTAGAGACTTTGACTTTCTCGAAACCTTTCGGTCTCCGCCATATTGAACACGGCTCGGGTAACTGGCTTCTTTAGCGACGTGCTCGCCGGGAAGGCATCGTAATAATAAATGCGCAGGAGATCGTGACCGTCAACGCACGGCAGAGCCCTCAACCGGTCGCATTCAGTGATGATGTCGTCAGCAGTTGGGTGGCGCTGGAGGCGGTCGAGAAGCTTCTTCTTAAGAAATCCCCCGTCAAGGAGGACCGCAAATCTCGGCTTCATTCAACCCCCAAAACGAATGGAGCCGACCCCTCCCAAGCGTCTAAACGCCCCCGCCTCGCGGGTTGTCGGAGAGAGCCGGCTCGCTCGTTTATCTCGTGCCGACAATATGTAGGCAAATTTTCCTAACTTCAAGTTTCTTCAGATTAAAGCATCCTCACCCTCGGCACCCCGCTCCGCGTCTCGCTCAGCTCCGTCAACGCCCACACCATCGCATCCGCCCGGTCGGGTGACCGGCTCGGTCCGTCATATTCGCCGCCGATCCTAAGCCCGGCCAGCTCGGCCTCCAGCTCCGGAAACGTCCCCGCCAAAAACGCTTTCCCGGTCTCGAACCTGATCGCCACCGGCTCGGCCCGCGCCACCTTGCCGCGGGAGGCATGGACCAGCTTGACCTTCAATCCCGCGTCCGCGGCCTTGAGCACGCTTTCGACCATCGCCCCGCCCTGGTTGGCTTCGGCCACGACATGGCTCGCACCCCACTCGGCAGCGGCCCTCGCTACCGCCCGCGCCCAGCGCTCCGGGCTTGCCTCCTCGACGCTGCAATCGGCCAGCACGTACAACTTCCCGTCGCGCCGCCCCGCCACCACGATCCCGCACGCATCACCGCTGCTCGATACCGGCGGATCCACGCCCACAACAACTCTATCGAGCCGCTCATCCTGAGTAGAGCCGTCAGGCTCGTATCGAAGGACCCTCGCCTTCTCCAGCAACCCCCTCGGAAACAAACTCCCCTCGGCCTCGGTCATCAGCTCGCCGTCCAGCTCCTGCCGGCCGATCCGCGACCCGCCATAGGTCGCCGACATTATCTCGATGAAATTCCCTGGCAGGTTGATGTTGTCCCCGGTCCTTCCGCCCGTCGTCACCGTCCATTTGCCGTCGCGGATTTGCTCGAGCAGCCGCATCGGCCGCGGCGTGGTTGTCACCAGCACCCGCGGCCTGCTCCCGCCCCGCAATCCCATCTGCAGATTCTGCCAGGCCGCCTCGGCCTGCCGCCATTTGGCCAGTTCGTCCGCCCAGGCGAAATGATGTTCCGGACCGCGCAACCCGTCGGCATTGTCACCCGAATAAAGGGTGGCGACACTGCCCTTCGGCCAGCTCAATTGATTGAGGCTTGGCTCCCATTTCACTTTCACCCGCCGGTTGTGCGCAATCGCCAGCAATCCGCTGACGCCCTCAACCATGATCTTGCGCCCCTCGTCGATCGTTGCCGCGACCAGCGCGATCCGGCGACCACCAATCATCGCCAGGCTGTGCACCCATTCCGCGCCGGCTCGTGTCTTGCCGAAGCCGCGCCCGGCCATCATCAGCCAGACCCGCCAGCCTTCGCTCTGCGGCGGCATTTGATTGCGATGTGCCCAGGCCTCGAAATCCGCGTCGAACCGCAACGCGTCGTCCGGCGACATTTCGGCGATCAGCTCGGCCTGTTCGGCCGGCTCCATCGAACGAAACATCTGCCATTGCTGGTCCGTCAGACCGAGCGGCATAGCGCCCATCGAATGAGGTCGATTGAATCGTTCGAAGCCTTGGTCTCGACCTTGTCCTGCGAAGCTTCATCGCGCTGCTTGAGCCGCCGCAGCTTTTCCAGGATCCGCTCTCGTATTTCGCGCAATTCGTCGCCGCTCGGTTCGAATGCAGCGTTGTCGGCCGTCTCGGCATGCCGCCGAAGCAGCGCTACCGCCAGCGCCGTCGAATATTCTCGCATCACCCGGTCTGTGCCCTTGGCGGTCCGAACGAGCTTGGGCGTTCCCTTGATTGCCCGCTCCAGCAGCACCAGCTCGAGCTTGGCATAGCCTTCGCGCACCGCCGCCACCCATCCATTGCGGAACGCCGCGTCGAATTTGCGCCGGCGATAAGCCCAATTGGCGGCGAAACCGGCTGCCTTGGCCGATCGCACTACGTTGCAGGTGTCGGCAAGGGTGGCGAAGAATGTCTCGATCTGCTCCGGCGTGATGGTCTGTGGTGAAGCCCGCCGCTTTTTCAGCCTGGTCTTGCCCTCGACGATCTCGCCCACGCCGCTCTCCACCGCAATGAAAAGGGCCGCGACGCTCTCGCGCCCGGCCCGAATCACCCATTTATCGACTGTGCCTAATTTGTGCCAGATGAGCGTGACGATGTCAAGATATTTTTACCAAATAGGTTCTTACTCATTTGCAATACTACTATTTGCGATCCTGAAAGTGGCGCTAAACTGCATCGCCGGATCGGACTTGGGGAGATTCAAATGCGAAGCGCTGCAATCGGCCTGCTAATGCCGGGCCTCTTCCTCGCCGGCTGCAATATGCAGGACGCCGACATGACCGGAACGAGCGCCAAGGGCCAGGGTCGTTATGCCGGCATTGGCACATTCGGAGTGGACAGCCTCTGGGAACAGATGGCCGGCGTCGCCGAGCCCAAGGATCCCGCCGCAGCCAGGCCGGCCGACGACACGCAAATCATCGTCGTCATCGACAGCCATTCCGGCGAGGTGCGGCAATGCGGCAACAATAGCGGCTATTGCGTCACGATGAAGCCCTGGGGGTCGCCGGGCGCTCCGAACGCAGCGCCGGTTCTTCTCAAGAAACATGCCTCAGATCTTGCGGCGGAGGCTGAGAGAAATGCTGAAGCAGCGGAGCCTGCTGCGAAAGATTCCGCGCCCTCGAGATGAGGGGCGCCCGCAAGCATTTCGCTTGCGATTGCCAGCCGCCCTGTTTGTTGTCAGACCATCGCATCATGCTGCCGCCCTATGCAGTTCGACTCCTTCCGCACGACCCGGCTTGGGCGGACCAGGCCAGCGAGGAAGCTGCCCGCATCTTGAAGGCGATCTGGCCGGCGATCATCGAAATGCACCATGTCGGCTCGACCTCGATCTCCGGCATCGCCGCCAAGCCGATTATCGACCTGGTCGGCGTCACGCCAAACCTCGATGCGATCGAGGCCGCGCGGCCCAGGCTGGAGGAACTGGGCTATGCCTGGCACGGCGAATATGGCGTCGACGGCCGCCGCTTCTGCACCTTGAGCGACCCGATGACCGGCAAGCGCCGCTTCCACCTTCACTGCTATGCCGACGGCGACCACAGCATCCGCCGCCATATCGCTTTCCGCGACTATCTGCGCGCCCGCCCGGAAATGGCCGAAGCATATCAGCAGATGAAGGAAGGCTGCGCCGCCAGGCACCCTGACGACAGCAACGCCTACACCATCTGCAAGGACAGCTGGATCAAGCAGACCGAGGCCGAGGCGCTCAATTGGGTCCGCAACGCCTAGGCTGACAGACCGATATCGCCCTCGATCACCTGCAGCATGAGCTCGGGCCGCTCTCCCGGCTTCCACAGCTTCGCCGTGTGCGCCACGCGGTAACGCAGGGGCCCACCATCGGGGCTTTCGCTCCGCGTCACCGGCCGCGGGATGCAGACGAACTCGGTGCGCATTTCCTCGCCGGTGAGCCGCACCGTCGCATAGCCGTGGCCGCCGATGTCCACGAACTTTAGGTGCGGTGCCACATCCGGGTTGGACAGCGCCAGCGCCTTCGCCCGGTCGAAGCTCTTGGCATATTCGAAGCAGGACCGAACCCCATGCCGTAGCATCATGTTGTAGGTGCACTCGGGCCTGGCCGCGCCCGGCTTGTCGGCCAGGGAGAGAGGCCGAAATTTGTCGTCTTTCTTGATCGCATATTCGTTCGCTTCAGCCCCGCCCACGCTCGACATGGATCCGCCGGTGAAGCTCAGGCCAATCGGCTCAAACTTGCCGGGCGGCAATTGCGCGGAAGCATAGCCGGCCCAGAAACTGTGGAGGTCGCCCGAAACGATGGCGAAACCGGTGATCTTTGCATCGCGCACCAGGTCGTAAATCTCGCTGCGTTCAACCCAGGCGCTGCCAAAGTCTCCGCCCTGGACGTTGGCGAATCGGCCCGCCGGCCATTTCTGCTTCGTCAGCCCCGCCGGGAAATTCTCCGGATCGGCGCGCTGCTCCAAGGTGCATTGCGAACTGCCCCAGATCTTCCAGGTCGCCCCCGAGTTGCGCAGGCGGTCTTTGAACCACGCTTTCTGCGTCGCTCCGAGGATGGTCTGTGGCGGTTTGTCCTTGTTCGGATTGGCGACCTTCGCGCCGTTGAATTCCAGCTCGGTCGGCGGATTGCCGCCGTTGAATGCACGACCGCCGTCCAAAACCTGGAGCAGGTCATCCGGGAACATCCCGTAATCGGCCCAGTCGGCAAGCTTATCGGTCGCCGACTCTTCGAACGGGTTCGGTCCGCGATAGCTGCGCTCGTCGGTGAGCAGGAGTTCGAGGTGGCGGCCATAGCGCAGCGTCCGGTAGATGATCAGGCTGTTGATCGCGGCGATATTGTTCGGTTCGAGGCCCAGGCCGCCATCGTCAAACTTCTCGATCTTGACGTTGTTGACGGGGACCGAACCGAATTCGTCGAACGATCCGCTAGGCGCTTTCACCCGCGCCGGAATATTCTCAAACCAGGCTTGGTTGGCCGCGACCTTGATCGTCTGCCCGGGCTGCTCGAACTTCGGATTTTTCAGGATGCTCTGCCAGCCCTGCCATGAGAATTCGTGGTTATCCCAGATACACACGAACGGCCAGCGGGCCCGCGCGTCCTGCAGGTCGGGATCGGCGAGAAAGCCCTTCCACACGGCGCGATATCCCTCGAGCGTCGACGGGAGATGGAACTTGCCAACCTTTAACGCGTCCGGGATCCGCGCAACCTCGTAAAGTTTCCGGTCGAAGCGGGGCTTCCCGTCCTCTGGATATTGCACGACCTCGTAGATGAAATCACCAAGGTGCAGGACAAAATCGAGTTGGTCCTCGGGTTGCGCCCGCTCATCCTCGAAGATCATCCGGCGGTAGCCGTTGAGCTTGCTTTCGTTGATATCCTGGCAGCTGACGAACGCAAAATTGACCGCGCGCGGATCGTTTGCTGCCGGCGCGGTGATCGTCCGGCCGATGCGGCTGCCGCTCCCGTCCTTGTCGGTGAAGCGGTACCAATAGACGCGAGCGGGTTTGAGGCCGGCAACCAGCACGCGCGTTGTCCAGTCCGAAGCCGACGAAACCGGCGCTTTCGCATGCGCCACCACCCGCTTGAACGCCGCATCCTCCGCCACCTCGACCGTCAGCACATAGCGCTGGCCGCTTTCGTATGGCCGCCGCGTCCACAGGATCACGCTGTTGCTGTCGGGATCGCCTGACGCCACGCCTTCGGGATAAAGGTCGCGGCGCTCGGCCCATTTGGTGCGCGATGCCCTGGCCGGACCGCTCCACGCCAGCGATGCCCCCATCGCTGCGGCGGCCTGGATGAAATGCCTGCGGCTCAGCATATGCCTCTCCCCTTTTTCGGGGAGGTTTGCGCTGTCGTCACGGGGGAGCGATTCCAAAACGACAGACGCCTAATGATTTCGACGAACTGTCATTTCGATAATTATCGAATTGTTCTTGACAAGTGCTGACCGATTCGTCATTTCCATGATTCTCGAAAGGACGAAGCCATGCGATTCATCCGCAACCTCCTCCGCACACTGTGGCGGGACATCATCACCAAGCCGCAGCACTGCTATTGCGCTCATTGCGGGACCAATTTCCGCTGATGGAGATTAAATCCGCGATCGACGCGCTTGGCGCTCTGGCGCAGGAACATCGGCTGACCCTGTTCCGGCTGCTGGTCCAGGCCGGCGAAGCCGGCATGAACGCCGGCGCGATTGCCGAAAAACTCGGCGTGCCCAACAGCTCATTGAGCTTCCACCTTGCCCAGCTGCGTGTCGCCGGCCTCATCACCCAGGAACGGCAGCACCGCTCGCTCATCTATCGCGCCAACTATCCGGCGATGAACGGGCTGATCGACTTCCTCACCGAAAATTGCTGCGGCGGCGCGGAATGCGCGCCGGTCGCCACCACCAAAGAGCAAAGGAAAATCGCGTGAAGCGCATGCACGTCCACGTTGGTGTAGAGGATCTCGATACTTCGATCCGTTTCTACTCGACCCTGTTCGGCGCCGATCCCACCGTCACCAAGCGCGACTATGCCAAGTGGATGCTCGACGATCCGCGGGTCAATTTCGCCATTTCGGCCGGTCATCACGCGATCAAGGGGATCGAACATCTCGGCATCCAGGTCGAAAATGCCGAAGAACTGACCGAAGTCTACGGCCGCCTGAAGGCCGCCGACCGCCCGACATTGGAAGAAGGCGCTACCACATGCTGCTACGCCAAGAGCGAAAAGAGCTGGATCGCCGATCCCGACGGCGTCGTCTGGGAAACCTTTTTCACCCATGGCGGTGCGACGGTCTACGGCGACAGCCCGACGCTGACCGCGACGTCGCTGAACGCATCCAACGATAGCTGCTGCGCGCCCGCCATGTGCGACGCGAAGCCACAGCCCGAACGCGGCAGGGCCTGCTGCTGATGGGTCCGGCGGCGATCCGAGCTGCCGAAGCGCGCGACGCGGCAGCGATTGCCACCATCTATGCCTACCATGTTGCGCATGGCACGGCATCGTTCGACACCAGTCCGCGCAGCGAAGCGGATACCGCTTCCAAGATCGCCGAATGCGCCGAACGCGGCTGGCCGTTCCTGGTGGCCGAGCTGGACGGACAGGTGCTCGGTTACGCCTATGCCACCCAGTTCCGCGATCGCCCGGCCTATCGCACCACCTGCGAGAACAGCATCTACCTCGATCCCGCCCATCTCGGCCAAGGTATCGGCACGCTGCTGCTCGGCGCGCTGGTTGAGGCGGCGACCAAGGCGGGCTTTCGGCAGATGATCGCGGTGATCGGCGGCGCTGAGCCCGCCTCGGCCGCGCTCCACGCCAGGGCCGGTTTCGTCGAGACCGGCCGGATGCGCTCGGTCGGCCGCAAGCAGGGCCGCTGGCTCGACACGCTCTACATGCAGAAGAGCCTGGGCCAGGGCGACGCCCTGCCGCCGGAAATCGAGCCATGACCGGCCTTGGCAAGCGCTTGGCCGCGGAAGGCCTTGGCAGCTTTTTCCTGTTCGCCACGGTGATCGGCTCGGGCATCATGGCCGAGCGGCTGGCCGGCGGAAATATCGCCATCGCGCTGCTCGGCAATACGATGGCGACCGGCGCGATCCTGTTCGTGCTGATCGCCATGCTCGGGCCGATCTCGGGCGCGCATTTCAACCCGGCGGTCACGCTGGTCATGGCCGCCCGCCGTGCTCTCGCCGCGCGCGACGTGCTGCCCTACATCGCTGTGCAACTGCTGGGTGGCGTCATCGGCGCCTGGGCCGCGCATCTGATGTTCGACCTGCCAATCCTCCAGTTCTCGGTGAAGGCGCGCACCGGCCTAGGCCAATGGACCGGCGAGTTTGTCGCTACTTTCGGCCTGATCCTCACCATCCTCGGCACATTGAAGCACCGGCCAAATGCCGTCCCCGCGTCGGTCGCGCTCTACATCACCGCCGCCTACTGGTTCACCTCCTCGACCAGCTTCGCCAACCCGGCAATCACCATCGTCCGCAGCCTCAGCGACAGCTTCGCCGGCATCGCGCCGCATGACGTGCCGATGTTCATTCTCGCCCAACTACTCGGCGCGGCCATGGCGGCCCTGGTTGGTACGCAACTTTTCGACGAACGGCCTAACGCAACAAGCAATCCCTAACTTCCGATAACTGGGAAATTGGAGGGCGATTGCTATCGTTTCGCGTCCGTTTCCCTGGGGGAGCGCTGGCTAAGGGGGTCACGCTCGTCTTATCGGGGGGCAAAGACGGATGGAAAATCCCCGTCCGGCCCCCGACGGACGGGGATTTTCTATTTCATGAGCAACCAAGCGCTTGCGAGCAAATGCAGCGCATTTGGAAGCAAGCGCGCAGAGATTGCGAATGTCGGCCAGCGGCCCGCGAAGCGGAGCCGACTGACGGCGCAAATTTACTTTGCGCCGACTACCAGCCGCACTCACTCCCATCCCCGCTGGCGCCCCCAGCTCCGTTTGTTATGGTCCTTAAGTGGCGGCAATTGGCAGCGAACCAGATATCAATCTCATCGCCGCCGCCCGGGCTGGTGACCGCGACGCGTTCGCCACATTGCTCGAGCGCCATTACGACCGCATCCACGGCCTCGCCTGGCAGCTGACCGGATCGCGCGCCGATGCCGACGACATTGCCCAGGACGTCTGCTGCACCCTGGTCGAGAAGCTCTCCGGCTATCGCGGCGAGGCCAAATTCACGACCTGGCTCCACGGCATCACCTTCAACGCCTGCCGCGACTGGCGCCGCCGCCGCCGCTCGTTCTCTGCTTTCACCGATCGGCTGGTCTTGCTCGCCGGCCTCGTCGCCGACGAGCGCCAGCGTGACCCCTATGACGCCGTCTGGCTGAAGAGCGCCATCGCGCGGTTGAAGCCCGATTTGCGCGACACCGCCGTGCTCGTCGCCGGGCAGCAACTGACCCACGCCGAGGCCGCCGAGATCCTCGGCATCGCCGAAGCCACCGTCGCCTGGCGGATGCACGAAGTCCGCCGCATCCTCGCCTCCGAAAAATAATTTCCAGAAAGCTTCAAAGGAAATCCCGGCCACCCGCGTCCCAGTATTCTAGCGAGCAATTTTGCGTCGCTGTTCAAAGGGAGGTTTGACATGGGGAGCCAACTTCACTCGCTTGGGCTCGCGCTTAGCGCATTGATGCTCGCGTCATGCGCGGGATCGGCCATCGACAATAAGGCGGCGACGCTGCCGAAGGCGGCCAACGAGTCCGAAGCGCAGGAATCGGCCGACGCCGCCAATATCGTCGTCACCGGCTCGCGCGTCCGCCAGCAGAATCTGGAAATGGCCGCTCCGGTCAGCGTGATCGGCAGCCAGGCCTATGCGCCTCCTCCGCCTTCTGCGCCCGGCCTGTCGGGCGGATGGGCCCCGCCCTATCACGACGAGGGCCGCGACAAGTTCACCAGCTTCGCCGAAAACTCGTTCCACATCGTCCGCGAAGCGCCGGTCTCGACCTTCTCGATCGACGTCGACACCGCTTCCTACAGCTGGGTCCGGGCCTCGCTGAACCAGAATGTCCTGCCCCAGCCGGCCGCGGTCCGGACCGAGGAAATGGTCAATTATTTCCACTATGATTATGCCCCGCCCGCGACCACGTCGCAGCCGTTCAGCACCAATGTCGCGGTCTTCCCCAGCCCCTGGGCTGTGGGCCGCCAGCTGGTCCGCATTGGCATCAAGGGCTTCGAAGTCCGCCGGGCCGAACGGCCGCGCGCCAACCTGGTCTTCCTGATCGACACGTCGGGCTCGATGCAGGAGCCGAACAAGCTGCCGCTGGTCCAGCGCTCGCTCAGCATGCTGGTCAATGAGCTCGACGAACGCGACACCGTTGCCATCGTCACCTACGCCGGCAGCGCCGGGACCGCGCTCGCCCCGACCCCGGTCGCGCAGAAGCGCAAGATCCTCGACGTCATCAACCAGCTAGGCGCGGGCGGCAGCACCGCCGGCGCCGAGGGCATTCGCCAGGCCTATCATCTCGCCGAGGCCAACCTTGATCCCAGGGGCGTCAACCGCGTCATCCTGGCGACCGACGGCGACTTCAACGTCGGCATCACCGACCAGGGCGAGCTCAAGGGCTATATCGAGCGCGAACGCTCCAAGGGCGTGTTCCTCTCGGTGCTCGGTTTCGGCATGGGCAATTACAATGACGCGCTGATGCAGGCGCTGGCCCAGAACGGCAACGGCACCGCCGCCTACATCGACACGGTGCAGGAGGCCAAAAAGACCCTCGTCGAGGAAGCCGGTTCGACTCTCTTCCCGATCGCCAAGGACGTGAAGATCCAGGTCGAGTTCAATCCCCTCGCGGTCGCCGAATATCGGCTGATCGGCTACGAAACCCGGGCGCTCAACCGCGACGATTTCGACAATGACAAGGTCGACGCCGGCGACGTCGGCTCGGGCCAGAGCGTTACCGCGCTTTACGAAGTCGTGCCGGTCGGCGGGCCGCTGACGAATGGCGGATCCCGCTATTCGCCCGAGATTGTCGTAACCGGCTTGCGCATCCCGCGCAGCCCTCAGCAGATGGAACTCGGCTTTGTCAAAATCCGCTACAAGCTGCCCAAGTCGGACACCAGCAAGCTGATCTCGACCCCGATCGACGCCAGCGTCCAGTTCGCCAGCTTCGAGGCGGCCCCGCGCGATGCCCGCTTCGCCACTGCTGTCGCCGGGTTCGCCGAGCTGCTGCGCGGCGGGCGCTACAATGGCTCGCTGACCTATGACGATGTGCTGCGCATCGCCGCGGCGGCGCGCGGGCCGGACGAATATGGCTACCGCTCGGAATTCCTCCAGCTGGTGCGCAATGCCAAGGGCGCGCGGTCGCTGGCGGCGCTCGGCCAATAGGAGCTTATGGCCGCCGGTACCAAATAATCCCAGGCCACACGGTGCCGGCGGCCGCCCAAAAATGCTTACCAGTTTCAGCTTTACCGCTATGACCTTGCACATGCGGCTTTACGAAGGAACGCGCTGAGTGGGACAGGAAGGCGACGATAGGCTTTCGCTGCCGGTCCCGCCGCCGCCCAATCCGGCCGCGCGCCGGGCGGCGATCGACGTCGCGATGCGAAAGTTCGACGGCCTCGGACCCGCACCTCCCCCGCGTCCGGCCTTTTCCCTGGCCAAATGGGTTTCGACCCATCGCGCCGCCACCGGCGGGCTGGTCACCGCCACGCTGATCGCCATCGTCTCCATCCCCGTCGCGCAGGTTGTGATCGGCGACCGGCAGGCGGAGGTCGCCCCGGCAGGCCCCCTCCCCGAAGTCCGCAACGAACCGGCCTTCGACGCCGTGGCGGACAACGCTGTCGAAGAGGCGCCCCAGGCAGCACCGGGTCTGATCGCCGCGCCCGCACAGCTTGCGCCTCCCAGCCCAGCGGTCGCGGCCCCCGCACCCGCAGTCGTCGGCTACATCGCCGGCATGCGCGAGGAAAAGGCCCAGGTCGCCGCCCCGGCGCCGGTCGTGATGCGTGCTGCGCCGCCGCCCCCGGCGCCTCCGCCCCCGCCTCCCGCCGAGCCCGAAGAGCGGGCATCCGATGCCGGCAACATCGTCGTCACCGGCTCGCGCGTCCGGCAACAGAATCTTGAATCCCTGTCGCCCGTCTCCGTGGTCAGCCGCGACGAAATCGGCGACACGTTCGGCACCTTTCTGTCGCGGCTGCAGGACAAGTTCGGCGGCGGCGATCGGAACGCTGTCCTGGGCATGGTCGGCCTGCCGCTCCGCGTCAGTTTCGGCGGCGAGAACCGCACCTACCGCACCCGCGCCGACGTCGAGCGCAACTACGACCGCATCTTCACGTCCAAGGTGACGGACGCCCTCATCGGCACCTATTCCGACCAGCTCCAGTCCCGCGACGGCGGCAAGCTCAAGGGCAATGGCAGCATCTGGTTCGGCTGCGGCCTGCGGGTCTGTGAGTCCGCCGATACGATCAAAATCCGGGAGGTTCATCCCTGAGCCACCGAGCGCAAGCGAGCAAATGCGCAGCATTTGGAAGCTAGCGTCGCAGAGATGGCGAAGGTCGGCCAGCGGGGTCGGCGCCGCCGACCCCGACTGACGTCACGGATTCATTCCGTGACGTCGACATGCTCGTTTAGAACCGCAGCGAAACGCCCGTGTAGAGCTCGAGATCGGGGGTTTCGTTGGTCAGCCCGACATTGACGCCGCCGTCCAGCTGCAGCCGATCGTTCACCGCATAGGCCAGCGCCGCATCGGCCGAGGCCTGCCGGACCGTCCCGGCCGGGTCGAGCTCAAAGTTGCTCCACAGCTCGCCGGACAGGCTCAGCCGCGGCGCGATCGCTCCCGACAGGCTCAGCACATTGACGATCGCGGCATGGCTGCCGCGCCCGTCGCCGTCGGCCAGCACATCGACCTCCGGACCCAGCGTCGCGCTGACGCCGCCGCCGATGTCGAAACTGGCCGTGGCCGCCAACCCGCCCTCCCACTTGCGGTTGCCGATGCCGTGCTTGGCGGTCGGCAGCTTGATGAACGGGATCAGCGCGACCTGCACCGGCGCGTCGTCCCCAGTCAGCCGCTGCTTCACGCGCACCACGACATCGCCGGCGCCGGAGATGGACTGGCCCTCGCTCCGCACCCACACATAGGGCGAGACGTTCAGCTCAATATCCGTCCGGTCGCTCAGGCCATATTTCAGCAGCGTCGAGCCAACATAAAGCACATCGGTTCGTTGCCCGCCCTCATCCATGCGCGTCCAGTCGAGCGCGCCGAACTCGACCTGGATTTTGCCCGCCGGAACCGTGCAGACCGCATTGGCCTTGCCCGGCCGGTCGGGGCAGATCGGGGCTTCGGCTGCCGCCCCCGCGGCCGCCAGCAGCAGCAGGCTCATATCCGCACCTGGCTGCCCAGTTCGATCACCCGGTTGATCGGCAGGCGAAAGAATTCCATCGCGCTTTCGCTACTCTTCAGCATCCAGCCGAACAACCGCTCGCGCCACAGCGCCATGCCCGGCTTGTCCTTGCACGCGATCAGCTTCTGGCGGCCGAGGAAGAAGCTGGTGGTCATCATGTCGAACGGCCCGCCGGCATCCTTGACCCGCATCAGGTCGCCCGGAATGTCGACCTCCTCCATGAAGCCATAGTGGAGGATGACGCGGTAGAAGCCGCTGCCGACATCCCTGGTCTCGATCCGGTTTTCGGTGTCGATATGCGGCACGCCCTCGACCTTGACGGTAAGGATGATGACCCGCTGGTGCACCACCTGGTTGTGCTTGAGGTTATGCAGCAGCGCTGCCGGGATGCCGTCGGCCGATGACGACATGAACACCGATGTGCCGCGCGCCCGGAACGCCGACGAGGCTGACTTGACGAACACTTCCAGCGGCACCGAGCTTTCGTCGAGCGCCCGGCGGAGCAACGCCCGTCCCGTTGCCCAGGTGGTGAGGACGGTAAAGCTCACCGCCGCCACCACCAGCGGGAACCAGCCGCCGTCGGGGATTTTGGTGATGTTCGACGCGAAATAGATGCCGTCGACCAGCGCGAAGGTGCCGATGATCAGCGCCGACAGCACCCGGTTCCAGTTCCACACCTGGAACACGAGGAAGCCGAGCATCACCGTGGTGATCAGCATCGTGCCGGTCACTGCGATGCCATAGGCCGAGGCCAGGCTGGTCGATTGCTGGAAGCCGATGACCAGCAGGATGATCATCGCCAGCAAGGTCCAGTTGACTGCCGGTATATAGATTTGCCCGGCCGCCTTGGCGCTGGTGTGCAGCGTCTTCAGGCGCGGCAGGAAACCCAGCTGGACCGCCTGGTGGGTAACCGAGAATGCGCCCGAAATGACCGCCTGGCTGGCGATGATCGTCGCCAGCGTGGCGATTCCAACCAGCGGCAGCCGCGCCCACTCCGGCGCCATCAGGAAGAAGGGATTTTCGACCGCCGCCGGATTGCTCAGCAGCAGCGCGCCCTGCCCCAGATAATTGAGCATCAGGCACGGATAAACCAGCCCGAGCCACGACCAGCCGATCGCCCGCCGCCCGAAATGCCCCATGTCGGCATAAAGCGTTTCCGCGCCGGTCACCGCCAGGAACACCGATCCCATGGCGAGGAACGCCAGCTTTGGATTGTAAAAGAAGAATTTGATCGCCCAGGTCGGGCTTAACGCACCCAGGATCGCGAGGTGGTTCATGATATTGAGTACGCCGAGCACGGCCAGCACGGCGAAGTAGACCAGCACCACCGGTCCGAAGATCGCGCCAACCTTGGCCGTGCCGCGCGCCTGGACCAGGAACAGGCCGACCAGGATGCCGATCGAGATCGGGATCACCAGCGGTTGAAGGCTGGCCTCGACGACCGTCAACCCCTCGACCGCCGACAGCACCGAGATCGCCGGGGTGATCATCGCGTCGCCGTAAAACAGGCAGGTCGCGAGCACGCCCATCGTCACCAGTGAAGCGGTCCATTTCCTGCCCGGCAGGCTGCGCTGGATCAGCGCCAGCAGCGCCAGCGACCCGCCCTCCCCGCGGTTGTCGGCGCGCATCGCAACGACGACATATTTGACCGTGACGATCAGCATCAGCGACCAGAAGATTAGGCTCAGCACGCCGAAGATGTGCAGCGGGTCGACTTCCATCGGGTGCGGGCCGATGAAGCTCTCCTTCATCGCATAAAGCGGCGACGTGCCGATGTCGCCGTAGACCACGCCGATCGCACCGAGCATGAGGATCGGCAGCTTGTCCTTGGTGCCATGGTGGCCGGCGTTGTCGGCTTCGGGGACGGCGTCGGCCGTCATGGTGATGCTTGTCATGTCCCGCGAAGTGGCGACTTGGCGTGTAAAGATTCCATGTGGTTTTCGGGAATGAACCATGTGTTAGTCTCGACGGACGCGCCGCCGGGGCCCATTTGGCGGCCATGACCGACCCGTTTCCCCTGCCCGTCCGCCGCCGCCAGGCCGGCGCCATCGGCGTCGTCCGGCCCTATGCCGAAACGCTGGCGATGGTCGCGGCCTCGACCCTGGCCGGGATGCTGATCGCCCCGCGCTGGGGCAATTCGGCGGTCGACCTCCTGTACCTGCCGGCGGTCCTCGCCGCTGCCGGCTTCTACGGCCTTGCGCCCGGCGTACTGGCGGCGACTGCCTCGGCGCTCGCCTTCAACTATTTTTTCACCGAGCCTTACCGCACCTTCCACATCAACAGCCCGGAAGACATCGCCACCGTAATCTTCCTGTTCCTGGTCGCGCTGGTCACCAGCCAGCTGGCGGCGCGGATGCGGGCCAGCGCGCATGCTGCCAAGGCCAGCGCCTCGCGCAACGCGACCATCGCCGGCCTTGCCCGGCGACTGCTGTCGACCTCGGGCGAAACCCAGGTGGGCGAGGTCGCCTGCCGCGAACTTGGCCGCCTGTTCGATTGCAACGCCGTGCTGATGACTGGCGAGGGCGAACCGCAGATCGCCGCCGCCAAGCCCAGCCAGCTGATCCTGACTCCAGCCGACATTGCCGCTGCCGCCTGGTCAATCGAGTCCGGCCGTCCCGTCGGGCGCGGCGCCGATGCCGCCGCCACCACCGAATGGGTCTTCTATCCGATCCGATCCAACGCCGCGGTGATCGCCGTCATCGGCCTGGCCCGCGACGATGGCACCCGCCCGGTTCCGTTGCTGGAGCTCGAGCTGCTCGACAATCTGCTCGACCAGGTCGCGCTGGCGCTGGAGCGGTCGCGGCTGGAAGGCGAGGCGCGCGAATTCGCCGCGGTGCGCGAGCGCGACCGCACCCGCTCGGCCCTGCTGTCGACCATCGGCCAGGACCTTGGTCCGCATCTTTCGGCGATGGCAACGGCGGTGTCCGCCCTGTTGCGCAACGGCGATGGCGACAGGAGCCTCCTCTCCACTCTCGGTTCGGAAGCCGGCAAACTGCAGCGCTACCTTGCCAATTTGCTCGACCTCGGTCCGGAGGCCGACGACAAGCCGCTCATATTCGGTGACCTCACCATCGACCTTTATCGCCGCGCGGTACGCCGGGGCGGCGAGGAAGTGCATTTGACGCCCAAGGAATATGCCGTGCTGGCCGAGCTCGCCAAGCATCCGGGGCGCGTGCTCAGCCACGCCCATCTGCTCCGCACCGCCTGGGGTCCGGCGCATGAGAAGCAGGCCGACTATCTCCGCGTCGCCGTCCGCGCCTTGCGCCAGAAGCTCGAGGCCGACCCCGCGCATCCCGCATTGATCCTGAACGAGCCTGCAGTCGGCTACCGGTTGGCGACAGCTCAATAGCCGATGACTCATGGCGAAGCGCGAACTTGCTTCGCGCTGGAGCCATTCCGATTGCCTCGGCGAAAGTACCACTTTCGCCGAATGAAGTTTGGGACCGGTCTCGGGGGCTTGAGACCGGTCCCGGCAAGCGGACCGCTAGGGGTTGGGGGGCTTGGCTAGGCGGCCCGCGCCTTACTCAATGAACCTCGAGCTTGGCTTCCATCCGGATTGCCCGGGCGAGGTTGTCGTAATTGGGCGAGGTCGCCTGCACTTCGGCATGGATTTCGGCGAACTGTTCGCGCGTGCCGTCACCGGAGATGCGCACGACATACTCCAGCTTCGGATAGCCCGGCGGGACCGCATCGCTCAGCGCGAAGAAGCCGCGCAGGTCGAGCGTGCCGTTGGTCACGATCTCCAGGCTGTTGAGCGTGATGCCGCGCTTGGCCGCGCCGGCGACATAGCCGACGGTCATGCAGGCGTTGAGCGCCGCCATCAGCAGCTCCTGCGGATTGGGCGACTGGTTGCTGCCGAGGATTTCCTCCGGCTCGTCGGCCTTGATGACGAAGTCGCGGATCACCGTGTCGCCATTGCCGAAGCGGATCGGGCCGACATGGCTCTCGCTGCGGAACTGGCCGTCCCACTTGGTGGTCACCTCAAAGCCGAGCGCCGGTGTGATCGCGGAGTCCGCGACCAATTGGGTCAGCCTGTCGAGGTCGATGTCGTTGACGATCGCCTTTTGTACGGGGTTCAACATGTTGATGCTCCTTATGCGTTGAAATTTCACTGGAATTTGGTGGCGAGCTCGTCGATCCTGGCCAACTGGCTCAAGGACAGCGCGCCCAGCGTCGAGCGGAACTCGCGGTGGGCGAGGCCGGAGCCAAGATAGGTCCAGCGCAGCGCCTGGTGCTGGCGGGCGAGTAGCTCGAGCCGGTCGGCCTCGCTCGCCTTCGGACCGTGGATGGCCTCCAGCGCGTCGAGGTTGAACTTGGCCTGCTGGCGGCAGCCGGTGTCGAAGAAGCCGACGATGGTGAGGAAGCCGTCGACCGCGGCGTGCAGCTCGGCCTCGCTCTTGCCCCGGGCCAGCGCCTCGACCACCAGCGTATCGAGCTTGGCGTGCTGCGCCTCCTCGATCCAGTGGTTCCGCAGCAGCTCGGTGAATAGCGGGTCGAGCCCGTTATCGTCCTTGACGCTGTCGACGTAGTGGGACTGGGTCATCCATTCGATCATCAGAATGAACAGCGCCACGCTGAGCGGGTCTTGGCCCAGCACGAACTCGGCGACCGCTTCCGGCGGGCCGATCACCTCGCACTTCTGGGCGAAGCCTTCCTTGAAGACCTGCTGAAAGCGCTTGAACAGCTGGATGTGCTTGGCTTCTTCCGAGGCGAAGTTGAGCAGCGCCTGGGTCTCGACCTTGTCATCGCCGGGCAGGCCGTCGCGGACATGGTCGAGCACGAACGGCAGGATGAACTCCTCGACCAGCCCGAACAGCGTCAGATATTCATGCGCGCGGATATGGTTGAGCGTCAGCCGCTCGTCCGGGCGTAACATGGCAAGGCCGCTGGTCCGCGCCAGATTCTCCGGCATGAACGGGCGCGAAAAGTCGAGCTTCGCGTCCGGACCGATGACATCGTCGATCTGCCACGCGGCGCGGGTCGAGGCGGCAAGCACCGCCGGATAGTTGAAGTCGTGAAACATGGTGCCGGCTCCTTAAGCTGCGATCAGCGGAAAGAGCGCGGCGCCCAGCGACAAGCTGGCGAACAGCAGCGCACCGACGGCGCAGGCCATCGTGTCCTGGTTGGTGGAATGACTGTGCATTAGTAATGACTCCCTTTGTGTGGACGGGCCCTAATTTCCGTCCTTGGGGAGGCCATCTGACGGGCCATCGTGGAAGCAGCCGTTGGAAAAAGCGTTGGAACCGGACCGTGTGAACGGTTAACGGCGTTTCCACGGTGGGGCCCACAGGAGGGGGCCGTTAATGCAGTTGCGCTTGCTGGGACCGATGGCGGTGATCGCGGACGGCGCGACCGTGCCGCTCCCCGCCTCGCGCAAGACCCGCGCCCTGCTCGGTTACCTCGCCGCCGAGAACAAGCCGGTTAGGCGGGAGCGGCTCACCCACCTCTTCTGGGAAATACCCGACGATCCCAGGGGCGCGCTGCGCTGGAGCCTCAGCAAGCTCCGCGGCCTGCTCGGTGACGCGATCGTCGCCGACCGCGAGACCGCCGCGCTCGACGCATCCGCGCTGGACATCGACTTCGCCCGGCTGCGCGACCTCGTCGCCCATGCCGGGGACACGCCAACCGAACAGCTCGAAAGCTTCTGCGCGCTTTCGGCCGGCCCGTTCCTCGAAGATCTCGACCTCCCCAATTGCGACGATTTCAACGCTTGGCGCATTGCCCGCGCCGAGGACGTCCATTTGTGGATGGACCAGCTGTGCGCCGAGCTGGTCGCCCGCGACCTGCCGCCTGAAACCCTGCTCCCCCATGTCCGCGCCTGGGTCGAGCGCACGCCGCACGACCCTGAGCCCGACGAAGTCCTCGTCCGCCTGCTCCTTGCCGCCGGCCGCGAGGAAGAAGCCGAGCAGCAGCGCGCGCTGGCCATCCGACGCCTCGGCGAGGCCGGGGTTCCCGCCACCGCGGCGCTGCGCGAGCCCTCCGCCATTCCCTTGCCCGTCGAGGAGCCCGCCGCGCCCGAGCCGGCCGCTCCCGCCATCCTCAAGCAGGAAATCCACTTCTGCCAGGCGACCGACGGCACCACCCTCGCTTACTCGGTGACCGGAGCTGGTCCGCCCCTGGTCAAGGCCGCCAACTGGCTCAACCATCTCGAGGCCGACCTTCACAGCCCGCTTTGGAAGCATTGGATCCGTGCCCTCACCCACATCCGCTCGGTGTGGCGCTATGACGAGCGCGGCAACGGCCTCAGCGACTGGCACGCGCCCTTGAATTTCGACGCGATGGTTGACGATCTGGAAAGCGTGGTCGACGCCGCCGGCCTCGATCGCTTCGACCTTCTCGGCATCAGCCAGGGCGCCGCGGTCGCCATCGCTTACGCCACGCGCCATCCCGAGCGGGTCCGCAAGATGCATTTGTGGGGCGGCTATGCGCTCGGCTGGCGCCACCGTTCCGACCCGGCCGAGATCGAGCGGCGCGAGGCAATGCTCGAGCTGACCCGCTACGGCTGGGCGCTCGACAACCCCGCCTACCGGCAGATGTTCACCTCGCTCTACTTGCCCGAGGGCAGCCAGGAGCAGGAGGATTATTTCAACGAAATGCAGCGGGTCACCACCTCGGCCGAAAACGCTGTCGCGCTGCAACAAGTGTTCGCCGACATCAACGTCGGCGAACTATTGGGCAAGGTCACCACGCCCACCTTGGTCGGCCACTCGACCCGCGACGCGGTAGTCCCCTTCGCGGCCGGCCGGGCGCTCGCCGCCCGCATCCCCGGCGCCCAGTTCATCGCCGTCGAAAGCCCCAACCATTTGCTGCTGGAGACCGACCCCGGCTGGCCGAAGTACGCCAGGATCGTGGAGGAGTTTCTCGAATCTTAGTTCCCCGGCGCAGGCCGGGGCCCAGTCCCGACGCGAAGCGTCGGCTAACTGCAAAGCCTGACCGGAAGCGCAGCTAACCGAGCCGAAGGCGACCGAAGGACAATGTCGGACGGCCTGCCGCGGAGCGGGCAGGGCCGACGGCGCGGCGGAGCTGCCCAAGGTTCCGATGATGCAGAGCATCATTGGAAAGGCAGCGCAGGTTTCACTCCGCGCCGGCTCTCTTCCCCATAGAGCGGCGGGCGGCCCGTTTCCCGGGGGCCGCCCGCCTACCGCTGGCCGGAACGCAATGGAGGGGATCCCGATTGAGTTCCGGTCGAGGATCAGAATTCGCCGGCGATGCCGACGCGAGCTCCGTTGTTGTGGCTGCCCGCGAATGCGGCACCTACGGTCAAGGCCACCACCTTTTCGGTAGGAAGCCGATACGTTAGCGAGGCACCGAAGGCATATTCACCGCGGAAGGTTGCGCCGTTGGCGGCATAGCTCACTCCGCCAGGCGAAGAGGGCATCGGCGCCTGGGTCAGCGCCATGGCTGCGGCGATCCCTTGCTGTGCGTCGTTACGATCCCTGTCACGCAGATCGAACAGCGTGCCGATGTCACCTTGCAAGCCGGCGATCCCGCTGTTGATGGTGCCGACAGCCGCATTGAGCTGCGCCACATTGACCGCGTCAGTGGCGAGCACGCCAGCGGCCACTCCGCCGATCGTGCGGTTACCGACGTTCACCTGGTTGGTGGCCGTAGCAACCGTGCCCGTGCCGAGCGCGACCGAATTGGCGAAGCCGGCGGTGCTGGCGCCCTGCCCGATTGCGGTCGAATTGGTGCCGGATGCCACCGCGCCGTTGCCAAGCGCGGTCGAATTGGCACCCGACGCATTGGCTAGGTTGCCGATTGCGGTAGAAGCGGCGCCGGTTGCCTGAGCCTGGTTGCCAACTGCGGCAGCCTGGGCGCCAGTGGCATTCGCTCTCCAGCCAAACGCCTGAGACCCGGCGCCTGACGCCACCGCTTCGCCGCCGATCGCAGTCGAATGGAAACCGGTCGCCAGAGCCTTGTCGCCGAATGCAGCCGAATCCTCGTTGGTCGCCTGGGCCCGGTTGCCGACGGCTACCGACTGCAGGCCGGTGGCGTTGGCAAGGATGCCGACTGCTGTCGAGCTTTCGCCAGCTGCATTGGACCCTTCGCCCAGTGCGGTCGCTTCCAGGCCGGTCGCCTGCGAGTTCACACCAACCGCGGTGGAGTTTGCCGCGTTCGCATTCGCGCTGTTGCCTATCGCGGTCGAATTGGCCCCAACGGCCCGGGCAAGATTGCCCAGCGACGTGGAGGCGACGCCTGTCGCCTGGGTCTGGTTGCCGACGGCGACCGACTGCGTGCCGGTGGCATTGGCTCTCCAGCCGAACGCCTGCGATCCGGCGCCCGATGCGACTGCTTCCCCGCCGATCGCGGTCGAGTGAAAGCCGGTCGCCAGGGCCTTGTCGCCGAACGCCGCCGAATCCTCATTGGTCGCCTGGGCGCGATTGCCGACGGCGACCGACTGGAAGCCCGTGGCATTCGCCAGGATGCCTACGGCGGTGGAGCTTTCGCCCGATGCGGTCGAACTCGTGCCCACGGACGTCGCCTCTAGGCCACTGGCCGTCGCTGCGTTGCCGGCCGCCGTGGCGCTGTCAGCAGTGGCGGCAGCATCTGCGCCAATCGCCGTCGTGTCGCTGCCGGTCGCGTTGGAATCGCTACCGAACGCCGTCGCGTCGCCTCCGGCTGCAGCGGCGCTCGCTCCGACGGCCGTTGCGCCGTTGGCGACGCCGGCGCCATCAGCGGAAGCATTTTCGCCGCACGCCAGGTCTTCCGGATCCACCGCGGTGGCGCCGCCGGTGTTTTCTGTCGCCAGTCCGTCCGCGAGATCGCAAACGGCTTGCGCCTGGGCCGGGGTCGCCATGGTCAAGGCCGTGCCGAGCGCGATCGCCGATCCGGCGATCAATATTTTCATTCGCATATTCGATTCCTTTGAGAAGTGGGGTGCGCGGCGCCGGGCCTGGCGCCGCGCAAACCGAGGGTTTGGTCGGTGAGAGTAAAGCCCCGATCAGCCCCCGGTTTTGGTCAGGATTGCCGCCATTGCGCCCATCGGCGCGGTGCCCCGGGCAGCCACCATTTGTTCAATTTGCCGATTGCCGTCGGAAACCGCCGCCCGGAAGCATTTGGCCCGCGCCATTCGGATGTCGACGGGTTCGACCGCGTTCGTCAGGCACAGATCGGCCGCGACTGCCCGGATGCGATGCTTCACTGCCGCCAGTCCCGCGGCAGAGGCGAGATTGAAATCGCCAGTGGAGACGGTCGCGCTCGGCGCCGGATTGGCTGTCACGATGACATGTTCGGCAACCGCCGGGGCGGACATGGCCAACAATATACTCAGCGAGATGGCCGAGCGAATTCGGATAAGGTTGTTTCGCATTTTGACTTCCTTTGGTGTTCGGGTGGCCGCCGGAACGGGAGCCGGCGCGCAGGAAGAAAATGCGGTCGCAAGCGATTGGCCCGATAGTTCATGGATTGGAGCAACCCGCTACAGGATTTGGAGCTTGGCTGTTCGGGACCAAGACCCGTCCAATGCCATTTTCCGTTGAACTTCAGTGGGAAAGCGCCCGTGCCGCAACTGGACCTGCTGCATCTCCGATTTCAGTAATCGAGAAAATCACTTAAAAATGACGCTCTAATCGAAAACCGTGGTAATTGGCCCAACCCGCCGCGGGGGCGGTTTCGACGCTTTTTACCACGCGTGCTTCCACGGTGGCTCGCCATCCAGAGCGAGGAATGCACCACCTCAATCCATGGGCGTGGGGCAGATGGGGACAACTCATGAACTATAGTCAATTTTGTCCGGTCGCTAAGGCAACTGAGATTCTGGGCGAACGCTGGACGATCCTCATCCTGCGAGAACTGCTGATGGGCGGGCGCCGCTTTAATGAACTGCAACGGGGGCTTGGCGATATCTCGCCGACGCTGCTCACCAGCCGCCTCAAATTGCTGGAGGAGCGAGGCATTGTCGCGCGTCGCCGGATTGGTGGCCAGCGCGGCCATGAATATTGGCCCACGATTGCCTGCGAGGCATTGTTGCCGGTGCTCATCGCGATCGGCGAATGGGGATTGAATTGGACTCGCGAAATGCTGGTCGAAGAGGACTTCAATCTGGATTTTCTGATGTTTTATCTTGAACGGAGCATCGACCCCGGCAAACTTCCAGGCGATCACAGCGTCATCCGCTTCAAGTTTACCGATATGACGGAACAGCCCAACTGGTGGCTGCGGGTCGATCAGCAAATTGTGGAGGTGTGCCTCACCGCGCCGGCCTCCGACGTCGACGTCTACTTCACGACCACTGTCCGGACGATGCATGACGTCTGGATGGGCGATCGCACCTATCGCGAAGCGGTGCGCTCTGGCGATTTGATCATTGAAGGAGAACTGGCGTTGACCCGGAACGTCAGCAGCTGGTTGCGCCCAAGCGTTTTCGCAAATTCCGATCGCGCGCCAGTGCCGCATGCGATCCCGCGGGCCGCATAACGAGGACGGCATCAATGTCGGAGTATGGCTGCAGCTTTATTGCACCCTTGACGAGCGTCAGGCCCAATTGAAACCGCCCGTTCATCCCAACTATGCCAAAGCCGGCAAGCGCGATGATGGAGTCGCTGATGTTCGGTAAGTCCCTGCTCATCCTGTCGGCCCGCTGCCTCGCCGCCGCCCCCGGTGCGGCTACGGCCGATAGCCTCGATGGCACCCAGCAGCACAGCCTCACCCAAAGCACTGCCCAAACCGGCGGCGATTCCTACGGCGACCGCAATCGCGGCGGGCCCTATGGCTTCTTCAGCTACCCGCGCCACCGCCACGTCGACGGCGGCAGCTCGCTCGATCGCGCCTTCTCTCCGACCAGCGCCACCACCTCGCCCCATGACGATGCCGCCCACGGCTCGGCCTATTACGGCCCCAACTATGGCGCGCCCTATTTCGGCGGCGGCTATTATGACCAGGGAGTCTACTACCGCGAGCGAAGAGAGCGCTGATCTAAAGACTCGTGGCGAAGCCCGGATTCATTCCGGGCTGGAGCCACTCAGCAGACCTCGATCAAAGTAGTACTTTGATCGAAACGCTAGTAGCCCATTAAGGCTAATACCTCTTTCCGCGACCTGTCGTCCTCGCGGAGCGAGAAGCGCAGCCAGTCCGGGGGACTGGCGAGCATCGAGGCCCATGATCCGGCTTGGCTAGTAGCCCATTAAGGCTAATACCTCTTTTCGGCTCCGGTCATCCTCGCGGAACACCCCCATGATCCGGCTCGTGACCATCATCACGCCCGGCGTCTGGACCCCGCGCGCGGTCATGCAGGCGTGGGTGGCCTCGATCACCACCGCCACCCCCTTGGGCTTCAGATGTTCGCAAATACAGTCGGCAACCTCGGCGGTCAGCCGCTCCTGGACCTGCAGCCGCCTGGCATAGCCGTGCAGCACCCGCGCTAGCTTGCTGATCCCGACCACCTTGTCGCGCGGCAGGTAAGCGATCGATGCCTTGCCGATGATCGGGGCGAGGTGATGTTCGCAATGGCTCTGGAACGGAATGTCCTTGAGCAGCACGATTTCGTCATAGCCGCCGACCTCGTCGAAGGTCCGCTTCAAATGCACCGCCGGGTCCTCGGCATAGCCTTTGGCATATTCGCGCCACGCCCGGGCCACCCGCTTCGGCGTGTCGAGCAGCCCTTCGCGCTCGGGATCGTCTCCGGCCCAGCGGATCAGCGTCTTGACCGCCTCCGCAACCTCGTCCGGCACCGCCACCTTGGGCGCGCCGCTGACCAGGTCGCCATCTTCAGGACTGCACGGCATGACCCATTTCCTTGGCTATATCGTCGGCTACTGCCGCTACTTGCCCCCTGATATCGGGAACGGCGGTGATTTCCCAATAACGTCCTTTGGTGAGCGGCCCCAGTGCCCAGGCCTTGCCCGCACCCAGAACCCGCGAATGCCCGTCGACCTCAAGCCCGATATCGAGCGCATCGGGCCTGGCCAGCCCGGCTTCGAACAAGCTCCTTAAAAGCGAATCCTTGCTCTGCGAGATGGCGCCGAGCGGACCAGTGCAATTGATCGCCAGCGCGAAACCATGGTCATCGGCGGCCTTCTTGCCGCGACGCTTGATCGACACGTCGAGCTTATTGCCCTTGACCCACATGTCGGTCACCTGGCCCGCCACGATCTCCAGCCGGCCGATCTGGACCAGCCGCTTGATCCGCCCGCCGACTTCCGGCGCGATGCGGTGGCGGTGTACGTCCCACCATGGACGGGCATGACGCATGAAGCGTCGCTGTTCCGACGCGCTCCAGCTTTGCCACAGCGCCTGGCTGTGCGGCCTGAGGCTATCCACTGCAGCGCGCCAGCCGACCGCCGCCCCGCGGTTGAGCAGCCAGCGCCATGCTTTCCTGAGCGACCCGTGCGGCACTTCCTCCTGCGTCACCGGCGCGCTGCCATGGTCGGCATGGGCGCGCGGGGCCTGGCCGCGCCGCGACACCGCCGTCATCCGCCCGCGCAGGCGCACCTCGTCTAGGGTCAGCACCATGTCGACCATGGTGAGCCCGGTGCCGATCAGCAGCACATCACCCCCGGTCGCAGCCGCTCGCACGATCGCCGCGCGTCCCTCTTCGCTCCACGGGTCGTTGACGAAGAATTTTTCGTCGATGCCGCGCGCATAGGGCAGCGCCTGCGGCGCCTGGTTGCCCTGGGCCAGCGCCAGCGCATGGCCCGCGACCCGCGATCCGTCGGCCAGCCGCACTTCCCAGCCGTCGCCGGCCCGCTCGGCCGCGACCGCATCCTGCTGGACGATCCGCACCTGCCCGCTGGCCGCGGCGTCATTCAAAATCTTGCGTAGATATTCGCCGTAGCGTTTGCGCGGCACGAACTCGTGCGGCTCATAGCCTTCGCGCGCCACTTCCGACGCGAAATGCCCCGGCTGGTCGGCCCAGGCGCCCATCCGCCCTGCCGGCACGTTCAAAAGGTGCGCCTTTTCGTCGGTCGAAAAGGCCGTTCCTTCGCCGGCGCGGCCGCGCCCCTCAATCAGCGTGCTGGCTAGGCCCTTGCGCGCCAGCTCGGCCGCCAGCATCGTCCCGGAAAAGCCGCCGCCGATAATGACAACGGTCGGTCGGTCAGCCTCCATGCGCGTCAGATCTCATAGTCCGGCCAGGCGTTGGGGTTGGCTGCCCCGGCCTTGCGCTTGACCATATGGTCGTGGAGGCTCTTGACCGTCCGCCCCGCCGTCTCGGTGAACAGCGCTGGCACCGCGGCGTGGACGATGCAGGCGAGGCCCGCGCCGACCATCCTCGCGCCGATCACCACCGCGCCAGCGCCATGCTCCGCCCAGCTCATCCCCAGCGATTTGGGGTGCTCCCAGAACAGCCTCCCGATCATCGCGTTTTCTTCCCCTTT
>NZ_JAHFPY010000013.1:6651-40537 GCF_023266535.1 Sphingomonas sp. | reverse complement strand
CCCAGCCGATAAGCGGCCTAGCGTTTCGTTGCGCATGCGGTTTCAATTTCCGCATGCAGTTCGGGGGGAAGCCCAGATGAACGCATCGCCGACAGCCGCCCGCCCATGGACCTTTGCCGGCCTTGCCATCGCCTTGTTCGGGGCGCCGGCGGTAGTCATCCTGTTCAAGCAGGCCGAATTCACCCGCGCTGACTTCGGGGCAACCATCGTTCGCGAGCTGATCATCCTCGCGCTCGTCGCGATCCTGGTCTGGATTATCCGCACGCGCGAAAAGCTGCCGCTGTCGTCGATCGGCCTGAGGCCGCAAAAGATCGTCCCGGCACTCCTGTGGAGTCTGGCCGTGATGCTGGTGTTTGGGGTCGGGATTGCCGCCTGCTTGGCCATCTTCCCGCTAATCGGCCTTAGCTATGGATCGTCCTCGGGACCCGCCGTGCCGATCGGCGTCAGCCTGCTGCTTTACGCCCGCGCCGGGATTGCCGAGGAAATCTTCTACCGCGGTTATGCGATCGAACGGATTGAGGCGCTGACCGGCAGTCGCGCCATCGCCGCCGCCGTGCCCTTATTGATCTTCGCCGGCGGCCATTTCAGCCAGGGGCTGCCGGGCATCCTGATCACCTTCGTCCTCGGCGGCATCGCAACCGCCATCTATCTGTGGAAGCGCAACCTGCTGATCCTGATCATCGCCCATTTCATGGTCGATTTCATTCCCAACGTCCTGTTGCCGCTGATCTTCGGGAGCTGACGCGGTCGGGTTTCGGCTGTTCGAATTTCCTGTCCTACAGCCTTTTCGCCGTGCGATAACGAAGGCCGGCTCTTTGGCATCGTCAACCTGACCAGGATCGCCACGCCCTGCCATCGCTAACTTCACAAAAATGGCGCCTGTCCCCATGCAATTAGTGAAGTTAGCGGCCGACTCGAAAAAACCTGCGGTTCCCCTTATATGGCCCCTGCCAGGGGACCGGGCGGCCGCGGCCCTCGCGCAAGCGGGGGGCGAGGAAAGTCCGGGCTCCACGGAATAACGGTGCCGGGTAACTCCCGGCGGCCCTCGCGAAGGCGGGGGTCAGGGAAAGTGCCACAGAAAGCACACCGCCTGCCTTCGGGCAGGTAAGGGCGAAAGGGTGCGGCAAGAGCGCACCGCGTCGCTGGCAACAGCGGCGGCACGGTAAACCCCACCGGGTGCAAGACCGAATAGGGGCGGCACATGAGCCTGTTCCGGCTCGTCGCCCGGGTTGGTCGCTGGAGGCGAAGGGCAACCTTCGTCCTAGAGGAATGGTCGCCAAGTCCTCGCCAAAGCGGGGATGAACAGAACCCGGCTTACAGGTCCCCTGGCATATCCTCCCCGAGCTTGCTCGGGGAGGGGGACCGCACAAAGTGCGGTGGAGGGGCCGGCTCAGCCTCGCAATTGCCAATCTACCCTAATAGAAAGTTCTCGATGGCTAGACCCACGCGATCCGACGACTGGGGTTTTCCCCGCTGGCGCCCTTACGGCGCCAAGGGCCGCGCCGCGGTCCGCGTCCGGCTATGCGATCGCGAGGGCTGCAATGAAGTCGGCGACCGGCCGGCACCCAAGGCGCCCAACAGCCGCGAGCGATGGATGTTCTGCGAGGCGCACGCCGCCGAGTACAACAAGAACTGGAATTACTTTGCCGGCCTGACCGCCGAGGAAGCCGCCAAGCGCGAGGCCGAGGAGGAGGCGGGGGCCTCCGCCTTCCGCAAGAGCGCCCATTATGCCTGGAGCGGGCCGGGCGACGGCAATCGCAGCCGCGACGAGATGCGCGCGCTCGATGTGTTGGAGCTGGAGTCCGACGCCGATTTCAAGACGGTCAAGGCCAGCTACCGCCGTCTCGCCAAGGAGCATCATCCCGACCGGCACAAGGGCGACAAGGAGGCGGCCAAGCGCTTCCACGCCATCCAGGCGGCATATGAGGTCTTGCGCAAGTCCGAGGAACGTACGACCGGCAAGAAGCTCTAGGGGTTCAGCATGAAAGTGCCGGTCGCCTGCGCGATCGGCCGATCGGGATCGCCGCCATGGGCGACGCCGCGGATGAAGGCGATCTGCCGCGTCAGCTTGTAACATTCGCACCGTGCTATCACGGCCTCGCCCTTCTGCGACGGCCGCAGGTAATCGAGCCTGAGATCGATCGTGACGAGCGGCTGGAAATGGCCCAGCGCCATCCACACCGAGGCGCCGCCGCACGTATCGAGCAGGCTGACGATTGCGCCGGATGCCAGTATCCCTTCCTCCGGGATCCCGACCAGCTCCTCGCGCCAGGGCAGCGCCAGCTCGATCCAGTTTTCGGCGGAATCGCGATATTCCAGGGCCAGCGCCCGGCCATGGCCGACCTTGCGGACATGCTCGAAGAATAGGGCGGGATCGAAGCCCCCCTGGTCTTTGGCCGTCATGCCGCCGCCAGCCGGGCTGCGGTGTCGCGCACCAGGGCAATCATGTTGGGAACGCCCTGGGTGCGGTTGGACGACAGCTCGCGGGTCAGGTTGAACGGATCGAGCAGCGCGCGAATGTCGGTTGCGGCAACCTCGGCCGGCTGGCGGTCCTGCACCGCCGACAGGATCAGCGCCACCACGCCCTTGGTAATCGCGGCATTGCTGTCGGCCAGGAAATGCAGCCGGCCGTCGGGCAGCCGCGTTGGATAGACCCACGTCGAGGAGGAGCAGCCCCGCACCTTGGTCGCGTCCGTCTTCAGCGCCTCGGGCATCGGCTCCAGCTTCCGCCCCAGCTCGATCAGTAACCGGTAGCGGTCTTCGCTGTCGAGAAATTCATATTCCTCGGCAAGATCCGACAGGGCGGGGAGGGCGGTCATGCGATGCCACTTAGGCGGCGCCGCTCGCCTTCGCCAGTGTCAACGGTTGCGAAGGTCGTCGATCTCGCGCGACAGGCTATTTTCCTTGTCGACGGCGATCCGCTCCAGAACGTGAAGGCGCTCTTTCAACTGCTTGACCTCGTCGCGCAGGCGCTCCGTCTCCGCATCGTCCTGCCGTTCGATCAAATTTTGCGAGCGCCGGTTCATGAAGGCGGATCGGTCACCCATCCGGTATCGGATGATGCGTCCGACCGTGAGAACAATGATGACCGCCAAGGCGAATTCAAACGGGTTCACTGGACCTTGTCTCCATTGCCGATGCGCGGCGTGCGCAGCGCTTCGATTTGGGCGGCGGTTTCGAGTCCGCCGTCGGTAACGATCTTTTCGACTACCGCCAGCCTGGCTTCAACATCTTTCGAGTGGGCGACATATTGCGCCGCCTTCTCCGCGGCGTTCAGCGCCTCGATGTCCAACCGCCTTTCGCGCAGGGCAAAGGCGCGCTTCAAAATATAGAATAGCAGCAGTGCCGGAACGGTGATGCAAATGACGATCAGCATGAATTCGGGCGGTTCCATCAGGCATGCCCCCCCTTATCGATCGCCAGCGCGTCGATTTCCTTGGCCAGCCGGTTCGGCTGGTCGGTCACGATCCGCTCGATCGTCTCCAGCCGGTCCTTGACCGAGCCAAGCTCGGCGCGAAGCTGGGCATTCTCGCCGGTCAGCAGCTTGATCCGCTCAACCGCTTCCTGGTCGGTCTTGGGGTGGATCGGGAATCCCCAGCTGTTCTGTAGCGGGTAGCCGTTCTTGATCTTGAGCCAGGTGCTCAAGAGCGAGCCGCCCACACTGACGACGACGATGACAGCGATGAACGGGAAGGCTTTGCCAATGAAATTCAGGATTTCCATCACTTCGGGATCCATGGTGATCTTCCTAGCGTAGGTTGTCGATTTCGTCGGCCAGCTGGCGCGACGGGTCGGTGGCGATGCGCTCGAGCACCTTCAGCCGCTCCTCCAGCCGTCCGACGGTGGACTTGAGCTGCTCATTCTCCGCGGTCAGCGCCTTGGTCGCATCGTCCTGGCCGTGCCGATGGATTACGCCGCCCCATTCGCCTTCGACCGGATAGCCATGCCGGGCGCGGATGGCCGTGGTCATGACCCAGCCGATGGTCGAGATCGCAACGATTGCGATGACAAAAATCGGTCCCCCGAATTCCATGTCCGAAACCCCCTGTTCGTTTGGCTTAGCGCAGCTGCTCGATCTCGCGGGCGAGGCTGCGGTTTTCGGTCGTCACATAGCTCTCGATATCGATCAGCCGGCGATCGATGTCGCGCAGGCGGCTGCGGATATCGCGGGCAGTGCGGGCGGGTGACTGGCGCACGCCCTGCCAGAACCGCTGCTCCTCGCGGTTCTCATAAGCGAGCTCGCGCGGCTTATCGTCGGCGACGAACCCGGCGATGAAATAGAGCGGAAGCACGCTGCCGCCGCTCATGAACATCGCGCCGAGGAACATGATCCGGACCAGCGTGACATCGAGCCCGGTATAGTCGGCGATCCCGGAGCAGACGCCCATGAACTTGCCGTTGCGTTTGTCCCGGTAGAATTTGGTCCGGCTAGGAGGCTGCGTGGTCATTTTGCCAAATCCTCATCGGTCAGCAGGCGCTGCTGGCGGCTGCTGTCGGACAGCGCGTGATTGCGCCAGTTGGGGTTCTCGGCAGTCATGATCCGTTCGATCGAATTGAGACGGTCGTCGAGCCGCCGCGCGGCATCGTGAAGGTCATCGAGCAGCTTCTCGTCCGACCCGGTCAGCGTCGCCGCCGTCTTCCATTTGGTTATGTAGTGGAAAATGATCCACGGCAGACCCAACACACCAGCCAGAATTCCAATTAAAGGTATTAAGTCGTCCACTTATGCCCCCTTGGCCTTGAGTGCCGCCTTCATCGCTTCCAGTTCGGCATCGACCTTGTCGGTCGCGCGAAGATCGGCAATTTCCTCTTCCAGGCTCTTCGGCCCGGTCATTCCCATCGCATCGGCGCGGCCTTCGGCGAAATCGGCCCGCCGCTCAAGCAGGTCGAAGCGCGAAAAGGCGTCCTCCGTGCGGCTGCCGTGCAATATCTCGCTTGCCCGGGCGCGCGTCACCGCACTCTCGATCCGGTTGGCAATGGCATTCTGCCGGGCGCGCGCTTCGCGCAGCTTACCCTGCAGCTTGGCGATGTCCGCCTCATAGCTCTTCAAGGTCTCGTCAATCGAGCTGAGCTCAAGCTGCAGGCTCTCGGCCATGTCGGCCGCCTTCTGCCGCTCGATCAGCGCCGCCTTGGCCAAGTCCTCGCGATCCTTGCTCAGCGCCAGCTCGGCCTTCTCGGTCCAGCTCGACTGCAGCTCGTTGAGGCGCACCAGCGCGCGCTTCATTTCCTTGCTGTCGGCGATCGAGCGGGCGGCCGAGGCGCGAACCTCAACCAGAGTCTCTTCCATCTCCAGGATGATCATGCGGATCATCCGCGCCGGATCCTCGGCGCGGTCCAGCAGCTCGGTAAAATTGGCTGCGAAGATGTCCCGCGTGCGGGAAAAAATGCCCATCAAGTCACTCCAACCACATTCCCTGTCGCGTTTTCTCCTGCAGCCTTCATGCCAAAAATCCGTATCTCCTTGATTTCCGCAAAAAGCGCCAAAAATCGGCAGAAAATTGAGCGAAATATCTTGCCACATGGTGGGAATTGCCACCACATGTTGGCGGATGGAGCGGGCCAATCAGTTCGTCGGTCAAAGCCTTGCGTTCCTCGACGCGGTCGAGCGGGCGAGCCGTGCCGCGCCGCTCAATCGGCCCGTGCTGGTAATCGGAGAACGCGGCACCGGCAAGGAACTGATCGCCGAGCGTTTGCACCATTTGTCCTCGCGCTGGGCCGGTCCGCTGGTGACGATGAATTGCGCTGCCCTGCCCGAAAATCTGATCGAGGCGGAGCTGTTCGGGCATGAGGCCGGAAGCTTCACGGGCGCCGCCAAGACCCGCCATGGCCGGTTCGAGGAGGCGGATGGCGGTACGCTGTTCCTCGACGAATTGGCGACGCTTTCGTCGCCGGCACAGGACCGGCTGCTGCGTGCGGTCGAATATGGCGAGGTGACCCGCATCGGTGCATCGAAGCCGATCTCGGTCGACGTGCGGATCGTCGCCGCAACCAACGAGCATCTGCCCAAGCTGGTCGAGCAGGGCCGGTTCCGCGCCGATTTGCTAGATCGGCTGTCATTCGAGGTCGTGACCCTGCCGCCGCTCCGGGCGCGCAAGGGCGATATCCCGTTGCTGGCTGAACATTTCGGGCGGCGCATGGCGGTCGAACTCGACTGGCCCAACTGGCCCGGTTTCACGGCGCGGGCCCAGGCCGAGCTCGAAGCCTATCGCTGGCCCGGCAACGTCCGCGAACTCCGCAACGTCATCGAGCGCGCCGTCTATCGAGCCGAGGATCCGGAACGCGAGGTCGACGCCATCCAGTTCGATCCATTTGCATCGCCCTGGGTGCTCGACCCCGATCCTGCGGGCGCGGTCGAGGTGGCAACGCATTCGGTGCAGACATTCGCAGTTCCGCCCGAAACTTCAGTTCCGGCGCCGGCGACCACGACCGACGATTTGCGCGGTGCGGTCAACGCCTATGAAAAGGCGCTGCTCGAGGACGCGCTGGCGCGCCATCGCTATAATCAGCGGTCAACCGCCGCTGCCCTGGGGCTCAGCTACGACCAGCTCCGCCACGCGATGAAACGGCATCAACTGGCGCTGACATCGCCTACCTAACATTGTGCCAAATCATGCTATAAGCCGGCGGGGGATGTCATATTGCTGGAGTCGGGAGGTTTTATGAAACTCTCTCCTTTGGTTGTTTTGGCACTTGCTTCGGTTCCATTCGCTGCCAACGCATCCGTGCTGACGGTCGGGGGAGCATATGCTTACTCCTGCTATCAGGCCGCGGATGGCGACGGTTCATCGATGGCTTCGCTGGAAGCCTGTAACCACGCGCTCTCCGAACAGGCGCTCACGTCGCAGGATCGCGCGGCGACCCTTGTTAATCGCGGGATTCTTCGCCTGAGGCGGGCCAATCTGGATCAGGCGGACGCGGACTTCGACGCGGCGCTCAAGCTGGCTCCGAATGAGGCCGATGCCTGGCTCAACAAGGCGATCCTCAATGCGCGCTATCGCAAGAGCGTAGATGCGCTGCCCTATGTCGCCAAGGCGCTGGAAAATAACACCCGTCGCCCGGCCATCGCCTATTTCGTCCGGGCAATGGCCAATGAGGACAGCGGCAAGATCGCCGCCGCCTATCAGGACTATCAACGGGCGAAAGCGCTCGATCCCAAATGGGCGGAACCCAGGTTGGAATTGCAGCGCTTCCAGGTCCGCCAGCCCTAGGCTGGCGAACCTATTCCCAAGCTAGCGCGGTAGCGACTGGAAGCTCGCCATCGCGTAGAGCATCGGGATCGACAGCAAGGTGTTGGTGCGGCTCGCCAGCATGGCGACCCGCGCCGACTTTGCCTTCGTGGCATCGTCCGCCTCGACCAGCCCCAATGCCTTTTTCTGGTTGGGCCAGATCACGCCCCACACGTTGAAGCCCATGATCAGACCCAGCCACATGCCGGTGCCGATCAGCTGGAATCCCGGATGGAAGGTCAGCGCTTCGACCAGATAGCCATTCTGCCAGGCCAATAGCAGGCCGATCAGCATGGTCATGGCCGCCGCCCAGCGGAAATAGAACAGCGCGCTGGGGGCGATATATTTGGACACGCCAGGCTTCAGCTCGGCCGGGATGGTCGGCATCGTCGGGATCTGGACGAAGTTGAAATAGTAAAGCAGGCCAATCCAGGTGATGCCGAAGAAGACGTGCAGCCAGCGCAGCACGACCGCGGCATTCAGGCTGTCGGCATGGAAGCCCATCATCAGGCCGATTGCGGCGACCAGGCCGATCAGCAGCACCAAGTTCAGATTTTCGAGAATCTTGCCCATCATTTTCCCCTTTTGGGTGACCTTGAATCATGCCCCGTGCAGGGCGGTCTACGACCGGGAAGGGGCGAGGGGCAAGACAGTGGCGACGAGCCGTGGACGTGCGGGCTAGGTTTTCAGCCGATAGCCTGTCCTGAACATGATGGTGATGATGGTCATCGGCAACGCGATTGCCGCGGCCATCACCGCCACGCTGGTCCACAGCGGCACGTCGGTGATGCCGAAGAAGGTCCAGCGATAACCCGACACCAGGTAGAGGATCGGGTTTAGGTGAGTGACCGTCCGCCACGGCTCGCCGATCGACGTCACCGAATAGAAGACGCCGCCAAGGAAGGTTAGCGGGGTGACGACCAGCAGCGGCACGACCTGCAGCTGTTCGAAATTCTGCGCCCAGATGCCGATCGCGAACCCGAGCAGGCAAAAGCCGATCGCAATCGCCGCCAGGAACAGCAGCATCAGCAGCGGATGATCGATCGTCACGGTGACGAACAGCGTGGCGGTCGCCAGCGTGACCAGCGCCAGGATGACCGCCTTGGTTGCCGCCGCGCCGACATAAGCGATGACCGTTTCCAGCGGCGAGATCGGTGCCGACAGCAGCTCGTAGATCGTGCCCGTGAATTTGGGGAAATAGATGCCGAAGCTGGCGTTCATGATCGCCTGGGTCAGCACCGACAGCAGGATCAGTCCGGGCACGATAAAGCTGCCGTAGTCGACCCCGGCCATGGCGCTCATCCGGCTGCCGATGGCCGATCCGAACACCAGGAAATAGAGCGAGGTGGTGATGACCGGCGCGACCAGGCTTTGCCACAGGGTCCGGCCCCAACGCGCCATTTCGAAGCGGTAGATCGCCTTGATGCCGTGGACGTTCACGCCGCTTTCTCCTCATGCACCAGGCTGACGAAAATATCCTCGAGGCTCGACTGATGAGTAGCGAGATCCTTGTAGCAGATGTGCAATTCGTCGAGCCTCCGCATCAGGCCCGGGATCCCGGTATGCTCGGCATGGGTGTCGAACCGGTAGCAGAGCGCGTGGCCGTCGTCCTCGACCGCCAAGCCCCATTCTTCCAGACCGGCCGGAAGCTCACCAATGGCCTCGTCCAGCGTGATCTTGAGCGTGCGCTGGCCCATCTGCGCCATCAGCGCCTTCTTCTCGCCCAGCGCCACCAGTTCGCCCTTGCGGATCACGCCGACCCGGTCGGCCATTTCCTCGGCCTCTTCGATATAGTGGGTGGTGAGGATGATGGTGGTCCCGTCGGCGCGGAGCTTCCTGACCAGTTCCCACATATCGCGGCGGAGCTCGACATCGACGCCGGCGGTCGGCTCGTCGAGAAACAAGATCTTGGGCTCGTGGCTCAATGCCTTGGCGATCATCACCCGGCGCTTCATCCCGCCCGACAGTTCTTTCATCTGGGCCTTGCGCTTGTCCCACAAGGTCAGGCGGCGGAGGATATCCTCGATCTTTGCGTCGTCGCGGGGCTTGCCGAACAGGCCGCGCGAAAAGCTAACCGTCGCCCAGACGCTTTCGAAGGCGTCGGTGGTCAATTCCTGCGGCACCAGTCCGATCATCGATCGGGCGGCACGAAAGCCGCTCTGGTTGTCATGCCCGTCGACCATGATCGTGCCGGCGGTCGGGGTGACGATGCCGCAGACGATCGAGATCAACGTCGTCTTGCCCGCGCCATTCGGCCCCAGCAGCGCGAGGATCTCGCCCTTCTCGATATCGAGATCGACGCCCTTCAGCGCTTCGACACCGCCAGCATAGGCCTTCTTCAGCCCCTCTATCTTGATGATCGGATTGCTCATTCGACGGGTCCTGGCTCCAGCGGTTTCGGCTCATCGGTGTTGAGGCCGTGGCGGATCAACATGGGAACGTTGGCAATGGCGAACAACAAGGTCGCCGGGATCGCGCCCCACAGTTTGAAGGCGATCCAGAAATCGGTGGTCGAATTGCGCCACACCGCTTCGTTGACCACCGCCATCACAGCGAAGAATGTCGCCCAGTTGCGGGTCAGCTTGCGCCAGCCTTCCTCGTCCAGGCCAGGATAGGTGCTGCCCAGCACCAGCTTCAGCAGCGGCCGCCCGGTCGCCAGTCCGAAGGCGAGCAGCCCCGCGACCAGCGCATAATAAATGGTCGGCTTGATCTTGATGAAGGTCTCATTGTGCAGCCAGATGGTGAGCCCGCCGAGCACTACCACCATCACCGCCGAGAACAGCAGCAACGGCGAGACGTAGCGGTAGCGGACCGCGGCAAAGACCAGCGCTGCGACCATCGCCGCCATGAATGCTCCGGTGGCGACGAAGATCTTCAGCGCGCCCGGCACCGGTGCCAGGAAGTTGACCAGGAAGAAGACCAGCAGCGGGCCGATATCGATCGCCAGCCGGGCCCAGCCGGTCGGTTCGCGTGCTTGCTGTCCGCTCATGCTGGCAGCCCGGCAATGGCCCGGGCCACCGCACGCGGATCGAATGGCCGCAAATCATCCACTCCTTCACCGACGCCGATGGCGTGGATCGGCATTCCGAATTTCTCCGCCGCGGCGACCAGCACGCCGCCGCGCGCCGTGCCGTCGAGCTTCGTCATGACCAGGCCAGTCACCCCGGCATCGCGGGCAAACACCTCGATCTGGTTGAGCGCGTTCTGCCCGGTGGTCGCGTCGAGCACCAGGATCACGTCGTGCGGCGCTTCCGGGTTCAAGCGCCCCAGCACCCGGCGGACCTTGCTAAGTTCGTCCATCAGGTGCGCCTTGTTCTGCAGCCGCCCGGCGGTGTCGACGATCAGTGCGTCGATCCCGGCCGCGGTCGCCTGCTTGACCCCGTCAAACACGATCCCGGCGGCGTCGCCGCCTTCCTTGCCGCTGATCACGGGCGCCTTGATGCGGTCGCCCCAAATCTTCAGCTGCTCGATCGCGGCGGCGCGGAAGGTGTCGCCGGCGGCCAGCATCACGCCATAATCTTGTTCCTGCAGCAGGTGGCCGAGCTTGCCGATGGTGGTGGTCTTTCCCGAGCCGTTGACCCCGATCACCAGGATCACGTGGGGGCGGGGGAAGCCCCAGACGTCGAGCGGTTTGGCGACGGGCGCGAGGATCTTCTCGATTTCCTCGGCGAGGATGGTACGCAGCCCGCGCTCGTCGAGTTGCTCATACTTCCGTGCGGCGATGCCGTCGCGGATTCGCTTCGACGCCTCGGGGCCGAGATCGGACGCGATCAGCGCCTCCTCGATATCGTCGAGGGTGGCGATGTCGAGCGCCTGTTCCTTGACCAGTCCCGAGATATTCTCGCCCAGGCGGTCCGCCGTTTTCTTGAACCCGCCTGTCAGGCGTTCGAGCCAACTCATTCAAACATCCCGATTAATGTGTCGTTGTCGCGGCCAGTGATCCTGGCCTGGCCGATATCGCCGCGCTTGGAGCCGGCAATGCGGACCGGAGCGAAGTTGTCGCTGTGGCCCTTCTCGCTATTCTCGATCAGCACCGTCTGGCGGGTGCCGACCAGTTCATCCAGCCAGCGCGTGCGCCGCTCCTCGGCTGCATGGCGCAGGCGCGCTGCCCGTGCCTTGACCAGTTCGCGCTCCAGCTGCGGCATCCGCGCCGCCGGCGTGTCGGGACGAGGCGAGAAGGGGAAGATGTGCGCAGCGACAATATCGCAATCGTCAAGCAGGCGCAGCGAGTTGAGCGCTGCTTCCTCGCTTTCGGTCGGAAAGCCGGCGATCAGGTCGGCGCCGATCGTCATATCCGGGCGCGCCGCCTTCAGCTTCGCCACGGTCTCGACCGCCTGGGCACGGCTATGTCGCCGCTTCATCCGCTTGAGGATCAGATCGTCGCCGGCCTGCAGCGACAAGTGGAAATGGGGGAGCAGCCGCGGCTCACCCGCGACCAGCTCCATCAGGGCCTCGTCAATCTCGATGCTGTCGAGCGAGGACAGGCGCAGCCGCTTGAGTTGCGGCAAATCGGCAAGCAACCGCTGGCAGAGAACGCCCAAGCCTTCACCGTAGGATGTGATGTCTACTCCAGTCAGGGCGATTTCCTTCGCGCCGGCGTCCAGCTCGCGCGCTACTGCCTCACGAACTGACGCATAAGGCAAAGACCTGCTCGCCCCGCGCGCCTGCCAGATCGAGCAGAAGGTGCAGCGATGGTCGCAGCCGGTCTGCACCGCGACAAAGCTGCGTACCCGCGCCAGGAATCCTGCCGCGACCGGCGGGGCAGGTGCCGTCATGACGTCACTCACAACGACGCGGTTTTCATTGGAGAAAGCTGCCGCGCGATACTTGTCGGCATTGCCGATGACCTTGGCTACCTCCGGCATCGCCGCGAAGCCCGCGGGATCGAGCTGGGCGGCGCAGCCGGTGACGATGATCCGCTTGTCCGGGCTGGCGCGATGGGCACGGCGGATCGCCTGCCGCGTCTGGCGCACCGCTTCGTTGGTGACGGCGCAGCTGTTGACGATGATCGCGTCATCGCCGGCCAGCCCGCGCATCGCCTCGCTCTCGGCGAAATTCAGCCGGCAGCCGAGGGTGATCGTCTCCGCGCCCATCAGGCGAAGGCCTCCAGGTCGATCTCACCGGTGAACACATGGGTCGCGGTGCCGCGCATGCGGATCTGCTCGCCCGGCGCCCAGGTAACCGTCAGCACCCCGCCGCGCATATGCACCTTGACCGGCGAGCTTGCCTTCTTCTGGACGATTGCCGCGACCGCGGTGGCGCAGGCTCCCGTGCCGCAAGCCAGCGTCAATCCCGAACCGCGCTCCCAGGTACGCAGGTGGACGTCGCCATCTCGCACTGAGGCGATATTGACGTTGATCCGCTCGGGGAAGGCCGGATCATGCTCGATGCTCGGTCCCAGGCTGGTGAGCTCGATCATCCGCTCGTCGTCGACGAAGAACACCAGATGCGGATTGCCGACGCTGAGCGCCATCGGATGCTCCAGCGGCCCCCAGGCCAGCGGCAGCCGCGTCGTATCCATCGGATAAGTCAGCGGTACCTCATCCCAGGCGAAGTGGGGCGGCGGCAGACTGACCTCGACCTCCGCGTCAAACGTCGCACCTTCGACCAGCCCGCCGCCGGTCTCCAGGCTCTTGGCGCCGGTCAGTGCGACGACGCAGCGCGAGGCATTGCCGCAGCTTTCGACCTCGCCCCCGTCGTGGTTCCAGATGCGCATCTTCACATCGGCGGTGGCGCTGGGTTCGAGCATGATCAGCTGGTCACAGCCGATGCCGAGGTGGCGGTCTGCCAGCGCCTTGGCCAGCGCCGGAGTCATCGTCACCGGAGCATCACGCGCATCGATCACGACAAAGTCGTTTCCAAGCCCGTGCATCTTGTGGAATTGCCGCGTCACGCGCGCCGAATTAGGGAGCGCATTGCGCCAAGTCCACCGCAACGGCGCGAAACAGGAGAGTTTCCGTGCAACGAGCCGCGTCCGAAGTCATGCAATCCGTCCTGCTGTCGGCGGTGATCGACGCGCTGGAGGCGATGAAGGCCGCGTCGGGCGGCGTGCCCAACAACATGCTGCGCGACCTGCAGAGCGTCCACCGCAACACCACCTTCGCCGACCTCCCCAAGGCGGTGCAGGATTCGCTTGTGCAGAGCGTCCGCGCCGCGTTCACCCAACTGCTTAAGGAAGGCTATGCGGTTGGGCCGAAGGGCACGGTCCAGCAATCGCGGCCGATGGACCGGGTGCCCGAGCGCGACCGCCGCGGCCCGCAGGACCGCCGCGATTTCCGCCAGAAGCCGGGCCGGCGCGGACCCGATCGGCCTGGCGGCGGCCCGGGGAGGGGCCCGCGTCCGGGTGGACCGCCGCGGGGCAAGCCGGGCAAGTGAAGGGCAGCCCCGCCGACCTCGCTCGTGCCGTCATCCATTTCTGGTGCGACGAGCTCAATGAGGAGCAGCATTTCAAGAAGGACGCGAGCGTCGACCGGCATATCACCGAGCGGTTCGGCAAGGTCCGCGAGGAGGTGCTGCGGACCAGGGCGGCGGGGTGGCGCGACACGCCGGAAACCTTGGTCGCGGCGATCATCCTGCTCGACCAGTTCAGCCGCAACATGTTTCGCGGCAAGGCCAGGGCGTTCGAGGCCGACGGCCTGGCACTGGAGCTTTGCAAGGAGGCGCTGGACAAGGGCTGGGTCGACAGGCTGCCGAAGCCGCTGCCGACCTTCTTCCTGATGCCGCTGCAGCACAGCGAGAGTATGGCGGAGCAAGAGCGGGCGGTGGCCGAGTTCCGCGACCGCGATCCGCTAAACTACAAATATGCGCTTGCGCACCGCGAGCAGATCAGGCGCTTCGGCCGCTTCCCCGGCCGCAACCAGGCACTGGGGAGGGTTTCTACGCCGGAGGAGCGGGAGGCAATTGCCCGGGGCGAGACGTTTTAGGAGAAGAGTGGCGCGATGCTGGACACCCAAACTCAAACGCTTGGCGCGAAGTTGGACACGGTAATTCAACTCGCTCAGCAACGGCTCGCCGGGGAAACGGAAGCCTGGAAGCTGGATTGCTACCAGTTGATCCTACGGAACTTTGGGGGATTGAGGCGCTCGCTTGATCAGGGTCAGCTATCAGAGCACTTTGTAGCAGGGGCAGGTTTTGGAGCTTCCAAAGCAATTTCCGAGTGGGACTTAGGTGACGACGAGATTTGGCAGGCCGTCATGGATGCCGAGGACTACTACCGCCAAGGCCACTAATGTTCCAAACCTTGACCTTCAGTCCCTCACCGCGTAGGGGCGCGACCGTCTTAACGGACATGACATCGATGGAGTCCCTCGGGACACGCTGGCCGGTGAGGTTTCACCCGCCGGCGTTGTTTGCTTTGGACATCCTCCCCTGCAGTTGCAGGGGAGGGGGACCAGCGTAGCTGGTGGAGGGGCCCCTCCGTCTCGCTGCGCGAGCCACCTCCCCTGCAAAGGCAGGGGAGGAGAAGGAAAGGTTTTGGATGTTCGATAGCCTGAGCGATCGCCTGTCCGGCGTGTTCGACAAGCTCCGCGGCCGCGGAGCTTTGTCGGAGGACGACGTTCGTTCGGCGATGCGCGAGGTGCGCGTCGCGCTGCTCGAGGCCGACGTCGCGTTGCCGGTTGCGCGCGATTTCGTCGACCAGGTGACCGAAAAGGCCGTCGGCGCCGAAGTGATCCGCTCGATCACGCCGGGCCAGATGGTCGTCAAGATCGTCAATGACGCGCTGGTGGAAATGCTTGGGAGCGAGACCGCCGAGCTTAACCTTGACGTCAATCCGCCGGCCGTGATCATGATGGTCGGCCTGCAGGGCTCGGGCAAGACCACCACCACCGCCAAGCTGGCCAAGCGCCTGTCGGAGCGCGAGCGCAAGAAAGTGCTGATGGCCTCGCTCGACGTCGCCCGCCCGGCGGCGCAGGAGCAGCTGGCCGTGCTGGGCCGCCAGGCCAATGTCGACACGCTGCCGATCGTCGCCGGCCAGACTCCTGTCCAGATTGCCCAGCGCGCGCTGCAATCGGCGAAGCTGCAGGGCTACGACATATTGCTGCTCGATACCGCCGGCCGCCTCCACGTTGACGACACGTTGATGGCCGAGATGAAGGCGGTCGCGGCCGCCTCCAACCCGGTCGAAACTTTGCTCGTGGTCGACAGCCTGACCGGCCAGGACGCGGTCAATGTCGCCAAGGGCTTCGCCGGCGAAGTCGACCTGTCGGGCGTGATCCTGACCCGGATGGACGGCGATGCCCGCGGCGGCGCGGCGCTGTCGATGCGCGCGGTCACCGGCAAGCCGATCAAGTTTGCCGGCACCGGCGAGGCAATCGACGCGCTCGAAGCCTTTCACCCCAGCCGTGTTGCCGGCCGCATCCTCGGCATGGGCGACGTCGTGTCGCTGGTCGAGCGCGCGGCTGAAACCGTCAAGATCGAGGATGCCGAGAAGCTCGCCCGCAAAATGGAGAAGGGCAAGTTCGACCTCGACGATCTTGCCATGCAGATCCAGCAGATGAAGCGGATGGGCGGGCTCGGCGCGCTGGCCAACATGCTCCCCGGCATGAAGGGCATGAAGGGCGCGGCCAATATCGACGACAAGGCGCTGGTCCGCCTGGAAGCGATGATGAGCTCGATGACCGCCAAGGAGCGCGCGCGGCCCGAAATCATCAACGCCAAGCGCAAGATCCGCGTCGCCAAGGGCAGCGGGACCACCGTCCAGGAGGTCAACAAGCTGCTCAAGATGCACCAGGAAATGGCCAACGCAATGAAGCGGCTGAAGAAGCTCGGCGGCTTCGGCAAGCTCGCGTCCATGTTTTCCGGCGGGGGAATGGAAAAGGCGCTGGCCGGGATCGCTCCCGGCGGCGAGCTCCCCGGCGGGTTGCCCGGGCTTCCCGGCGCCAACACGCCGTTTAACCTCCCACCCGGTTTCGATAAGTTTGGTAAGAAATGACGATCCCCACAGATCGTCATCCCGGACTTGATCCGTGATCCAGTTTTTAAACGATTAGAAGACTTTAGAAGAAGGACTAAGATTATGGCAGTTGCAATTCGCCTGGCCCGTGGTGGGTCCAAGAAGCGCCCTTATTATCGCGTTGTCGTAGCCGACAGCCGCAATTCGCGTGACGGCCGTTTCATCGAAAAAGTCGGCACCTACAACCCGCTGCTGGCGAAGGATTCGCCGGAGCGCGTGAAGCTCGACGCCGAGCGCATTTCGCACTGGCTGTCGGTCGGTGCCCAGCCGTCGGACCGCGTGATGCGCTTCCTCGATGCCGCCGGCATCCGTGAGCGCACCCCGCGCAACAACCCGGAGAAGGCTGTGCCGGGCGAGAAGGCCAAGGAGCGCGCCGAGGAGCGTGCCGCCAAGCTTGTCGCCGCTGAAGAAGCTGCCAATGCTCCGGCTGAAGAGGCCAAGCAGGAAGAAGCCGAGGCCGTGATCGCCGACGCGGTCGAGACCGCGACCGAAGAGCCGACCGCCGAGGCGGAAGCGGTTGCCGAGGCCGTCGCCGAGCAGACCCTGCCGGTCGAAGCCGAGGCTCCGGCCGCGGAAGAAGCCGTTGCTGAAGAAGCTCCTGCCGCTGAAGCCGAGGAAGTTTCTGAGGCAGCTTCCGGCACGGAAGCGACCGCCGAAGAAACTCCGGCCGCCGAGGAAACCAATGAAGCGACCCCGAATGCCGACGCCGGCGACGAAGCCGACGCCGTGACCGGCGAAAGCTCGCAGGAGCCGGCTGAAGGTTCGGCCGACGACGCCGAGCAGAAGGCCGAGTAATGAATTCCTCCCCGAGCTTGCTCGGGGAGGGGGACCACCCGCAGGGTGGGGGAGGGGTATTTGAAGTAGTTCAGCTACCCTTCCACCAGCTCCGCTGGTTCCCCTCCCCACGAAATCGTGGGGAGGAACCATGACCCGCCGCGTCGCGCTGGCTGCGGTCGCCGGGGTCCATGGCGTCAAGGGCGAGCTGAGGCTCAAACTGTTCGCGGACAGCGTCGAGAGTCTCGCTCGCCATCAGCGCTTCCATGTCGGCGGGCGCGAACTGGCGCTCAAGGACATCAAGGATGGCGGGAAAACCGCCATCGCCCGCTTCGAGGGCATCTCCGACCGCACTGCCGCCGAAGCGCTGCGTGGCCAATTGGTCGAAATCGACCGCAACCAGCTCCCTCCGTTGGAGGAGGGCGAATATTATCACGCCGACCTGGTCGGGCTCGCCTGTGTCGATAAGCGCGGCAAAGCGCTCGGCACTGTCGTTGCGGTCGAGAATTTCGGCGCCGGCGACCTGCTGGAGGTCGAACGCCCAAACGGCCAGCGCTCGCTGATCCCCTTCCGCGATCCTGCTGCGCGGCTGGATGGCGACAAGGTCGTTCTCGACCCGGAGTTCCTGGCATGAGTTTCCGCGCCACCGTCCTGACGCTCTACCCAGAGATGTTCCCCGGGCCGCTCGGCACGAGCTTAGCGGGTCGCGGCCTCACCGATGGCCTTTGGAGCCTGGAAGCGTGCAACATTCGCGACCATGCGATCGACAAGCATCGTACCGTCGACGACACGCCGGCCGGCGGCGGGGCGGGGATGGTGCTCAGGGTCGACGTGCTCGCCGCGGCGCTCGATGCCGTCGCCGACGGCCGGCCAATGCTTGCGATGACGCCACGCGGCGCGCCGCTGACGCAAACCAAGGTGCGCGAACTGGCGGCGGGCGAGGGGGCGATCATCCTCTGCGGCCGGTTCGAGGGATTCGACGAGCGGATCTTCGAGGCACGCCCCGTCGAACCGATGTCGATCGGCGATTATGTCCTCTCCGGCGGCGAGGTCGGCGCGATGGTGCTGCTAGACGCTTGCGTTCGGCTGCTTCCCGGGATAATGGGCGCGGCCTCCAGCGGAGAGGAAGAGAGCTTCGAAGAAGGGCTCCTGGAATATCCGCATTATACCCGCCCCGTTGATTGGGAAGGGCGCACGATCCCTGAAGTGTTGCGATCGGGGGATCATGCGAAGATCGCGGCGTGGCGAAAGCAACGCGCGATCGACGATACACGGCTACGGCGGCCGGACCTGATCGAGCGCCATGGGGGCGCTCGGGAGGCACCGCCCTCTGGTGCGCAGCGAGAAGAATAAGGCTGTTAAAGCAATGAACCTGATTCAGATGCTCGAGGCGGAGACGGTTGCCGCGCTCAGCGAGGGCAAGAACATCCCCGAATTCCGCGCCGGCGACACGCTGCGCGTTGGCGTGAAGGTCGTCGAAGGCGACCGCAGCCGCGTCCAGATGTACGAGGGCGTGTGCATCGCCCGCGCCAACAAGGGCGTGAATTCAAACTTCACCGTCCGCAAGATTTCGTTCGGCGAGGGCGTCGAGCGCGTCTTCCCGCTCTATTCGCCAATCATCGATTCGATCGAGGTCGTGCGCCGTGGCGCCGTCAGGCGCGCCAAGCTCTATTATCTCCGCGGTCGCCGCGGCAAGTCGGCCCGTATCGCCGAGCGCCGCGACCATCGCACCGAGAGCAAGGAGGGCTAAACGCCCTTCAGGCTCGAAATGGCTTGAAACGCGGCCGGGCTTTCCGACATGGGAAGTCCGGCCGTCGCTTTTTGGAATCGAAGGAAACAGATTGATGTCATCGGGCTATCGGGTCGTAGTGGTGGGCGCGACTGGCAATGTCGGGCGCGAGATCCTCAATGTGCTGGTTGAGCGCCAATTCCCCTTCTCGGAGGTCGCTGCGGTGGCCAGCCCGCGCTCGACCGGCGACATCATCGATCTCGGCGACAGCGGCCAGGAGCTGAAGGTCCAGAATATCGAGCATTTCGATTTCGAAGGCTGGGACATCGCGCTGTTCGCGGCCGGCTCGGAAGTATCGAAAGTCCATGCGCCTCGTGCCGCAGCCGCCGGCTGTACGGTAATCGACAATAGCTCGCTCTACCGGATGGACCCGGACGTCCCGCTGATTGTGCCGGAGGTCAATGCCCACGCGATCGACGGCTATCGGGCCAGGAACATCATCGCCAACCCCAATTGCTCGACGATGCAAATGGTGGTGGCGCTGAAGCCACTCCACGACATCGCCACGATCAAGCGCGTGGTGGTCGCCACCTACCAGTCGGTTTCTGGAGCCGGGAAAGCGGGCATGGACGAGCTGTTCGAGCAGAGCCGCAACATCTTCGTCGGCGACGCCAACTCGCCGGTCAAATTCACCAAGCAGATCGCGTTCAACGTCATCCCCCACATCGACAGCTTCCTCGAGGACGGCTCGACCAAGGAGGAGTGGAAGATGGTGGTGGAAACCAAGAAGATCCTCGATCCAAAGATCAAGGTCAGCGCAACCTGCGTCCGCGTGCCGGTGTTCGTCGGCCATTCGGAAGCGATCAACATCGAGTTCGAGAACGAGATATCGGCCGCGGAGGCTCAGGCAATCCTGCGCGAGGCACCGGGCGTGATGCTGATCGATAAGCGCGAGGATGGCGGCTACGTCACGCCGGTCGAATGCGTCGGGGAATATGCCACCTTCGTCAGCCGGGTGCGCGACGATCCGACCGTCGACAATGGCCTTTCGATGTGGGTGGTCAGCGACAACCTCCGCAAGGGCGCGGCCTTGAACGCCGTGCAGATCGCCGAGCTGCTCGGCCGCCGGCACCTGCAGAAGGCCGCCTAGCGCCTCGCCAGTGCGCGTTCGAGCAGGGGCGAGCTCTTGCTCGCCTCTTCCAGCATGTTGAGCGCGGCCTGGATGTCGCGGCCGTGGCGCTGTTGCGCTTCCGCTTGCAGCTCGCGGCGGAGGGCGGGACTATATTGATATTCCAGCGCCTTGGAGTAGCGCTTCATCAGCGGACCGCTGGCGATCGCTTCCGCGTCGGCCGCAGCTAGGTCGAACCCGCAATGTTGTGCGGCGCCGGCGAGGCGCTCCGCCGGATCGGCGAGGAAGTGGTCGAAGTCGAGCCACAGGATTGGCGAGCCGGGCATCGCATCGGCCGCGGCTTCCAGGCTGGTCATTTCGCACGCCCAGGCCATTGCCGCCCGATGCGCGTCGCTGTTCGCAGCGTCGGCCATTGGCGAAACGCGGCCGGCCATCCGCTTAGCCCGATAGTCGTGCAGCGCATGCAGTTCCTTCACGCTGTTCTCGCCCGCCAATATGGTCAGCATGTAGGACGTGGCACTGGCGACAATGAAAATCGCGGAAGTCTTTGGTCCGACCAGTGTCGGCGCGATTTCGCTGACAAAACTGGTCGCCTTGACCAGCGCATGGCCCTGATCCTCGAACTTGCGCGAACAGAGCGCCGCCACCGTAGGTGCCATCGCCTCGGCCAGCTCTCGGGGCAGGCCCGCCAAGTCGCGCAGGATCCGCGGCTCGCGCACCGACAGGACGCCCGGGATCTCGCCCAGCATGCGCGCGACCATGGTCGATCCGACATGGCCGATGTGGAAAATCCAGCGCGCGTCATTCTCGCCATCTGCCGCCTCGGCGACATCGGCCCAGGGCAACACCCTGACATCGCGCTGCCGGTCGAACATGCGATCGTCGAGGAACGCCGCAGCGCGATAATCCTCGGCCGTCATACCGACGAAGCGGACCAGCTGCTGACCAGGGTCATAGGCTTGCGCCAGCCAATGGGCATCTGCGGCGATGTCTTCCGGGTCGAGCGGGTCGGGCATGGCAGTCCGCATAGCCGAATGGCGATTGCGGAAACCAGCCCAAAGGCCAGGCGGCCTCTTGCGGGTTTGACCAACTTCGCGGAACCGGCAATCACGCGAACCATGACGCTTTTCGCCGATATCTTCTGGTCGTTCCGCAGCCCCTACAGCTACCTTGCCACCCGCCGTTACCGGGCACTTGCTGACGAATATGACCTCTCGCTCAACCTCCGCCCGGTCTATCCGCTCGCGATCCGCCAGCCGGATTTCTTCGAGCGCAACCATCCCAACTGGCTTCGCTATATGGTGCTGGATGTCGCGCGGCTGGCCCAGTCGCTCGAAATAAAGATCGCCCCGCCGCGGCCCGATCCGATCGTGCAAGACCTGGCCACGCGCCAAATCTCGCCGGATCAGCCCTATATTTACCGGCTGACGCGGCTCGGCCAGGCCGCCGCGCGCCGTGGCAAGGGGCTGGTCTTCGTCGACGAGGTCTCGCGGCTGATCTGGGGCGGCACGGCAGGGTGGAACGAGGGCGAACTGCTGGCCGGGGCGACCGCCCAAGCCGGACTTGACCTGGCCGAACTGGACGCAGAGGTCGCGGAAGAGGCCGAGGCGCTCGATGCGGAGATCGCCGCCAATCAGGATGCACTCGAAGCGGCGGGCCACTGGGGCGTGCCGACTTTAGTCTTCAACGGGGAGCCATTCTTTGGCCAGGACCGGATCGACCTTGCCGTTTGGCGGATGAAACAGGCCGGGATGAAGGAGAGGTAGGGCGGCATGACCAAAACCATGTCAGGCGGCTGCGCCTGCGGGAAAGTGCGGTTCGAGGCGCGGGTCAAGCCGGACGAGGCCTATCTCTGCCATTGCCGCATGTGCCAGCGGGCCACCGGCTCGATCTCGATCGCCTTCGTCAATGCCCGGCTGGAGGATGTCCAATGGCATAGCGAGCCCGACTGGTTCGACAGCTCGCCGATCGCCCGGCGGCCCTATTGCGCCAGCTGCGGCACTTCGCTCGGCTTCGAGTTCAAGCAGGACGCGACCAAGATGGACCTGACCGTCGCCGCGTTCGACGATCCATCGCCGTTCAAACCGAAGCATCATTTCGGGGCCGAGAGCATTCACCGCGCCTGGCTCAATACCGAGGGTCTGCCGGAAATGCGCACCGACGCGCACCAAAAGCTGGTCGACAAATGGGTCGAGGCGACCGGGGAATTCCCGGGCTAGGTCGCCAATTCGAAGCGCGCACAAGCGCGATCGATCAATTCCGACAAGCCGCGTTGCCGGTCCAGCCAGGCCAGTGCGTCGTCGATCGCTTCCTTCTCTCGAACAGACGTCTTGTCCTCGGCCCGTTTGCGCTCTGCCGTCATTACCACCTGTGCATTGTCCTTGGAGTTTCGACGCATCAATGGGCCGCCAATGATCACGTCGATCCGGTCCTGGTCGGCCGATAGGCCAAAATGGCGCGCTAGGTCCGCCAGGCCAGACCTCGGGTCCTGGAGGAAATTTGCGAAATTCAGGAACATCCGACGCTCCGGATCGATTCGATCCATCGCATTTTCAATCGAGCTCGCTTCGCAGGCCCAGGTCATGGCGGCCAGGCGAGCCTTGCTGCTGGTCGCCTGAGTCGGATCGAGCCCTGGCAACCGTTGCTTGAGCCGGCTCAGCCGCTCGGGCGCCCGCTCCGCCAGTTCATCCTTGTCGCGGCTCAGGCGCGAAACGATGAAATCGCGTGGATTGATGGAAATGAACAAGGCGTTCCCGCCAGTGGCGGCCGGCCCCACCAGTGGAGCGGCCAGCTCGCTGACCCGGCTGGTGGCTTTGACGATGGCGCGGTCGGAGGGGTTGAAGCAGCGCGACAGCAACCTGCGAATAATCGGTATCCGCTGGATTGCTTCCTCTTTCGAGCCCTTGAACAAGGAGCGGAGGATCAACGGCTCCCGCAAACATAATGTACCGTCGATCTCGCCGATCAGCCGGGAGATCAGGGTCGAACCGACGTGGCTGATATGGAAGATCCAATGGGCGTCGCTGCGATGCTCTTGCCGCGTCAGTTCGGCCAGCAGAGTCCAGGGCACGATGCCCTGAGGCATTCCGTCGCGAATTCCGCGTTCGTCGAGGAACGGTGCCTTGCGATAATCCTCATCCTTGAACAGCACCATCCGGACCCATTCGCGGTTCGGATCCATCGATTGCGGGAACCATTGTGGCGCCGGATAAAGCCCCGCCCTGACCAACGCTTCGATACTGATCATCGGCCGCACCATGCCATGCTCTTGCGGCAAAGACAGCCCAAATGCTTTCGCCCGTACCAGCCATCGGCTAGGCGGTCGGCATGACTGGGGTCACTACCCACCATTGGGCCGCATCCGATGGCGTCGAGCTGGCCTGGCACGAGCTGGGGCAGGGCAGGCCGGTGATCCTGCTGCATGGCCTGTTCTCCGACGCCCATATGAACTGGATCAAGTTCGGCACGGCGGACCGCATCGCGGCCGAAGGCTTTCGCGTGATCATGCCCGATCATCGCGCGCATGGGCTCAGCGGCAAGCCGCACGGCGCGGAATATTATCCCAAGGGCATCCTTGCCCGTGATGTGCGCGAACTGGTGGCGCTGCTCGGCCTGACCGATCTCGACCTCGGCGGCTTCTCGCTGGGGACACGGACCACGGTCGAAGCGGTTGGCGAGGGGATGCGTCCCCGCCGCGCCATGCTCGGCGGCGCGGGGCTCGAGGGGCTCCGCAATTGGGAGCGCCGCAAGAATTTCTTCGTGGAGGCGATCGACCAGTTCGACAGCGTCCAGCGCGGCGACCCGCACTGGCTGTCGATCCAGTTCATGAAGAGCCAGAAGGTCGACCGCGTCGCCGCCAGGCACCTGCTCGACAGTTTCGAGGACGCGTTCGTTGAGTGGCTCCAGGCCTTCACCATGCCGACGCTGGTGGTGTGCGGCGACCAGGACGACGACAATGGCTCGGCCGAGGAGCTGGCCAATGTGCTGCCCAACGCGACGTTCCGCGAAACGCCGGGCACGCACATGACCAGCATCACCAAGCCCGAATTTGGCAAGGCGATCGCCGACTTCCTGTCCGCCTGACGAATGTCCGTGACTGCTTGACGAAAGGGACTGGCAAGTTCCAATCCGTAGGCCACGCGACAAAAGAAAAACCCCAGGGACGAGGACGCCTGATGATGAAATTCGCCGCTTCCGTTTCGCTGGCAGCATTGGCGCTGGCCAGCTGCACTTCCGCCCAATCGACGCCGGTGGCCGAAGCCGCTCCCGCTCCGGCGGCCGAGCCGGCTGCAGCCCCCGGGCCAACCGTTGCGGACGCCCAGGCCTTCGTCGCCGCGGTCGAAAAGGATTTGGGCGGCTTTTCGAACATCAGCCAGCAGGCCAACTGGGTCAACAACACCTACATCAATGACGATAGCGACGCGGTCGCCGCCTATTTCGGCACGATCGCCACGGAAAAGGGCGTCAAATACGCCATCGAGGCGGCCAAATATTCCAGGGTCCCGGGCCTCGATTTCGACACGGCGCGCAAGCTCGACCTACTGCGTGGGGCGCTGACCCTGGCGGCGCCGACCACGCCGGGCGCCGCGACCCAGCTCAACGATCTCGCCACCAAGCTGCAGTCGGCCTACGCCAAGGGCCGCGCGCAGCACAATGGCAAGGTCATTACCGGCGACGATGCCGAAGCGCTGATGGGGACCTTGCGCGATCCCGCCCAGCTCAAGGAAGTCTGGCAAAGCTGGCACGAAACCACCGGCCGGCCGATGCGCCAGGACTATATTCGCATGGTCGAAATCGCCAACTCCGGCGCCAAGGAACTTGGCTATGCCGACACCGGTGCGATGTGGCGGTCCCAATATGACATGACGCCCGAGCAATTCATCGTGATGTATGACCGGCTGCTCGGCGAACTCGACCCGCTCTACAAGCAGCTGCACTGCTACACCCGGACCAAGCTCAACCAGAAATATGGGTCAGCGATCCAGCCGGCGACGGGGCCGATCCGCGCCGACCTGCTCGGCAATATGTGGGCGCAGGAATGGGGCAATATCTACGATATCGTTGCCCCGAAGGGCGCCGGCGACATCGGCTATGACATCGGCAAGCTGCTCGAGGCCAAGAAGAAGGACCCGGTGGCGATGGTCAGGATCGGCGAGGGCTTCTACACCTCGCTCGGCCTGCCGGCGCTTCCCGAGACCTTCTGGCAACGATCGATGATCACGCGACCGCGCGACCGGGACGTCGTCTGCCATGCCTCGGCATGGGACGTCGACAACAAGGACGATTTGCGCATCAAAATGTGCACCAAGGTCAACAGCGACGACTTCGTCACCATCCACCACGAGCTTGGCCACAACTATTATCAGCGGGCCTATAACCAGCAGCCCTATCTCTATCTCAATGGCGCCAATGGCGGCTTCCACGAAGCGATCGGCGACTTTATCGCCCTGTCGATCACGCCCGAATATCTGGTGCAGATCGGGCTCTTGGACCGCGCCAAGGTGCCGTTGGCCGACAAGGATATCGGCTTGCTGCTCCGCCAGGGGATGGACAAGGTCGCCTTCATGCCCTTCGCCTATCTGGTCGACAAATGGCGTTGGGGCGTGTTCGACGGGTCGATCACGCCGGCCAACTACAACCAGGCCTGGGTCGATCTGAAGCTGAAATATCAGGGGATCGTACCGCCCGTCGCGCGTTCGGAAGCGGACTTCGATCCGGGCGCCAAGTTCCACATCCCCGGCAACACCAGCTATGAGCGCTACTTCATCGCACGGGTGCTGCAGTTCCAGTTCTACAAGGCGGCCTGCGACATGTCGGGGTGGAAGGGGCCGCTCCACCGCTGCAGCTTCTACGGCAACAAGGAAGTTGGAGCGCGCCTCAACCAGATGCTGAGCATGGGCGCATCGCGGCCATGGCCGGACGCGCTGCAGGCATTCACCGGAACCCGCGAGGTTTCGGGCAAGCCGATGCTGGAATATTTCGCCCCGCTGCAGGCCTGGCTGGAGAAGCAGAACGCCGGGAAGCAATGTGGCTGGTAAGCATGACAGCCCGAGAGCAGGGAAAATTTCGTAAAGATTTGACCTGATCGAGAGAGCTCGAAGGCCGGACGGCCTGCGCGCTGCAAGCGCGACAGGACCGACGTCACGGGATTCACTCCCGTGACGGCCAGTCCATCAGTTTACTCGACCGGAGCCAATCCCAGCTTGAGGTCCTGTTCCGCGCTTGGGCCGCGCGAACCCTTGGATTTCTTGCCGGTCTCCTTGAGCTTCAGCGCTTCCTCGGAGAAATCCTCCTGGGCTGCTTCGTCGCTCGACCCCATCCGCTCGGCCTTGAGCTCGCTCAAGCGATCCATCCCGCTGCTCAGCGCTTCGCCAATCTGGCCGCGCCGGGTCCACAGGAAAGCCCCGGCGGCGGCGAGGCCGGCGGCGCCAGCGATGACTGCCGCGCTCGCCCCTGGCCGGTCGCGAACCGAGCTGAAGAAAGCCGCGTCCTTGAACCTGCCCTTGGCGTCTCTTTTTCTACTTGGCATTTTCGCCTCCTTCAGTGGCCCCTCCCTAGCAACGCGCAACCTCGCGTCGGCGTTGCCAGGGGCAGGCAAAAAAGGAGGGAAATGCGACGAAGCGCTGTGGCGCTACAGCTGGCCGAGCATCGTTTCGGCGCTGGAGGCGCTATATTCGCCCGGTGCTTCGACGTTGAGCTGCTCGACGACGCCGTCGTTGATGATCGCCGAATAGCGCTGGCTGCGCTTGCCCATGCCGAACTTGGAGGCGTCCATGGTGAGGCCCAGCGCCTCGGCGAAATCGCCGTTGCCATCGGCCAGCATGGTGATCTCCTCGCTCCCCTGGTCGCGGTTCCACGCGCCCATGACGAAAGCGTCGTTGACGCTGGTCCCGACAATTTCATCGATCCCCTTGCCCTTCAGTTCGGCGGCCTTCTCGACATAGGAGGGAAGGTGGCGCGCCGAGCAGGTCGGGGTATAGGCACCCGGGACGGCGAACAGCGCGACGCGCTTGCCGGCGAAATAATCGCCGCTCTTTACCGGCACCGGCCCCTCGGGGGTGGCAAGCGTCAACTGGACGTCGGGAATATGGTCGCCAACCTGGATGGCCATCGGTCAATCTCCTGTGAAAGGTCAGGCCGCGAGATAGGCGCGGCGCATGACGGCCACAAGTCTTGCGAGCCTCCGCTCCAAGGCGCATTTTGGCCACCATGGAGACACCTCGCTTCCTGTCCGGCAAGCTGCTGCTGGCGATGCCCGGCATCGGCGACCCGCGCTTCGAACGGGCGGTCATCGTGATGTGTGTCCATGACGAGAATGGCGCGGTCGGAATTGGCATCGGTCACCAGCGCGCCGGGATCGGCGTGCGCGGCCTGCTCGAGCAGCTTGGCATCGATCCGGGCGAGGCGCCTGATGGACCTGTACTTCATGGCGGGCCGGTCGAGCCGGGCAGGGGCTTCGTGCTCCACAGCGACGACTGGGGCGGTCAGGACACGATCCAGGTGGTCGGCCTCGGCGCGCTGACCGGCACGATCGACGTGCTGAAGGCGATCGCCGACGGCAAGGGACCGAGCCGCTATCTGATCGCGCTCGGCTACGCCGGTTGGGGCGAAGGCCAGCTTGACGAGGAGATGACCCGTCCCGGCTGGTTCACCGCCGACGGGCGTCAGGAAATATTGTTCGAGACGCCGACCGCCGAGCGGTGGGAGGCGACCTTCAAGGCGGAAGGGATCGACCCGCGGTTGCTCGACAGCGGCGCCGGCGCCGCCTGACCTAGGCGTAGCCGAGCAGGTCGCGCAGGCCGGGATATGACGCGTCGACCATCCGTTTCTGCGGGTCGGGCAGCTGCGACGGGATTTTGGCGGCGACGCCGGTCAAATTCTCGCGCGCGGTGCCGCTCTGCTTGCGGTCCGATCCGATCCGCACCCGCCCGCGCCAATCATCCGGCCGGTCGATGCCGCAGGTTTGCAAAAGGGCGCTGAAATAGGATTCGGACTCGTCGCTTTCGAGGTTGCGGAGCGCGCCGACCAGCTCCTCATAACGCACCAGCGGTGAGCCCGCCTGTAGCCACAGCACTGCGTTGTAGTGATAAGTGATCGCCAATGGCGCGAGTTGCGGCTTGATCCCCTCGATTACCAGGTTGAGCAGCGCTTCGATCGAGACATCCGGCTTCTTGTAAGCATCGAGCCCGGGGACCTGGAATTCGTTGCTGTTGATGAAACGCGCCTGGGCCAGTGCCCAATCATAGGGATCGCGCACCAGCACGACATGGCGGACGCCGGACAGCAGGGCCCTGAACCGGTCCATGTGGAACAGATGGCCCCAGCTCAGCATGTTGCGGCCGGGATCGAAGGCGGCGAGGTGATGCTGGATGAAATGATGCTGGATGAACTCGGCCTGGTACTGGCTTTCGACCGGCACGAACATGCGGATGATGTTGCGCAGCAGGTGGCTGCCGCTCTTCGGCACGCTGTTGAGGAACAGGGGCTGCGTCAGCGGACGCTGAACGAATTTGCGATTCTCGTCGTCGAGCGTGTCGGGTTTCACGTTGACGCGCACGAATGACATGGAAAGCTGCTCCCGGAAGATCGGCCTTGCTGCTTACGAGGTGCGCTCGGGCCGCTCAAGGGCATGGCCGGGCATTTGCTTTTGGCGCCCTTGCTGGCTAGGGGCGGCGCAACTCATCTTCACCGGAGAATTTTTGCCGTGGCTACCGCCGACACCATGACCCGCGACTATATCGTCAAGGACATCTCGCTCGCCAAATTCGGCCGCAAGGAAATCGAAATCGCCGAAACCGAGATGCCCGGCCTGATGGCGCTGCGCCGCGAATATGGCGCCGCCAAGCCGCTGAAGGGCGCTCGGATCACCGGCTCGCTGCACATGACCATCCAGACCGCGGTGCTGATCGAGACGCTGACCGCGCTCGGGGCCGAGGTGCGCTGGGCGTCGTGTAACATCTTCTCGACCCAGGACCATGCCGCCGCGGCAATCGCGGCGTCGGGTGTCCCGGTGTTCGCGGTCAAGGGCGAGACGCTCGAGGAATATTGGGATTATGCCGCCCGCATCTTCGACTGGGGCGCCGACACCACCTGCAACATGATCCTCGACGACGGCGGCGACGCCACCATGTTCGCGCTGTGGGGCGCGCGCGTCGAAGCCGGCGAGACGCTGTTCACGCCGCAAAATGAGGAAGAGGAAATCTTCGTCGCGACGCTGAAGCGCTTCCTCGCCGAGCGGCCCGGCTACCTCACCAAGACGGTCGAGACCATCAAGGGAGTCTCGGAAGAGACCACTACCGGCGTGCACCGGCTCTACGACCTTGCCAAGCAGGGCAAGCTCCCATTCCCGGCGATCAACGTCAATGACAGCGTCACCAAATCGAAGTTCGACAATCTCTATGGCTGCAAGGAAAGCCTGGTCGACGCCATCCGCCGCGCCACCGACGTGATGCTGGCCGGCAAGGTCGCCACCGTCGCCGGCTTCGGCGATGTCGGCAAGGGCTCAGCCGCCAGCTTGCGCAACGGCGGCGCCCGCGTGCTGGTTACCGAGGTCGACCCGATCTGTGCGCTGCAGGCGGCGATGGAAGGCTATGAGGTCGTGACGATGGAGGAGGCCGCCAAGCGCGCCGACATTTTCGTCACCGCTACCGGCAACATGGACGTCATCACGCTCGACCATATGCGCGAGATGAAGGACATGGCGATCGTCTGCAACATCGGCCACTTCGACAGCGAGATCCAGATCGGTGCCCTCGCCAATATGAAATGGGATGAGATCAAGCCGCAGGTCGACGAAGTCACCTTCCCGGATGGCAAGCGCCTGATCGTCCTCAGCAAGGGCCGGCTCGTCAATCTTGGCAACGCCACCGGCCACCCAAGCTTCGTGATGAGCAGCAGCTTCACCAACCAGGTTCTCGCGCAGATCGAGCTTTGGACCAAATCGGATGCCTATCAGAACGACGTCTACGTCCTGCCAAAGCATCTCGACGAGAAGGTCGCCGCGCTCCACCTCGACAAGCTGGGCGTCAAATTGACCAAGCTCAGCGACAAGCAGGCCGCCTATATCGGGGTTGCCACCGAAGGCCCGTTCAAGCCGGACCACTACCGCTATTAAGGCGTAAAGCGCTGCTCCCGGATCCAGCGGCTGGCGAGATATTTCTCGCCGGCCGTGACCGGCAGGCCGGCATGCTGGGCGTTCAAATCCGGCTTTCCCGCCGCATCGGCATTGCGGAACAATAGTCCGTCGCCCTTGCGGCCGCGCGCCTTGAGGCCGTTGGCGAGAAACTCCGTCTCGCCACCTTCATAATCGTCGTTCAAATAGACCAGGAAGGTTAGCATCCGCTGGTTGTCGGCGTCGCCGATCGCATCAAAGTGCGGACGATATTCCTGCCCCGGCCGGTAGCGCAGCACCTGCAGCGGCTCAGCCTGTTTGACATCCGTCCCGCTGGCGGCAGCGAGGCGGCGGCACAGGGCGTGGATTGCGGGGCTTTCGATCACCAGCGGGAAGGCGACCGCGTCGGACGTTCGCACCGGGTTCGGAACTTGCTGGCCGCTGTGCGGATCGACCACCAGCGATGGCTGCAGCAACGGCAGTGATCGTTCGATCAGCCAGTCGCATTCTTCCGCGGTAAACAGGCCGGGGAACAGCCGGACGTCGGGCGAAACCGACAATATCTCGCTGGGGAAGGGGCCTTGCGGTTCCCCATCAGGGCCAATCGGCATCGACTTGATCACAGCCAGTTCGCGCGCTGCGCTTGAATCCAAACCTGCCACATTCTCCAGCAGGTTCAGTGCTTTAGGCCAATCGACCGAGCCGCCGGCACCGTTTGCCAGCAAGGCGATATGGATCGATTGCGCCTGTTCATGGCCAAGATCGCCCGCCAGCCGGAAGCATTCGCGCGCTTTCAGAAGATCGCGCGGGACGATCTGACCCGTCAAATACCACGACGCCAGCTCGACCCAGCATTCCGCCTCGCCGGCCTCGCCGCCCTCGTCCAGCAGGGATGTTGCCGCGGCAGCTTCCCCTCGGTTTGCTAGTTCGTAGGCGCGGTCGATGCGGTTCATCGGCAGCTCGTCAATTCATCGGGACTGGGACGAGGTCGAAGGCGACACTCATTCGCTCGCCGCCGCTGAACGAGCGGGTTCCGTGGAGCAGGAGGCTGGGAAACAGGATCAGGCGACCGGGCCTGGGCTCAAACGTCGCGAGCGGCTCCAGATCCAGCCCAAGCTCGACTGGCGGCCGGCCGATTTCCAGCCAGCCGGGCTTTTCCTGCTCGTCGGCAAGGGTCTCGGGCACGCAAATATAACAGGCCGAGCTCAATATCCCGCCCGGATGAAAATGGGCGGCGTGATGTCCGCTGCCGGTAAAGCGCACCGACCAGCTTGGCCCGAAGGCCATTCCCATGTCGCGATGCTTGAGCAGGGGATGGCCGGGGTCCGCGGGCGGAAGGGCGCGGACGAATTGGCGGATCTCGAAGGCCAGTGCTGCGGTGAGCATCTTCATTTCGGGATCGGTCCGCTCAAACAACTGACCGGGTGTCTGCGTTCCGCCGCGCACCGACTGGCCGATTGGCTGTGCGCTGGCGTGGTGCATACCGCGGAGCATCTCCGCGATTTCAGCTAGCTGTTCGGCGCCCAGATCGATCTGACACGCACCATAAAGCGGCGGCTGGCCAATCAACCACTTGTGGCGAGCATCTCCGACGATCCGCCAGGCAATTTCAAGCAGCGACCAGGCTTCGAAATTGTCCGCCTGTTGTTCAACAACGCTTTCCAGGAATTTGGCTGCTTCGTCCGGCTTGCCGAGCTGCAGTCGGTTCATGCCGCGCGCAAGTTGGGCATCGGGCTGCTCGTCCAGCGTTTCGAGCAAGGAGCTTGCCCGACCGGAAAGGCCCAAATAGTTGAGGAGGCTGATTTCCTGGATGGCAAATTTCCGGTCATTTTCAAACAGGTGGCGGTTGGCATCCATGGATTCGATCGCTTGCGAATATCGCCGCGATCGCGACAAAGTCTCCCAATAGGACATCAGCAGCGCCTTGTTCTGCGGCTGGCTGGCCAGTGCCGCGGTGTATGCGTCCAGGAATCCTTCGCCCGCGCCGGCCTGCGCTTGCAGGTCTGCCAACACCTCCTGCACCAGGACGTTTTCGGGGTGGCGGTCCAGGAATGACTTGAACAGGGGAATTGCCTCGCGCCCGATTTCGCCCGCAGCAGTGAGGAGCATCTGTGCCTGCAATTCCGGGTCATCGTCGCGAAAGGCGAGGGCGCGAGCGCAATGGTCGGCGGCCCCGTCTTCCCTGAGGCGCAGCGCGATGCGGGCCCGGCCTTCGGCCATCGATTGCGATGCCGGCCACATCTGCAAGCCGGCGTCGAATGCGTCCCTGGCCTCCTCAAGTCTGTGTTCCTGCTCGAGCCCGAGAGCGCGGTTCTCAAGCTCGGCAAAACTCATTGTCCCGGATTTGCCGTTACTCATGACATCTGAATGGATTGTCGAGCCAACGCTGTCCACCTGCGCTTTGACCAAAAAGAAGGGGCCGGAATTACCCGGCCCCTCAGATTGTTCAATGTGTCGCCAATCAGAATTTGGCGACAATACCCGCATAGTAGAAGCGGCCGCGGTTGTCGTAGATACCGCTGCCACCACCAATGCCGGTCAGTCCCGACGGCGGCTTGGCGTTGGTCAGGTTGCTGACGCCCAGGTACATATTATAGTCCTTGGTGATGTCAGCGCCGACCCGCACCGAGTGATAGAAGCGCGCGCTATATTTATTGAACTCGGCAAAGTCCTCATTCTCGGGCGTACGTCCCTGCACGCTGTTCTGATCCTCGTACGTATTGACGTACATCTTTGCCAGATACCGTAGCTGATAGCCGAAGGTGAAGATGCCGGTCTTCAAGTTGGTCTGCCAGTTGAACGAGTCCTCAGGGTCACCCAGTTCGCCGCCATGCTTGCCGACGATCACGTTCTTGCGACCCGGGTCCGTCGGGTTGAGGTAGGTCGAAAGGTCGAGCACGTGAGTATAGCGGAGGGTCGTGTCGATCTTGCCGATGCTGCCGATCTGGCCGCGGTAGGCGACTTCAATGTCGACGCCCTTGGCGAGCAGCTTGGCGAAGTTGACCGGACCCTGAATCAGGCTTCCTTCGATGATCCGGAACTCCTGCTCGCCCGACGTGGCACCGCCCGCCGGGGCGCGCGTGAACAGGTCGCAGAAGGAGTTACCCGCAGCGAGATCGTAGCAGTTGTTGACGATCGTCTGCGCCGCCACGCCGGTGATCACCTTGTTGACGGTGATCTTGTACCAGTCGACCGATACCGACAGGCCGGGGATGAACTTGGGCGTCGCAACGAAGCCAAGCGTGTAGCTGTCCGAAGTCTCCGCTTCCAGGCTTGGGTTGCCACCACTACGGATTTCCAGCGACGAGCTGTACCGGAAGTCGTACGGCGTCGGGAAGGCTGCCGGAGTAGTGTCGGTGCTCGGGTTGATCGTGGCATCGGTGCCACCGGGGCGACCCGCCGCCGCGCAGTTCGCGGCGCGGTTGGCCGAGCCGGCGCCGATGTTGATCGACGAGCAGGGGTCGCCGAAACCGGGCGCGAAATTCTGGCCGAATGGCGAGAACAGTTCGACCTGGTTCGGAGCGCGGACCGACCGGCCATAATTGCCGCGGATCCGAAGGCCGTCGAGTGGCGACCAGATACCGCTGGCGTTGTAGGCCCACACCGTTCCGGTGTTGCCGATGCTGTAGTCAGAAACGCGAACCGCGCCGCTGACTTCCAGTTCATGCAGGAACGGAACGTCCTTGACGATCGGGATCCGGACTTCGCCAAAAGCTTCCTTTACCTTGCTCGCCGGCGCATCGAACGTCGGGATCGCGTTGTAGAAGGTATAGCCGAGCGAGACGTCGTCATCCTGCTTGTAGAAGAGGTCGTCCCGGCGATATTCGCCGCCCAGCACGAAGCCGATCGGGCCGCCCGGCAGGTTCAGGAAGGTGCTGGTGTCGCCGGCGACGAAGCCGGAGACGTCAAACTGCCGAGTCTTGCCGATCGAGACGGTGTCCTTCAGCAAATAGTCCCTTTGCGC
>NZ_JAHFPY010000013.1:0-6641 GCF_023266535.1 Sphingomonas sp. | reverse complement strand
ATCGGGGTGCAGGCGGCGACGTCGGCGGCCAGACGAGCCGCCGCATTGGGGTCGCCAAGAACCGGACGGTTCGGGCCGGCCCCGTTTTGGTCGGTGCCGTATAGCCACGGATAATAGCCGAAGGCCCGGTTCGGATCGATCTGCGAAGCGCAGACGATGTTGCCGTTGGGAACGCCGTTGTTAAGGCCACCATTATACTTGCCCTGGTCAACCGCATCGACGGCCAGCAGGTAGCGCTGGATGTCGAGATTGCCGCGAACTTTGGTTTTCTCGTTGAGCCTGCCGCCGTTAACGGCGATTTCGTAGTTCCAGTCATCCCAGAAGGTGCCGCGGAAGCCAACGACGACGCGATATGTTTCACGCTTCGCTTCTTCGTTACGAACACCAAGGCCGAGCAGGTTTTCGCGAATGGAAATTCGTGACCCGTCTGCGCAACCTTGGGCAGGAACCTGCAGTGCTCGCCTTGCGCAGATTAGGGCACGCGCTGCCGGATCTAGAAACGGGTTGTCGAGACGAACCTGTTCGCGGTTGCCGAGGCCGAAGAACTGGGCCGGATCGCCGAACGTCGCGCCCTGCGTAAACGCCGGGCCGCTACCGCCCGAACCGAAGCTGTCGGTACGCGAGTATTTGGCTTCGAAGAACGGAACAAGCGCCGGCGTAATTTCGAAGTGCCCGAACGCGTTGATGTTGTAGCGATCGAGTTTCGGTGACAGCTGCAACTGGTTGCCGCCCCGGAAATTCTCGCTGTTGCCACCAATGAAGCTGCCAGTCGTAACGCCGGCGCGGACGCCAGTCGCCGGAACGAGCGTGCCATCCTTGTTGAACACGAAGAAGCAGGGGTAGAACGAACCCAGCGGGTCCGTGCCGCAGCTATTCGCTGCGTTCTGGCCGCCAAATCGGACGGCGCCAGTGTTGGTCAGGCTGCCCGAGTGAATGTCGTGGTAGAAAATGCGGTCGGGAATGCCGTCAGATGGCACCGCCCCGGAATCGGCATCCACGACCAGGAAGCCGTCCTGGCTACCAAGCCAACGGCCCGCGCCGAAATACTGGTCCTGCCGGGCATATTCGGCGTTGATCGCGATGTTGCCGCGACCTTCGGCAAAGTTGGTGCCCCACAGACCGCTGATGAAGTAGGCGCCGGCATCGCCATATTTGCTGATGCCGCCCTGGGCGCGCACCTTGATGCCTTCATAGTCATCCTTGAGGATGAAGTTGACCACGCCGGCGATGGCGTCCGAACCGTACACGGCCGAATTACCGCCCGTCACAATGTCGACCCGATCAATCAGGTCGGTCGGGATGGTGTTGGTATCGGGAGTGACGCCGCTGTTCAGGACGTCGCCGCCGACGTGACGGCGGCCGTTCTGCAGCACCAATGTACGGACGATGCCGAGGCCGCGAAGGTCGACGTTGTTGATGCCGGCGGTGCCGAGGAAGCGGGTCGAGTTGGCCTGGCTGAAGGTCGAGCGCAGGGCCGGCAGGTCGTTCAACGTATCGCCAACCGACACGGTGCCCGTTTCGAAGAATTCCTCGCCACCGATCGAGGTCACCGGAATTGGTGATTCGAGGTTGGGACGACGGATGCGCGAGCCGGTGACGACGATCGCCTTGCAGCTCGGATCGCTGGGAGTAGTGGCGCAATCGACGCCTTGATCGGCTGCTGCAGGCTGGGCTGCTTCGGCTGGCGCACTGCCAGTATCCTGCGCCGCGGCGGCAGTATCAGCAGTCGTCGTGGCGTCCTGCGCAAAAGCAGGCTGTGCCAGCATCGCGGCACCCGTAAGCATGGTGGTGCCGAGCAGTTTAAACTTTCTCATGGATTACCCCTAACCCGAGTGGAATTTTGTAAAGGCCGGTGGCTACCGACATTTGCCGTTGATGTTCAACTGCCCCATGTGAATTGTCCGCGCCTTTTCAACCTAGTGTCGCTTTTTTGTCACGTTGGCGACGCCTGCTTTACTGTGTCTCCGCAGCCGCCCTATGACGGGCCCATGTTCAGCGGGGGCAGGGAAGAATGATCGTCGGCGCCGAGGCCGCGGCGGCAATCATTGTCATTGCCGCACTATGGGTCGCCTTCGCGGCGGCATTGGCGATTCTTGCCGCGCGCCGACTCCGCCGCGCGCAATCGGTGCTGGGTGCGGCACGGACCATGCGGTCATTGCTCGACGCAGCACCGGCGCGCGCGGTGCTGGTCCAGGACAATGGCAGCATCGAAGCGGATGCCAAGCTGGTCCGGGACCTTGGCCTGCCCGCCGTTCCGCAGCGGTTGGTGGATCTGTCGGGTACCGACCACGGCTTCGATGCCGAGGATTTCGCGTCCCTGGCCGAAGCATTGGATGACGTCCGGCTGAGCGGTGCGACGATCCGTCGCCAGCTCCGGCTGGCAGGCCGGGGCAAGGTTGTTGAGCTGCGTGCCGGGCTTGCCCCGCCACCCGCTAAACCCGGATCGGTCCTGGTCTGGCTGTTCGATATCAGCGATGCCGATGCCGACCGGGTCAAGCTGATCCGCCGCCTCCATCAAACCGAAGGCGCACTGGATGCGCTGACGCACCTCATTGAAAGCGCGCCGTTCCCGATGTGGTACCGTGGCCCGGACCTCAGCCTCGGCCTGGTCAACGCCGCATTTGTCACTGCCGTGCAAGGAACAAACGCAGCCGATGTGATCGAGCGGGGCAGCGAACTGATCGACGCAGTCGGCCCCGACAGCGCTCGCGCCGGGGCCGAAATCGCCTTGGAAAGCGGCCGACCTTATTCACGCACGCAGCCCGCAACCATTGGCCAGGAGCGCCGTATGCTGCGGATCGTCGACGTGCCGCTTCCGACCGGCGCCGTGGCAGGTTTTGCAGTCGACATCCAGGACCTCGAGGACGCTCGCATCGAGCTCATCCGGCATCAGGAATCCCAGCGCGAACTGGCCGACCGGATGACGGCCGGGGCAGTGCAATTCGATGGCGACCGCCAGCTTGCCTTCTTCAACCAGCCGTTCGCCATCATGGCCCAGCTGGAGCCCGAATGGCTGTCGGAACGGCCGGAGTTCGACCGCGTGATGGAGCGGATGCGCGAGAACGGGCGCCTCCCCGAAGTGCGCGATTTCCCGGCGTGGAAGGCCGAGCGGCGCGACTGGTTCACCTCCGCCGAAGAAACGATCGAGGAAGACTGGATGCTCGCCAATGGCGACCATTTGCGTTTGCTCGCCCAGCCGCTTCCCGACGGCGGGCTCCGCCTGATCTTCGAGGATCGCACCGAACAGGTCCGCCTGGCTTCGGCCCGCGATACTTTGCTGCGGGTCCGCGGCGCGACCTTCGACAATTTGTTCGAGGTGATCAGCGTGTTCGCCTCGGACGGGCGCCTGTATCTGTGGAATCGCCGGTTCAGCGAGCTGTGGGACTTGGACGAAAGCTGGCTGGCCGAGCATCCGCGGGTCGACGAACTGGTCCCGGCCATGGCCAAGCGCCTCGTCAATCCTTCTGCTGCCGCGCAGGTCCGCGAGCTGGTTCGCTCGACCACCAGCGGTCGCCAGTCGGGGACCGGCCGGCTTTCGCTGACCGACGGCCGCCATCTCGATTTCGCGGCGGTGCCGCTGCCCGACGGCAACGCCCTTTTCACGATGATCGACGTCACCGATTCCAGCCGGATCGAGGCGGCGCTGCGGGAACGCGCGACGGCGCTGGAAGAGGCCGACCGGGTCAAGACCGACTTCGTCGCCAATATGAGCTATGAGCTGAGGACGCCTTTGACCTCGATCGGCGGGTTCGCCGAAATGCTGGCGGCCGGTTACGCCGGGAAACTGCCGCCCGCCGCCTCTGATTATGTCGGCGCAATCCTCGAATCGGTCGAGCGCTTGTCGAAGCTGATCAACGACGTGCTGGACCTGACCCAGGGCGACACCCAGGGTGTCGTGCTCGAACGTGAGCGCGTCGACATCGCTGGCATGTGCCGCGCTGCCGCCGAGGCGCTTCGTCCGCGGGCCGACGAAAAAGGGCAGAAGCTTGAGGTCAATCTCGATGCCAGCGCCGGGAGCGTCATCGGAGACGCCAGGCGCCTTAGGGAGTCGGTCGAGCACATCTTGCGCAATGCCGTCGCCTACACCGAGGAAGGCGGCCATGTCTGGTTGAAGGCCAGCGGCGACGACGATCAGGCGATCGTGACAATCGTCGATGACGGACCCGGCATAGCCAAGGAGGACCAGGCCCAGGTCTTTGCCCGCTTCCATCGCTCCGGTGCCCGGGGTGAGGCCGCGCTTGGCCTTGGCCTGCCGCTCACCCGCCAGTTCATCGAGGCCCATGGCGGCAAGGTCGAGCTGGAATCGGCGCTCGGCAAAGGCACCAGTGTTACCCTTTGCGTCCCGCGTGCGCCGCAATGAGGATCAAGGATGAAAAGGCGATGCTCGCCTTTGGCCGGAAACTGGCCGCGGCCCTGCAAGCGGGAGACGTAATTACGCTATCGGGGCCCTTGTCGGCTGGAAAGACGACCTTGGTGCGCGGCCTGCTCGCCGGCCTTGGTCACAAGGGCGAGGTGCCCAGTCCCAGCTTCGCGTTGGTCCAGCCCTATGAAATGCTGAAGCCGCCGGTCTGGCATGTCGACCTCTATCGGATCGAGGACCCGTCCGAGCTCGACGAACTCGGTCTTGATGACATCGCGGGCGACGGAGCGCTGCTGGTCGAATGGCCAGAGCATGCCGGTCGCAGGACATGGTCCAATGCTCTCGCCCTGTCGCTCGACGTGCTGGAAGATGGCGCGCGCGCCTTGACAGCCGAGGTCCCCGCGGCATGGGAGGGGCGATGGCCGCCCCGATGATTCCGCCAAAGTCCGCGCCCGAATTTCTTGCCCGCCACGGCTGGGACGAAGCCCGGATCCTGCCGCTCGCCGGCGACGCCAGTTTCCGGCGCTATTTCCGGGTGCTTGCCGGTGATCGCCGGGCCGTGCTGATGGACGCGCCGCCGCCGCACGAGGATCCGCGGCCATTCATGGCAATCGCCAACTGGCTCGAAGGCGTCGGCCTGGCCGCGCCCCGCATCCTCGCTGCCGACCTCGACCGGGGGCTGCTGCTGCTCGACGATTTCGGTGATGCCCGCATGCGCGAAGCGCTCGACGAGGACCCCGCGGCCGAGCACGGCCTTTATGAGACGGCGGTCGACGTGCTGGTCCACCTGCATGATCATCCGCCGATGGAAGGACTGCCGCCCCACGGGCTCGGCGAATGGCTAACCGAGCTCAGGCTGTTCCCGGACTGGTATGTGCCGGCGGTTGGGCTAGAGCCGGTCGACGTCGTCGGCTGGGACGCGGCCTGGACCGAGGCGTTGGCGCCGGTGGCAAATGATGGTCTTGGACCGGTCACCGTGCTGCGCGACTATCATGCCGAGAACGTCATGTTGCTGGGCGGGAGAGGGGGCATCGGGCGCTTCGGCCTGCTCGATTTCCAGGATGCGCTGGCCGGTCACCCGGCATACGACCTGGTGTCGGTGCTCGAGGACGCGCGCCGCGACGTACCTCCGTCACTCGAGCGCGAGATGATCGACCGCTATCGCGAAAAGACCGGTGCCGACGAGCGGTTCGAGCGGGCCTATTGGGCGCTGGCGGCGCAGCGCAACACGCGCATCCTCGGTGTCTTCTGCCGCCTGTGGAAACGCGACGGGAAAGAACGTTACAAGCAATTCCAGCCGCGCATGTGGGGCCTTTTGGACCGCGACCTGGCACAGCCCGGGCTCGAGCCCGTCAGGGCCTGGTTCGACACCAATATTCCTGCCGACTTCCGCTCGGCGGCCTGGACGGAGGCGGCATGAACCGCAAGGTGCGCGCCCTGGCTCTCCGCCCTGAGATTGAAGCAGCTGTGCCCGGCACCGCAATGGTCATGGCTGCCGGCCTCGGAAAGCGCATGCGGCCGCTGACCGCGACGCGGCCCAAGCCGCTGGTCGAGGTCGCCGGCAAGGCGTTGATTGACCATGCGCTCGATCGGCTGCGGGCTGCGGGGATCGGCAAGATCGTCGTCAACGTCCATTACCTTGCCGACGCGCTCGAAGCGCATTTGAAGGCGAAGGCGAGCGATTTCGACGTCAGGATCAGCGATGAACGCAAACAGTTGCTGGAAACCGGCGGTGGCCTGATTCATGCTGACAGGCTGATCGACGCCGATCCCTTCCTGGTCGTTAACAGCGACAATTATTGGATCGATGGCCCGGCCGACACGCTGCACCTGCTCGCCTCACTATGGCGGGAGAAGGACATGGACGCGCTGTTGCTGGTGGTGCCGCAGGCGCGGGCCGGCAATCATCGCGGTCCGGGCGACTTCCATATGAAGGCCGACGGGCGATTGGTCCGGCGCCAGAAGGGTAAGGTCGCTCCTTTCGTGTTCACCGGCATCCAGATGGTGTCAAAACGGCTGCTGCGCGACGCGCCCGAGGGCCCGTTTTCGACCAACATCTTATGGGATCGCGCAATTGCCGAGGGCCGCTGCTACGGCGCCGTCCACCAGGGCCTGTGGTTCGACGTCGGCAACCCCGCCGCGATCAAGGCCACGGAGCGTGCCCTGCAAGATGTCTGAGGGCTGGCTGTTCGATCGCCGGAGCCCGGCCGACCCGCTCGTCTATTCCATCCCGGCGCACCGCAGCTTTGCCGACGCCCTTGCGCTAGGCATGATCAAGGCG
>NZ_JAHFPY010000012.1 GCF_023266535.1 Sphingomonas sp. | reverse complement strand
CTCGCACCAATTGTTTGATAGGTTAGGCGCTTGCCGACGATACCGCGAAGCAGTTGGTCGGCGCGATCGGCGTCGTTGTAGCCGAGCGCAACGCGGTTGCTGTAGCGGAAATCGAACTCTGCCAGATAGCGGTGCAAGTGCTTTTCGGCGCAGAACTGATAGACGCCGCGCATCCCGCGTTTGAAGATCGAAAAGAAGCCTTCGATGGTGTTGGTGTGAATGTCGCCGACAACATATTCGCTGATGCTGTGACGGACGCGCTTGTGACCGCCGATGAACTCTTTGCCGACTTTCCAGTAGAGCTGCGCGTCGTCGGTCACTAGGCGGCTTTCACGGTCCACATTGGCGCGAACTATCCCGGCAACGAACTGGGTGGAAGTCTTGTCAGTGAAGATCGAGCGGGCCTCGCCAGTGTCACGATTGACCAGCGACACGACGCACAGCTTGTGACGATAGCCGCCCTGCGGCTTATCGACGCCCTTCTTGTGGCCGATATAGGTTTCGTCGGCTTCAACAGTCTGGCCCGCGCCGCCCATCGGAAGCAGATCGCCCGAGCGCATAGCTTCGCGGATACGATGCGACATGAACCAGGCGGTCTTTAGGGTAACGCCAAGGGTGCGGTGAAGCTGGTTGGAGCTGATGCCCTTCTTTGAACCAGCAACGAGATACATAGCCTGGAGCCAGATATTCAGCGGAACGTGGCTGCTTTCAAAGATGGTCCCCATGCGGACAGTGAACGGCTTACGGCACTGGTAGCACTTGTAGAGGCCCTTGCGGGTCGATGCGCCGCCCATCTTGGAGATGCGATCCACGCCGCCACAATGCGGGCAAGTCGGGCCTTCCGGCCATACCCGCGCTTCGACGAACGCAAAGGCTGCGTCTTCATCGTGAAAGTGCGGGGCTGATAGTGCGCTTGCCATTGTCTTGCTCCTGTCCGCTCACACTAGCGGAAGGAGTGGGTATGTCAAGTATAATAACGCCTATGACATGCATTCGCCCGCTCGGTACTCGCGTTTGGGGACACCCCATGGTGAATCGAGCCAATTATCCCGTCCAATTCGGCTGCGCTTGACTGGCAATGTCGCTGGTTGCGTTGATCCTGACCGAACTCACCGCCGAGTTGGCGTTGTTCGCTGCTGTCGGTTTCCTGTTGTTCGCAATCGATGACTTGGCCGTCGACCTGATTTACTTCGTCCGCCGGAGCTGGCGGGCGCTGGCGATCTATTCGCGCTTTCCCAAAATGTCCGCCAATGCGTTGCCGACACCGATGCGGCCGGGGTGGATGGCGGTCCTGATTCCAGCGTGGGACGAAGCGTCCGTTATCGCGCCGATGCTGCGGTCCACCCTCGCCCGCTTCGACCACGGCGAATATTGGCTGTTCGTCGGCCACTATCGCAATGACCCGGCTACGCAGGCGGCAATCGACAGCGTCCGGGATCCGCGCGTGATTGCGGTCGAAATTGACGTCGACGGTCCGACTACCAAGGCCGACTGCCTCAACCGCCTTTATGCCGCACTGGTCGCCTATGAAAAGGCGGTTGGACGCACCGCCAAGGCAATCGTCCTGCATGACGCGGAAGACCCGGTCCATCCACTCGAGCTCAAGCTGTTTGACCGGCTGGTCGAATATGCCGGTCTGGTTCAGCTGCCTGTCGTCCCGCTGATTGATCCGGATTCGCGTTGGGTGGGCGGCCACTACGCCGACGAGTTCGCCGAAGCGCATATGAAGGAGCTGGTGGTGCGAGAGGCAGTTGGCGCCGCCATCCCGCTGGCCGGGGTCGGCTGCGCAATCGAACGCGTTGCGTTGTCGCGACTGGCCTCCCGCCATGACGGCCGCCCATTCGCCGGCTCCAGCATGACCGAGGATTATGAAATGGGGCTTCGCCTCGGCGCAATCGGAGTAAAGACGATGTTCGTGCGCATCCCGGCCGAACCGGGTAGCCGCGCGGTCGTTGCCAGCCGCGGCCATTTTCCATCGACCATCAATGCAGCGGTTCGCCAGAAGGCGCGATGGATTGGCGGCATTGCCTTCGCCGGCTGGGACCAGCTCGGCTGGCGCGGCGGGCCTGGTGAGCGCTGGATGCGGATGCGCGACCGGCGCGGCCCCTTGGCGGCGCTGCTGCTGCTCGCTGGCTATTCTGCCGCCGTCTTGTGGGCGGAAGTGGCGCTGGCCGCGGCATTAGGCGCACCAATCGCGGTCCCGGTGTCGACACCACTGGCGACGCTGATGTGGATCAACGGCTGGCTGCTTGGCTGGCGGATGCTGATGCGCGCGTCCTTCACGACCGCAGCCTATGGTTGGAAAGAAGGCCTGCGCTCACTGCCGCGGATGGTCGTCGCCAACGTCGTCGCAGTCCTCGCCGCGCGGCGAGCGCTCATGCTCCATTCGGCCGGCGGGGCGCGCCAGTGGGACAAGACCCATCATATCTTTCCCGCGGAGATTCCCCGGCCATGAGCAATTCGATCCGCTTTCTTGGCGCGGCGATCCTGGCATGGGCGGCAGTGCGCGCCGTCAGCCTTGGCCTCATTCCGGGCACCCAAGCGCTCGCATTTGATGCCGAAGCCGCGCAGCCGCCCAAGCCGCGCCTGCCGGCAATCCAGCCGTCGCAGTTGCCGCCGATTGAACCAATCGCCCAGCCTTATCCGCTATCTTCGCCCGCCGCGTCTTATGGGCCGCAAGTCGCCTATGCCGGTTACGGCGGCTATCCCGCCTACGCTCCCTATCCGGTCTACGTGCCGGTTCGGGCGCCTTCGGGCGCGCGCTACAGCCCGCCGCAGATTGTCTATCTGGACCGGCCGCAGGGACTTCCTGCGGAGATCAATGTGTATGGCGCAGCGCCGCCGATCGGCGGGATAAACCAGCCGGCCGAAGCGGCACCACCACCACCGGCGGTACCCGCACGCCAATCAACACCATCGTTCGGCGAGTTGAAGTTGCCCAGTCTGCCTGACCGCCTGTCGATCAGCAGCTGGGCAACGATGCGCAACCGCGCCGGATCTGACAGCCTCGCCAGCGGCGGGATGCTCGGCGGAAGTCAGGCGGGCGCACGGTTGCTGTGGCGGTTCGATCCGCATCTTTCGGCCAGCTTGCGAACCAGTGCCCCGATCAACAGCCAGCGCGGGGTCGAAGCCGCCCTAGGGTTACGCTACCAGCCAATGACCAGCCTTCCGGTCGCCATCACGCTCGAACGGCGTCATGCCTTCCGTGATTATGGGCAGAGCGCCTTTGCCTTGTTCGCCGAGGGCGGCTTTTACGGCCGGCCGATGCCGTGGAACTCGACGTTGGATACCTATCTTCAGGCGGGTGTGGTGGATTTCAACCACCCCGATTGGTTCGTCGATGGGCAGGCGGCGGTGAGCCGTCCGGTGTGGCGCAACCTGTCTGCGGGACTTGGCATTTGGGGCGGGGCCCAGCCGGGCCTCGGCCGATTGGACATCGGGCCTCGCGCCACCCTGCGCCTCGGCACGCGAATGCGCGTGCACCTCGATTATCGATACAAACTGATCGGCAACGCCATCCCCGGTTCGGGCGGCGTGGTGACGCTGGCCGGCGACTTTTAGAAATCCCCACGCCCGCCTTGGTTTTGACGCCCTTTTGCGGCTAGCGTGCCGACAGGGCATTCATGGACATTTACCTTCCCATTGCCGGCCAGGCGGTCAACGCGGTGCTGATCATCGCGCTGGGCGGTCTGGTTGGCGTGTTGTCGGGCTTGTTCGGGGTCGGCGGCGGCTTCCTCACGACCCCGTTGCTGATCTTCTATGGCATCCCGCCGACGGTGGCAGTCGCCTCCGCCACCACCCAGATCACCGGTGCATCGGTGTCGGGCGTCTACGCCCATATGCGCCGCGGCGGCGTCGACCTGAAGATGGGCGCGGTGATGACCGTCGGCGGCGCCATTGGCAGCCTGGTCGGAGCCGGCCTGTTCCGCGTGCTCCAGGCATCGGGCCAGATCGACCTGGTAATCGGTATTCTTTACGTCGTTCTGCTCGGCGGGATCGGCGGACTGATGCTGAAGGATGCGCTGGTCGCGCTCGGCTGGGTCAATGTGGAACAGCCCGAGGAGCGGCCACGCCACAATCGCTGGGTAGCCAGCCTGCCACTTCGCTGGCGCTTCTATGCATCGGGACTCTACCTTTCGCCGATCGCGCCGATGGCACTCGGCTTTCTTGCCGGGATTATGACCGTGCTGCTCGGGGTCGGCGGCGGCTTCATCCTGGTCCCGGCGATGATCTATATACTGGGCATGGCGCCGCGCGTGGTGGTTGGCACCAGCCTGGTGATGATCCTGGCGGTGAGCGCCGTCACTACCATGATCCATGCCACCACCACCCAGGCGGTCGATATCGTGCTGGCAGGGCTGCTGCTGGTCGGCGGCGTGGTCGGCGCCCAATATGGCGCGCTGCTCACCACCCGGATGAAGCCCGACCTGCTGCGCCTCGCCCTGGCCGGGATCATCCTGGCGGTGGCGCTGCGCATGCTGCTCGGGCTGACCTGGCAGCCCGACGAAATATTCACGATCGAATATCTGTGAGGCGGGCATTGCTCCTGCTCGGCCTGGCGCCGCTGATCATGGCCCAGGCCGAGCCCAAGCTGGTGCCCGACATCAGTTCACGATCAATCGAGATCCGCTACAGCTTTTCCGGAGCCCAGCTGTTGCTGTTCGGGGCGATCCTTTATCCAGGCGGGCGCGTTCCAAGGCGGCCGGCCGATGTGATTGTCGTGCTGAAGGGCCCAGTCGAACCGATCCTGGTCCGCGAGAAGGAGAAAATCGGCTTCATCTGGATGAACGCAGACAAGAATAGCTTCCGCTCGGCGCCAAGTTTCTATGCGGTCGCCTCCTCCGCACCGGTGCGCCAGCTGGTCGATGAACGGACCGCGGCGATTTACGAACTCGGCCTGCAGGACCTGCAGCTGTCGCCGGGCGGCGGCGCCCTGCCGGACAAGGAGCGCCGCTTCGAAGCGGGGCTGCTCGACCTCAGGGAGCGGGAAGGGCTTTACGCCGAACACCCTCACGGCGTGGAGATCAGCGAGGGCGTGCTCTATCGCGCCCGCATCGGCATCCCCAGCCAGGTGCCGGTCGGCACCTATACCGCCGAGACCTTTCTGGTGTCCGACGGCAAGGTGATTGCCGCGGCGACCAGGGAAATCGAGATCGACAAGTCCGGCTTCGAACGGTTCGTAGCCCTTGCCGCCCGCCGCCACGGCTTCCTCTATGGCCTCGCTGCTGTCGCACTATCGCTGGGGCTTGGCTGGGCAGCCGCCTTGGCGTTCCGCCGCCGCTTCTAAAGCGTATTTTAACCCGTCTCGGCTAATCCCGCTTCAACCGTAATTTCTAAGTGGGGTAATTGCGTCGATGACCGAGCAACCGAGCCTGAAGCAGTTCCTCGATGAGCTGAGCAATTACAGCGAGGCGGATGAAGCCGCTTCGGCCTCGTCCGGGCAGGTATCCGTGCCGCCCATCGGCCGGGTGCTCGAAATTGCGGGCTCGGGCTCAAAAATCTGGATGGATTTCGAGCGGCTGCAGATGCTGGTCAGCCATGCCGATCCGTCGGTCGCCATGTCCGGCCAGGTCGGCAGCCAGGTGAAGATGATGGTCGGTTCGTCCTGGCTGATCGCCAACGTCCGCACCCTGCAGACCGGCAATGACGGCAAGGTGCTCGGCCAGATCGATTTCCTCGGCGAAGGCCAGAGCGGCGCCAACGGGCGCATGTCCAACTTCCGCCGCGGCGTCACCCGCTACCCGATTCCGGGTTGCGAGGTGTTGCCCGTCACCACCGACGACATGCGCGCGATCTTCGCCGCGGCCGACGATCCGCACGTCGAAATCGGTACGGTCTATCCGACCGACGACATTCGCGGCACACTCTATATCGACCCGATGCTGTCGAAACACTTCGCGGTGCTGGGATCGACCGGTACCGGTAAATCGACCTCGGTCTCTCTGATTCTCCACCGCATTTCGCAATATAGCCCCGAGGGTCACATCGTGATGATCGACCCGCACGGCGAATATTCGGCCGCGTTCAAGAGCTGCGGCGAGCTGTTCAACGTCGACAATCTCCAGCTGCCCTACTGGCTGATGAACTTCGAAGAACATTGCGAGGTGCTGCTCACCACTGACGGCTCAGAGCGGCAGCGCGACGCCGACATTCTCGCCAAATGCCTGCTCGCCGCCCGGACCAAGTCCAAGCAGAGCGAGCAATTCGGCAAGGTGACGGTGGACTCGCCGATTCCGTACCTGTTGACCGATCTGGTGAGCGTCATCACGACCGAAATGGGCAAGCTCGACCGCGCCGGCGACACCACGCCCTACCAGCGGCTCAAGAACAAGCTCGACGAGATCCGCGCCGACCCGCGCTACACTTTCATGTTCTCGGGCATGCTGGTCAGCGATTCGATGGCGAGCTTTATTGCCAAGCTGTTCCGCCTGCCCAGCCACGGCCGGCCGATCTCGATCGTCGACGTGTCGGGCGTTCCGTCCGAAGTCACCTCGGTGGTGGTCTCGGTGCTCGCCCGCATGGTGTTCGACTATGCGATCTGGTCGCGGACCGAGGCGCAACGCCCGATCCTGCTGGTCTGCGAAGAGGCGCACCGCTACGTCCCCAAGGACGAGACTTCGGGCGGCCAGGCGGTGCGCAAGATCCTCGAGCGTATCGCCAAGGAAGGCCGTAAATACGGCGTGTCGCTGGGGCTGATCACGCAGCGTCCGTCCGACCTTGCCGAAGGCGTGCTGTCGCAGTGCGGCACGATCATCTCGATGCGTTTGAACAACGACCGCGACCAGGCCTGCGTCCGGGCCGCGATGCCGGAAGGCGCGCGTGGCTTCCTCGATGCGATCCCGGCGCTGCGCAATCGCGAATGCATCGTTTGCGGCGAAGGTGTCGCTATCCCGATCCGGGTTCGTTTCGACGACCTTGAGCCGGAAAAGCGCCCGGCGTCGTCCGACCCGAGCTTCGCCACGTCATGGCGCGAGCATGGCGACGAGGAAGGCATCATCCAGCGCACCGTCAAGCGCTGGCGCGGCCACGGCAAGTAGTATCCATTGACCGCGTAGCGGGCTTGGCCGCATGCTTCCCCCTTGGGGTTGGGGGCATGTGTCATGCGCATTTCTGGCCAAAAAGTTGCTTTGCCGGCTGTTGCGGCGCTGTTCGCGTCCGCGGCGATGGCGCAGCAACCCGGGCCGTGGCCGCAGACGGTCAATCTCCGCCTTAGTCCCGACCTTGGCGATGCGGTGCCTGCTGTGCGGGCGGCGCTGCTCGGCCTGCCGGCGGTGCGGATTGCCGAGCCGGCCGATTATGAGCTCACCACCAAGCGCGATTATCCGCTGACCCTGATTGCCAACGACGCCCGGCAGCCGCGCGAAGAATGGCAGAATGACTTCACCCGGGAACCGGTTCGACCTGCGCCGCGGCGGGCCGAACTGGGAAATCTTGGGCTCGGCAATTTCCGCGGCCGCCTGCGGTTGTTGATCGACCGGCGCGACCGGGCCAACCGGCTGATGAACCTGGCGATGTCGACGCGCCAGACCGAGGTCGAGACCTGCCTGGCCGCGGACACGGACTCGTCGGAGCCGGCGAATTGCCATCGCCGCCGGATCCGCATGGCCAGCGGCGACCAGCCGCCTCCGGACGACCTTCTCGGTGACGGCTACCCGTCCGCCAGCCTCCGCAACCGGTCGACGCGCCCGCTCTACTTCGCCTTGCTGGCGATCGATCCCTCGGCCGGGATCAGCCTCATCGCGCCCCGCAACGGAACCACGCAGCCGCTGGCGCCCGGTGCCACCGCGACCGGCTTGAGGCCGCGCTTCGGCAGTTCATCCGGGATCGTCGCGCTGGTCACCATCACTTCGGACCGACCGATTGATACCAGCGCAGTCGAGCAGGCGCCGATCGACGATGCCGCCTGGGACGATTGCCTGTCCGCCGCGGCGGGCTGCGCGCGGCCGGCCATGACCATTCCAGCCGATTGGTCGATGTCGGTCGCAGAATATCATCATTATGCGCACACGCTGGTCGGGATCGGCGGCGGGTTTCCGGTGACCGAGGGAATGGCACCGTGGATGGCGGAAATCTATTCGACCCTGCCGTTCACCGCGCAGGAAATCGCCGATGACGCGCAGGCACCGGAGGGCAAGCGGAAGTTTCTCGCCCAACGCAGGCCGCAGGAGCGCGACCATCGCTGCGGCGGCTCGCTGATCGCCCCCAATCTCCTCATCACGGCCGCTCATTGCGTGGCCAACTCGCCGTTCACACCCGCCACCATGAACCAGGTGCTGACCGACCGCCGCGTCCGCCTTGGCAGCAAGCGGCTCGGCCGGGGCGGCTGGACCATGGCGATCGCCGGCGTGACGGTGCCGGCCAGCTATGTGCCCGGCCGCCAACAGGATGACATTGCCCTGTTGCTGCTCAGGCCCGATCGCGACTCCAGGCCATATGACGACACCTTCATCCCCTTGGGCCAGAAGCCGATTTCGGCCGGGACGGACGTCACCGCCTTCGGCTGGGGCTATACCGGGGTTGTGGCGCCGGGCGCGAACGCGCTGTTCAACATCGCCGACGAGTTGCAGCGCAATCCCGATCAGCTGCAATATGGGATGATGCGGGCGTTGGCCTGGGACGCCTGCCGCCAGCGGCTCAAGGCCAAGCTCGGCCCTGGCATGGTCTGCCTGGTTGCACCGGGCGGCGAAACAGGAGCGGTGCCGGACAAGAATGTATTCAGCTGCCGCGGCGACAGCGGCGGCCCGTTGGTGCGCAAGGACGGCGATGTCGAGGAATTGGTCGGCGTGACCAGCTGGTCAATGGGCTGCGGCTACAGGAATATGCCGTCGGTCTATACCGACGTCACCAAATACCGGCGCTGGATTACTGCAGCGACGGAGCAGCTGAAGCCCAAATTCACGCAGCCCGTCGACGAAAAAGCGGCGCCCTCCGGGGTCGGAGAGCGCCGCCAATCAAATTGATCGATTAATGGTCGGTCGAGCCTTGCTCCGTGGCATTGGCGTCGGCCGCATTGGCGTCCATCGTCGCATTTGCGTCGGTCGCAGTGGCGTTCGCATCCATGGCCGCATTGGCGTCCATTGCTTCATTCGCCATCGGTTCTTCGGCGACTGCCTCATTGGCAGCGGCGTCCTCGGTCTTCTTACAGGCCGTCATCGACATGCTGATCGCGACAGCAGCCACACCAATCAATAGTTTGCGCATAGTCCCCTCCCTGTTTCACGGGGTCGATCCCCTGACCGTTCGTTAGACGAAATGAAGCCGGCTTAGAAGCGATTTGAATCGCGGTTCGTCGCGAAGGGGCTGGAGGAAGGGGTCGCTGAGCAGATAGACCAGTCCAGAATCCCGCTCATCCACCGCTTTTTCGAGGGCATCCATGGCTTCGGCCGGCTTGTTCCATTGGGCCAATATTTGCGCTTGCTGGTAGAGGCCATTGTCACCTTCCTGCTGACGGAGCGCGTCCAGCTCATGTTGCGCCCCCGCCTCATCCTTGCGCCGCAGGGCAACTATCGCCCGGCCGGGAATCGCCAGCAAGTCGATCGCCTCGGCCTCAAATTCCTTCGCGGCTTGGTCGACTCGGCTCATCATCAGCATGGCGTTGCCGATATCCCCATGAGCCCCGCTGAGCTTCGAGTTGAGCTCGAGCGCGCGCCGGGCAGCGGCGATCGCACCCTCATAGCCGCCCGAGGCAAAACGAATGCGGCCCTCCGTCTTGGCCAGGCTGGCGTTGAGCGGGTCGAGCGCCTGCGCTCGCTCGATTGCCGGAAATGCGCGATCGAACTGTCGGCGGCGCGCGCGGTAAAGCGCGCACAGGCTCAACACATCCGCATTGCCGCCGCCCAATTGCTGCGCTTGCTGGTAAGGCGCATCAGCCGCGGTCACGTCGAGCAATCCATAGAAGAGGGCATAGCCGAGCGCGGCATGGCCCTCGGGATATTGGCCGGCATGAACGATTGCCTGCCGGGCCTGTTCGACCGCCTGGCCGAAGAGAGTACGGCGTTCCCCGGCCTGGGCGTATTGATTGGCGATGACCGCCAGCGCCCGCGACCGCGCGGCGAGTGCCGCAGCATAGGCCGGATCGATTCGGACGGCATTGGAAAATTCGGCCAGGGCAGCGCGGTCACTGGCTTCGTCGCGCTGGGATTCGAACAATTCCTTGCCGCGCAGATAGGCATCGAACGCCGCCACGCTGCCGGTGCCGCCGCTGCGCGCCTTCGATTCCTCGCCCTGACCGCTAAGCCGGATTTCGAGGGCGGCGCTGACCGCGTCCGCCACTTCGGCCTGCAATTCGAGCAAATTGGCCATCGGCCGGTCAAAGGTCTGGGTCCATTTGCTGAAGCCGCTCTTGCCGTCGATCAGCTCCACCGCGATCCTGAGCTGGCCCTGGGCGGCGCGAATGTTTCCATCGAGGACATTGGCGACCTTGAGCCTGCGGGCGATCGTTGGCGCGCTGTCGCCGCGGTCGCGAAAACTGTTCGATGAGGCCTGCCCGACCACATTCAACAGCGAGTTGCGGGCCAGCTTGGAACGGAGTTCCGCTGCCAGCCCGTCTGACAGATATTGCTGGCGGGGATCGCCGCTCAGATTTTCGAACGGCAGGACGGCGATGCTGTTGGCGGCCGCAGCACCCGGCGCGAGCAATATCTTCCAGACGACCAGCCCGCCGCCGGCGACCGCGACGGCAGTACCGGCGGCGATTGCCGACCGGCGCGTGAAGCGCGGCCCGGTCCGTGCCCTGGGCATCCCGACCGGATCGCGGCCAATGATGTCGGCGATTGCTTTCATGGCCCGCTGCATCGCCGGGTTGCTTGCCTTGAGGCCGCCCCGCGACACGTCGATGCACTGGAATTGACGGAATCCGAGCGGTGGCCTGGTGCCGTCGAGCGACAGAGGTACCAGCTTGTGCCGGTCGCGCGCCCAACTTGCCTCGTCCTGCACCCAATGGGACTCGCAGGCATTTTCCGACCACAGGACTACCACCGCGCTGGCGCTTTCGAGCGCCTTGGTGATTTCCGCCCCGAAGCGCTCGCCCCCGGGGATCAGCCCGTCCCACCAGACGCGGTAGCCGGCGCGTTCCAGCAATTCGATGATCGTCCGGGCCGACTTTTCGTCGTCCCGCGCATAGCTGACGAACACAGTATCACCCGCGTCCTCACCCTGTTCGATCGCGTTCGGGTCCATGCCGGCAGCGCCCCCCGCTCCGACCCTTACTATGGCCGAAAGCGCGGCAATCCTACGCACAGCCTAACCTATTGTCATCCGTTGGGCGGAGTTGCCGGCTTTCCGATTGCCATGAGTTGCGCGAGGCGCGCCTTGAAACGTGCCAGTTCCTCACCCGCCAGCAGCGCCTGGCTGGCGAAGCGAACGCCCATCGGATTAACCGCAACGCCGCCGCGATAGACTTCATAATGGAGGTGCGGCCCGGTCGACAGGCCGGATGAGCCGACATAGCCGATCAACTGCCCCTGCCGGACGAAACTGCCCGGCGCGACCACGATCCGGCTCATATGGCTGTAGCTGGTGCCCATGCCGGCGGCATGCGCCAGGCGGACCTGCTCGCCATAACCCCCGGACCAGCCGGCTCGGATCACCTGGCCATCGGCAGCGGCGACGATCGGCGCGCCGTAATGGGCGCCGAAATCAATGCCTTTGTGCATGCGCGCAAAGTGAAGGATCGGGTGGAAGCGGATGCCGAAACCGGATGTGATCGGGGCCGCCACCGGCCAGGCCATGGTCGCCACCTGCCGGCCCGCGCCGTTGGTATCGATCCAGTCGGTGCGACCGCCGACCGTCCATTTCATCAGCTGGACGGCTGCGCCCCCGGAGCGGTTGATCGCGGCGTAGAGCAGCGGTCCTTCCTCGCTTTCGCCGGTGGCCGCGCGGCGGTTGGCGATGATCAGGTCGAACCTGTCGTCAGGCCCGACCTGCTCGCCGACGTCGATCTGGGTCGCCAGCGCACGCAGATATTCGCCAGCCGATTGCGGCGAGACCCCGGATGCCCTCAGCGCCCAATAGAGGCCGTCCCCGACCCGTCCACGAATGCGGATGGGACGGCTGTCGATCGCGATCCGGCTGGTCGAAAGCTGCAAACCGTCCGCGCTGCCCGTGACCACGATGTTGAGGTCCAGTCCGGCGCGAAACGCGAGCCGTTCGATCGGCCGGACGCCACTGGGCGAGCGGCGGCCAAGCGTGAGGGCGATGCTCGTTCCGGGTGCGATGCCGCCGGGCAGCGCGGAAGAGATGATCCGCGCCGCTTCGCCGGCTTCGGCATAGGTCGCTCCCGATCGCGTCAGCAGCGCAGCCATATTGTCGCCGGTCCCGAACCGGGCGAACAGGTCGATGGTTGGACGGTCGGGCGCTTCGGCCAGGGGCTGGACTAATGCGTTGGCCGCCATCCGGCCACCGGTGCCCGATCCCGAGCCGAGCGGCGCAATTCCCATTTCGCGATATTGCTCGGCCTCCGCCGCGCTGACCCGGTCGGCGGGAATAGCGGGCAAAGGCTCAAACGGATTGGGGGCAATGAATGCGACCGTCGCGCACATCAGGCTGAGCGTTGCCAGCCCGCGCCACCAGCGCCGCGACAAGGGTTCCTCGGCCAGGTCGACGACGAGGTCGAATTCGTGCCAGCGCTTGCGACGGCGGCCGAAGCTGGGCGCAACCGGCTCCGCGACGGCGAATGCCGCCTCGTTCCGCCATTGTGCACGCATGTCGAGCAACTCTGCCCCCGGCCTTGGGTTTCCCGGCTCCCGTCATGGTTAAAAGAGGTTAAGGTCCAATAAACAGAATGGGACTCAACTGGCCGCAAAGCCGCTTGCGCTTCCGCGCCGAAATGCCAAACTGGTGAGCATGGCAGCGCGCGGTGACGGCCTTGTCCGGGCCATCCTTGGTCCCACCAACACCGGCAAGACCTACTTGGCGATCGAGCGGATGTGCGCCCATTCGTCAGGCGTTATCGGCTTCCCGCTCCGGCTGCTGGCCCGCGAGGTCTATGATCGCGTCGTTGGATTGAAGGGTGCCAACCAGGTCGCGTTGATCACCGGCGAGGAACGGATCGTGCCGCAGGGCGCGCGCTATTTCCTGTGCACCGCCGAAAGCATGCCCGTGCAGGGCGACCGGGGCGACGATCCCGATTCCGGCCGCGATTTCGCCTTTGCCGCGATCGACGAGGCCCAGCTCGGCATCGATCCCGAGCGCGGCCATGTGTTCACCGACCGGATGCTGCGCGCGCGGGGCCGCGAGGAAACGCTGATCCTCGGTTCCGACACGTTGAAGCCGCTGATCCGCGAGTTGCTGCCCGAAGCCGAAATTGTCAGCCGGCCGCGCTTTTCGACCTTGCGCTATGCCGGCGCGGCCAAGCTGTCGCGCCTGCCGCCGCGATCGGCGGTGGTCGCCTTCTCGGCCGAGCAGGTCTACGCGCTGGCCGAGATGCTGCGCCGGTTCAAAGGCGGCGCGGCGGTGGTGATGGGCGCACTGTCGCCAGCTACCCGCAATTCCCAGGTCGCCATGTTCCAGCGCGGTGAGGTCGATTATCTCGTCGCGACCGATGCCATCGGCATGGGGCTCAACATGGATGTCGCCCATGTCGCCTTCGCCGGCCTGGAAAAGTTCGACGGCCGCCGCGACCGGCGATTGACGATTGCCGAAATGGCCCAGATCGCCGGCCGCGCCGGGCGCCACCAGCGCGACGGCAGCTTCGGCACGCTTGGCCTGGGCGGCGAGAACGCCCCCGAGCTCAGCGAGGAGGAAGTCAATGCGATCGAAGAGCATCGCTTCCGCCCGCTCGATCATCTTTACTGGCGGAGCGCCGAGCTAGACTACACCAATGTCACCGACCTGATCGCCAGCCTCGAAGTCCGCAGCGACGATCCGCTGCTCAGGCCAGCGCCGCTGGCGATCGACCTCGCCGTCCTGAAGCTGCTGGCGGAAGACCCGGTGATCGCCGCAACCAAGGGCAGCAAGGCGCGCAAGCTGTGGGCGGTGTGCGGCCTGCCCGATTTCCGGAAAGTGGGGCCGATGCACCACGCCCGGATGGTTCGCCGCCTCTTTTCCTACATCGGTGAGGGCGGGCATATCCCGCACGAATGGTTTGCCGCCGAAGTCGCCCGGCTCGACAATGTTGCCGGCGACATCGAGGCGCTGGCCGACCGGCTCGCAGGCATTCGCAGCTGGGCCTATATCGCCCAGCGCTCGGATTGGTTGGCCGACCCTGCCAAATGGGCCGAACGAACCCGCGCCGTAGAATCGAGATTGAGTGATGCGCTGCACGAGCGGCTGACCCAGCGCTTCGTCGACCGTCGTACCGCCGTGCTGGTCCGCGACATTGGTGCGCGCGGCGCCGACGCGCTGCCCGTGACGGTCGCCGCCGATGGCGAGGTCAGCGTCGGGCCCGAGCCGATCGGCCACCTCGCCGGCTTCGAATTCCGGGTCGATCCGACCGCCCGGCTGGCTGACAAAAGGCTGCTGCTGGCCGCGGCCGAGCGCCGCCTGGGCGAGGAACTGGATCGCCGCGCGGCCAAACTGTGCGAGGCTCCGGACGCCGAGTTCCAACTGGTCGAGGAGGGCGGAGCCGGTCTCGCTATCGGCTGGGACGGCCATGTGCTCGCTCGCCTCGCGCCCGGCCGTTCCCTGCTCGAGCCGGCGGTAAGGACAGCGCGCGCCCTCGACCGGCTGTCGGTCGACCGGCGGGCCAAGCTGCGGGGCCGGATGGAGCGCTGGGTCGAGGGACAGATCAATCGCCACTTGCCGGCGCTGAAGTCGCTGGCCAGGGCCGCGGCCGACCGCGGTGCTAGCCCGGGAATCCGCGCCCTGTCGGCCATGCTGGTCGACGCCGGCGGCCATCTGCCGCGTCGCTCGATCGCCGCCCAGCTGGCCCAGCTCGACAAAGCCGACCGCCATGCCCTGCACCGGCAACGTGTGAGGCTCGGCGCGCTCGACGTTTATGTTCAGTCCCTGCTGAAGCCCGCCGCCCAGCAATGGCGGGCGGCGCTGCTGGCGGTGCGATCCAACCAGCCGATGCCGCGTTTGCCCCTGCCATCGGCGGCAACGCTCGACGGTAGTGCCGATCCGCGCGGCGCGGTGCTAGCCTTCCGTCGCATCGGCACCGACTGGCTGAGGATCGACCTTGCTGACCGACTGGCTAGCCATGCCCACCAGGTTCGCCAGCACGGCGGCCAGGACCCGGTCGACCGGGCGCTGGCGACCAGCCTCGGACTTGAAGATGCGACCATCCGTCACCTGATGGCCGAGATCGGTTTCGTGCCCGCGGGCGAGGCCTGGTCATGGCGCGGTCATCGCCGCCCGCGCCGCCGAATGCCGCAAGGACCGAGGCCGGAAAATGCGTTCGCGGTGCTCGCCCGCTTGAAGCGGTGAAAGCCCTAAGTGCGGCTGGACCGCTACCTGTTCTTCATCCGGTTGCTGAAAAGCCGCACGCTGGCGCAGGCGCTGATCGAGCAAGGCCATGTCCGCGTGGATGGCAAGCAGGCCGGCAAGACTTCGGAGGATATCCATGTCGGCCAGATCATCGCGCTACCCCTGCACGGTAATGTGCGCGTGATCCGCGTCACCGCCCTGCCGCTGCGCCGTGGGCCGGCCACGGAAGCGCGGCGGCATTATGAGGAGATTGAAGCCGAGCGTTGACTGGGGAACCGCCGCGACTTAGCGACAATCTGTCGAAAAGGGAGTTCGAACCGCCATGACCTATGTCGTCACCGACGCCTGCATCCGGTGCAAATATATGGATTGCGTCGAGGTCTGTCCGGTCGATTGCTTTTACGAGGGCGAGAATATGCTCGCCATCAACCCCAACGAGTGCATCGATTGCGGCGTGTGCGAGCCGGAATGCCCGGCCGAGGCGATCCTGCCCGATACCGAGGGCGGGTTGGAAAAATGGCTTGAGCTCAACACGACATTCTCCGCGCAATGGCCCAACGTCACCCGCAAGAACGACCAGACCCCGGCCGATGCCGATGAGCACAAGGGCGAGGAAGGCAAGTACGACAAATATTTCTCGCCGGAGCCGGGCAAAGGCGACTGAGATACCGGCAAGATTGCCCTTGTCCTGACTTTGGTTAATATCGCGGGCGAAACTACAGGGGGCCCGCCATGCTGAAATCCGCCTTTGCCGCCGTCGCGCTGCTCGCCGCCACGCCCGCGCTTGCCCAGGCCACGGGCGACCAGCTGCCCGACCCCAATGACAACAGCGATACCTATACGATCGCCGGCGGTGCCGCCTGGATCCCCGATTACGAGGGGTCGGACGATTATCGGATCATTCCCGCCCTCGCGGTGCGCGGCCGGGTCAGCGGCATCAGCTTCTTTACCCGCTCGACCTACCTCTATGTCGATTTTGTCGGGCGGGGCGACAATGCGCTTGAGCTCGACGTAGGGCCGATCGTCGGTGCCCGCTTCAACCGTACCGGTCATATCCACGACGACTTCGTCGATGCCCTGCCCGATCGCGACACGGCGATCGAGGTCGGCGGCTTTGTCGGCTTCACCTATCATGGCCTCACCAACCCATACGACGCGCTGAGCTTCCGGCTCGACGTGGTCAAGGACGTCGCCGGGGCGCACAAATCGACCATCTTCACGCCCACGATCGATTTCGGCACGCCGCTTTCGCGCACCACCTATGTCGGTCTGTCGCTCAGTGCCGAATGGGCCGGCGGCAAATATGCCGACTATTATTATTCGATCACTCCGGCCGACTCGATCGCCAGCGGGCTGCCGGTGTTCGACGCCGACGGCGGCTTCAAGAATTGGCGATTGGGCCTACTGCTCAACCAGAGCGTCAGCGGCGACCTTACCCATGGCGTGTCGATCTTCGCCACCGGCGCCTATTCGCACCTCAACGGCGACTTCAAGGATTCGCCGATCGTCGACCTGCGCGGCAGCGCCAGCCAGTGGCTCGGTGCGATCGGTCTCGCCTACACCTGGTAGGCGAGTGGCGTCCTTCGCGCCTCGCTAGGAGCGGCGCTCGAATTCCAGGATGGCGGTGACGATTTTCTCCGCCGCGGCCTCCGCGCTGAGCTCGGTCGTGTCGATCCACAGTTCGGGATCTTCGGGCGCCTCATAGGGGCTGTCGATGCCGGTGAAGTTGGGCAGCTCGCCGGCCCGCGCCTTGGCATAGAGGCCTTTGACGTCGCGCTTCTCGGCCTCGGCCAGCGGCGTATCGACGTAGATCTCGATAAACTCGCCTTCCGCCATCATGCGCCGAACCATCTGCCGCTCGGCGCGGAACGGCGAGATGAAGGCGGTCAGCACAATCAGGCCGGCATCAGCCATCAGCTTGGCGACTTCCCCGACCCGCCGGATATTCTCGATCCGGTCCGTCTCGGTGAAGCCCAGATCCTTGTTGAGCCCGTGGCGGACATTGTCGCCGTCAAGCAGGAAGGTATGCCGGCCCATTGCCGCCAGCTTCTTCTCGACGAGGTTGGCAATGGTCGATTTGCCGGCGCCGCTAAGCCCGGTGAACCACAATACCGCCGGCTTCTGTCCTTTGAGCTTGGCATGGGTTTCGCGACTGACGTCGAGCGCTTGCCAATGGACATTCTCGGCCCGGCGCAGGGCGAAGTGAAGCATGCCGGCGGCGACCGTGGCGTTGCTGTGCTTGTCGATCAGGATGAAGCCGCCGAGCGCGCGGTTGGGCGGGCCGCCGTGGGCATCGCGATAGGGCTCGAACACGATCGGCCGGTCGGTGGTCAGCTCGGCGACGCCGATCGCGTTGAGCTCAAGCGTCTTGGCCGCCAGCTCCTCGAGGCTGTTGACGTTGAGCTGATGCTTGGGCTGGGCGACCGTCGCGGTCACCGTCTGCGTTCCAAGCTTCAGCCAATAGCCTCGGCCGGCAGTCATCGGTTCGTCGGCCATCCACACGATCGTCGCTTCGAACTGGTCGGCGGCGTGAGGGGGGTCCTTGGCCGCGGCAATCACGTCGCCGCGCGAACAGTCGACCTCATCTGTCAGGGCCAGGGTGACCGACCGGCCGGCAACCGCTCGATCGAGATCGCCGTCCATGGTCACGATCCGCGCGACCCTGGTGGTGCGGCCCGAAGGCAGGATGCGCACTTCATCGCCCGGAGCAATGGCGCCGCCGGAGACCTGGCCGGCAAAGCCGCGGAAATGCTGGTCGGGCCGGCTGACCCATTGCACCGGCAGGCGGAACGGCCTCGCCTCGGCTGCGGCGCTGTCGATCGGCACGCTTTCCAGATGATCCAGCAGCGAGGGACCTTCATACCAGGCCATCGCCTCGCCATGGCTCGCGACATTGTCGCCAGTGAGGCCCGAGACCGGGATCGCGACCCAGTCGGTGATGCCGACCTCATCGGCGAAAATGCGATAGTCCGAGATGATTGAGTCGAAGACACGAATGTCGAAGTCGACGAGGTCCATCTTGGTCACTGCAAGCACCATGCGCCGGATTCCGACCAGGTTGCAAAGTATTGAATGTCTTCGGGTTTGTTCGAGAATCCCCTTGCGCGCATCGACCAGCAGCAGGGCGAGGTCGGCGGTCGAGGCGCCGGTCACCATGTTGCGGGTATATTGCTCGTGGCCGGGCGTATCGGCGACAATGAACTTCCGCTTGGCGGTGGCGAAGAAGCGATAGGCGACGTCGATGGTGATGCCCTGCTCGCGCTCGGCGGTGAGGCCGTCGACGAGGAGCGCGAAATCGATGTTTGAGCCCTGCGTCCCGACGCGCTTGCTGTCGGCCTCCAGCGCCGCCATCTGGTCGTCGAAAATCTGCCTGGTTTCGTACAAAAGGCGGCCAATCAGGGTCGATTTGCCGTCATCGACGCTGCCGCAGGTGATGAATCGCAGCAATTCCTTCGACGTTTGCTTGGCCAAATAAGCGGAAATGTCGGTCGCGATGAGGTCGCGCTCGTCAGCGTGGGGGAGGGCCATCAGAAGTACCCCTCCTGCTTCTTCTTCTCCATCGAGCCGTCGCCGGCGTCGCGGTCGATGATCCGCCCCTGCCGCTCGCTGGTGGTAGCAAGCAGCATTTCCTGGACTACCTGCTCGATGGTGTCGGCCTCGCTCTCGATCGCGCCCGACAGCGGGTAGCAGCCGAGGGTGCGGAAACGGACCGAGCGGGTTTCGACCTGTTCGCCATCCTTCAGCCGGAAGCGGTCGTCGTCGACCATGATGAGCAGGCCGTCGCGTTCCACCACCGGCCGCGGCGCGGCGAGGTAGAGCGGCACGATCTCGATCCGCTCGCGCAGGATGTAGGTCCAGATATCGAGCTCGGTCCAGTTCGACAGCGGGAACACCCGCATCGATTCCCCGGGATTCTTCCGGACATTGTAGAGCGACCAGAGTTCGGGGCGCTGCCGCTTCGGGTCCCAGCGGTGGCTGGCGGTGCGGAAGGAGAAAATCCGCTCCTTGGCCCGGCTCTTTTCCTCGTCGCGGCGCGCGCCGCCGAACGCGGCGTCGAAACCGTACATGTCGAGCGCCTGCCTGAGGCCTTCGGTCTTCCACAGGTCGGTGTGGAGTGGACCATGGTCGAACGGGTTGATGCCCTTCGCCTCGGCCTCGGGGTTCTTGTAGACGAGCAGTTCGATGCCCGGCTCGGCGCCGATCTTGTCGCGGAGGGCATACATGTCCTGGAACTTCCAGGTCGTATCGACGTGGAGCAAAGGGAAGGGCAGCGGCGCGGGGTAGAAGGCCTTTCGCGCCAGGTGCAGCATCACCGCCGAGTCCTTGCCGATCGAATAGAGCATTACCGGACGGGCGGCCTCGGCCACCGTCTCACGCATGATGTGAATGCTCTCGGCCTCCAGCCGGTCGAGATGGGTCAGCCCGCTCATCGAGCGTCACCAAGCGGTCCAGCGCCGAAACGTCAAGCCACCCATCGGCCTTGGGGGTTCATCCTGCCGCAATCCGGCTTGCCGCAGGAACATTGGACCATGCTATGGTTTCCAAAATCGCGATTTCGAGGAAATAGGACATGAAGCTTGCAGGATTTGCCGCGCTGATGCTGGCCGCGATGCCGGTGGCGGCGATGGCGGCGCAGCCCGAAGCCAAGGCGGCGGCGGACAAGAGCGATGTCGAGAAGCCGGTGACGCGGGTGGAAATCAGCAGCAAGCTCGATGCCGACTTCGCCGACATGGACGCCAATCATGACGGCAAGGTCGATGCGGCCGAAATCGACGCCCGGCTGGTCAAGAGCGCGGAAGCCAAATTGGATGCGATCAAGAAGGAGCGCGACGCGGCCTTCGCCCGGCTCGACGTCAACGGCGACGGCACCATTACCCGCGCCGAATTCGACGAGAAGGCCAAGCTGCCGACGATCAAACAGCCCGACGCGGCGCCGTTCATGGCCGAATTCGACGCCAACAAGGACGGCGAGATCACGCTCGAAGAGTTCCGCACCCCGACGCTGGCCAATTTCACCAGGATGGACATCAACCACGACGGCACGGTGACACCGGCCGAGGCCAACCGCGCAGCGACGTCGGCGGTGACCCAGGGCCCGACCAAGAAGCCGACCTTCAAGAACACGCCGTCGATTACGCGGTAGACGGGCCGGCAGGCCAAGCTTAGAGACGACTCTTCCCTGGGGAGCTGCTTGAGCAGCTGAGATCGGCGTCGGACGCCGGGACCCGTTGAACCTGATCCGGCTCACACCGGCGTAGGGAGGAGAACTCAAATGGCGGATGTCCCCGCACGCACCGAATTGAAAGTCACCACCGGCCCGATCCGCGGCAGCCGCAAGATCTGGGTCGAAGGCCGCGATGGCCTACGCGTCGCGATGCGGCAGGTGGAGTTGGAGCCGTCGAGCGGCGAGCCGCCGGTGACGCTGTACGACACCAGCGGGCCCTACACCGACCCCGAGGCGCGGATCGACATCATGGCCGGGCTGCCTGAGCTGCGCCGCGACTGGATCCGCGGTCGCGGCGATGTCGAGGAAGTCGCCCAGCGCGAGGTCCGGCCCGAGGATAATGGCCAGCTGGGGCCCGACCGCTCGGGTGGCGTCGCGCCCTTCCCCAATGTGCGACGTAGAGTTCTTAGGGCACGGGCCGGCGCCAATGTCAGCCAAATGCATTATGCCCGGCGCGGCATCATCACGCCCGAGATGGAATATGTCGCGATCCGGGAGAACCTCGGCCGCGAGATGGCCCGCGATCATGTGCGCGACGGCGAAAGTTTCGGCGCCGCTATCCCCGATTTCGTTACCCCTGAATTCGTCCGCGACGAGGTAGCGCGCGGCCGGGCGATCATCCCCAACAACATCAACCACCCCGAAAGCGAGCCGATGGCGATCGGCCGCAATTTCCTGGTCAAGATCAACGCCAACATCGGCAACAGCGCGGTGGCCAGCGACGTCGCCAACGAAGTCGACAAGATGGTGTGGGCGATCCGCTGGGGCGCCGACACGGTCATGGACCTTTCGACCGGCCGCAACATCCACGACACGCGCGAATGGATCATCCGCAACGCGCCGGTGCCGATCGGCACCGTGCCGATCTACCAGGCGCTGGAGAAGGTCGGCGGCGTGGCTGAGGACCTGACCTGGGAAATCTTCCGCGATACGCTGATCGAGCAGGCCGAGCAGGGCGTCGACTATTTCACCATCCACGCCGGCGTGCGGCTGCCCTATGTGCCGCTGACCGCCAAGCGGGTCACCGGTATCGTCAGCCGCGGCGGATCGATCATGGCCAAATGGTGCCTGGCCCATCACCGCGAGAGCTTCCTCTACGAGCGGTTCGACGAGATCAGCGAGATCATGAAGGCCTATGACATCGCTTACTCGCTGGGCGATGGCCTTCGCCCCGGCAGCATCGCCGACGCCAATGACGAGGCGCAGTTCGCCGAGCTCTACACGCTGGGCGAGCTGACCAAGCGCGCCTGGGCGCAGGATGTGCAGGTGATGATCGAGGGCCCCGGCCATGTGCCGATGCACAAGATCAAGGAGAATATGGACAAGCAGCTGGAGGTGTGCGGCGAGGCGCCCTTCTACACGCTGGGGCCGCTGACCACCGACATCGCGCCGGGATATGACCATATCACCAGCGGCATCGGCGCGGCGATGATCGGCTGGTTCGGGACGGCGATGCTTTGCTACGTCACGCCCAAGGAGCATCTCGGCCTGCCCGACCGCGACGATGTGAAGGTGGGCGTGGTGACCTACAAGCTGGCGGCGCATGCGGCCGACCTGGCCAAGGGGCATCCGGCGGCGAAGGTGCGCGACGACGCGCTAAGCAAGGCGCGGTTCGAGTTCCGCTGGCGCGACCAGTTCAACCTGTCGTTGGACCCGGATACGGCCGAGGAATATCACGACCAGACGCTGCCGGCGGAAGGCGCGAAGACGGCGCATTTCTGCTCGATGTGCGGGCCGAAATTCTGCTCGATGAAGATTACGCAGGAGGTCCGAGACTTCGCTGCGAAGCAGGCGAAGTTGTCCGAGGACCATCCGGGGGATGGTTCACGGTCGGACCTGAGAGAGTTTGCCGGCAGCGAAGCTGACGCTCAGGAAGGCATGGAGGAGATGTCCAAGCGTTTCCACGACGAGGGTGGAGAGATTTACATTGGCGCGAACGGGCGCGAACATGACTAAGCTGTAATCGTCAACGAAGACGCCGGCTTGGTCCTGCTAGCGATGGATTTGGGAGAGCCTTGGTCATGCCACCAACGGTATAAGGTTATGGACGAGCTCCACTCCGACATCTTCAGTAGGCCGAGCGTCGATGGCTGGCAGATTGTCGGTTACAACAAACTATTTCAGGAAATCCGTAGTCATACTGATCAGATTGATGACGAGTCTTTCGGAAGCTACACTTTGACGAAGTACCTTCTGGCATATTCCGTCTCGATCATCCTACGTGAGGGAGTTCTTGGTCAGGCGGCATTGGCGTCGTTTAGAAAGCTGATTGAAAGTAAGCGGTTAGATGATTTCGTGGCGATTTGCGCCGGAATCGCAAAGACGACCGCTCAAGACCTGAATGCGGAGATCGCTGGCGAACTTCAGGACCCCGCGTTCGACTACAAAGCTCAGCTCAAGAGTCCCAATTGGGGCAAATCAATGGGGGCAAATTGGTCGCGCAATATCGTAAAGATGTGGCACGCAAAAAGGCTGAGGCGATCGATACTCTTCTTGCCGGGCTCGGCCTCTGACGCTCCAGGCCACGATTTACGCCAAAGACGTCCCGCCCGGCACCATCTTCTACCACGGCACTGAGGCCCATTTGCGTGTTGGCGACCTGGGGCGCGGCGAGGATGCAATTTACGATTGAGGGGCCGTCACTAGCGCTTCGCTCCCACCATGCTGGCGCATAGTTGACGCTCACTTCGTGACGTCGATCGGGTTCGGCCATGCCGACCCGCCGGCCGGCTGGCGCCAGCACTTCGCGCTGCTCCGGCGGCGCAAAGCGCCGGCGTCGCTGCGCTCGGTGGCGCCTAGCTGTTCTTCAGATTCTCCAGGCCCCGCTGGCCGCTCTTCATCGACGGATTGGCCGCGATGGACTTCGGCTTTTCCTTCTTGGGCTTGCGGGCTTCCTTGTTCTTCCTGACTTGGCCCTTGGCCATGGCTGGTCTCCCTCGGGCGGCGCGGGACGCGCCACATGGAGGCCATCATAGCCGCAGACCGCGACAGCACAAAGGGGCCGCACCGCGTGACCGATGCGGCCCGTTGTTGGTCGTCACTGGCGCTTCGCTCTCGCCATGCTGGCGCATGGCTAACGCTCCCTTCGTGACGTCGATCCGGTCCCCCGGATCGAGTCCGGGGGCCGGTCGGCCGGCTGGCACTGGCTCTTCGCGCTGGCTCGAGATTGCCGGGCAATCCCTCACCTGCGCTCGGCGGTGCTCAGCCTAGCAGCTGCAGCACTTGCAGGTGCACGGCTTGCAGGTGCAGGCGCGCTGCGGCGCGAGCGGGGTAACCGAAACCATGGTGATTCTCCTTCTGTCCAAGAGCGGACAAAGGGCTTATACGGTCCGTACCATGGTACGGAATCAAGCGATTATTTTTGAAGGCGGAGCGCGAAGTAAATTCGCGCCGTCGGTCGGGCTGGCCTGCGGCCACCCGCCGTCCGCTCGGCACCGTCTCTTCGACACAAGCTCCCCTTTGCTTCGCAAAGCCTCCCTTGTGCTCGGCGGTGCACGATGAGGGATACTATTTCCGGGTTGGCTCAGGCCGCGGGGGTGGGGGTCGAAACGGTCCGCTATTACCAGCGGCGCGGGCTGCTGCCCAAACCGGCGCGGCCGCCGGGCGAGGTCCGCCGCTATGGCGAGACGGACGTCAAGCGGCTGAAGTTCATCCGCTCGGCCCAGGCGGCGGGATTTACCTTGAGCGAGATCGGCGAGCTGATCGCGCTCGACGCCTCCGACGACCGGGCGCGGGCGCGCGAGCTGGCGCAGAGCCGGGTGGCGGCGATCGACGGCAAGATCGCCGAGCTTAGGGAAGCGCGGGATGCGCTGGCCGGGCTGGCGAGCGATTGCGCGTCGAAGAAGAAAGGCCCCTGCCCGATCCTCAGGGCTTTCGATCCGAAATAGTGACCAAATCTTCATGATTTCGGGCTCACAATCCTTGGCTGGAGACTCGGACATGACCGTAACCGTTCCTTTCCAGCCGGAGCGGCGGCGTGCGGATCGCACCGCGCTGCACCTCAACGCGACTTTTCGCGACGGCAACCGCAAGGCGCCGGCGCGGGTGATCGACATGTCGACGCATGGTTGCCGCATCGCCTGTTCGACCGTGGTCGCCGACGATCATATGGTGTGGCTGGTGTTCGAGGGGCTGGAGAGCCAGCGCGCCCGCGTCGCCTGGCATTGCGAGGAATTCATCGGCCTGGAGTTCGAGACGCCGCTCAACGAGGCGGTGTTCGAGCGGCTGGTGGCGCAGCAGCGCCAGCTTCCCGAAAAGGAAATCAAGGAGCTGCGCAGCATCGCCAGCCGGACCCACTGGCTGGCGCGGCAGGCGGCCGATGACGATATCGCCATTCTCGCCGACATTTCGCGCCAATGCGCCGAAAATGCGGTGGTCGAGGGAATGAGGCTGAGCAAGCCCAAGAAGGGCTAGGCGGCCAGATCGATCAGGCGGTTCAGGCCGCTTTCGCGAATTCGTCGAGCAGCTGCGGGATCCCGCCCGCGCCCTGGATCCGCTCGAGGAGCGTGCCGCGCGGCAGCTCCACCTTCAGCGCCCAGGCCAGCACCGCCTCGAACTGACGGATGGTGGCGGCATCGCAAATGCCGTCGAACGCCAGCTTGGCGACCGGCGCCATCGGCGCGCGCAGCTGGATCTTGAGGCCCTGCGCCTCGACCAGGCGGAGATATTCCTCCGGCGCGGTTTCGGCATCGAGCGCGAAATCATAGGCGGCGCTGAGCCCTTCATGGAGCGCCGCGGTGGCGCGGACCTGGGCTTCGCGGGCCTCGTCGGCCTTGGCCTGCACTTCGGCGAGTTTGCTTTGCAATGTTCCCTCCAACGCTGGGGCGACGGCTGCTTCTTCGAGTTCAAGCGGTTCGGGTTCGGGCGCGGCTTCGGCGACCGGCGCGGGCGCGGGCGCGGGCGCGGGCTCGGGTTCGGGCGCGGCGGCGACTTCCTCAAGCTCGAGCGGTTCTTCCGCTGGCTCCATAGCGACGGGTTCGACCGGTTCGACGGCCGCGAGCGGTTCGGCCTCCGGCAGATCGACCTCGACCACCGGCTCGTCGACCTTGACGCCCTGGCCATAGAAGCCGGTCAGCTGCGACAGGCCGTCGAGGATCTTGGAGAAGCCCGCGCTCTTGGCGGGCGGCGTTTCCTCGACCGCTTCCGGTTCGGGCAGCGGTTCGGGCTCGGGCTCGGGCTCAACCTCGGCGACCGGCTCAGGATCGACGATGGCGACCGGTTCGGGCTCAACCTCGGCGACCGGCTCAGGCTCAACCTCGGCGACCGGATCGGGTTCGGGTTCCGGTTCGGGTTCGATCTCCGCGACCGGTTCGGGTTCGGGTTCGGCCTCGACAGTTGCTTCTTCGACTGCTTCTGGAGCTTCTTCCTTGACCGCTTCAGTCTCGGTTTCAGGCTCTTCGACAGCGACGGATTCCTCGACCACGACCGCTTCCTCGGTCACTGGTTCCTCGACCGCGGTTTCTTCCACTACCTCCGGTTCCGGTTCGGCGACCGGCTTGGCCGCCTTGACCGATCCCTTGTCGAGGCTGACGAAGGCATAGACATAATCGACCCACGAGCCGCAGCTCGACAGCGGCAGCAGCGTGATCCAGCAGCGGGTCAGCCCGTCGGCGTTGGTGAAATTGTCCTCGAACGACAGGAAATCGCGCGAAATGCCGACGATCGGCAGCTTGCGGGCGATGCTCGACGCCAGCGACGGGCTCGGCGCGTCGATCAGCCGCTTGACCGTGATCTCCTTTTCCAGGCCGTCGCCGAGATGGCGGATTTCCGCGTCCTGGCCGCCGCTCAATAGCTCGAACAGGATCGAATGCGATGCCGCGTCGGAGATTTCGAGCGGATCGAGGTCGTGCAGCGGCGGGAATTCCTTGTCGGCGCGGATCGACAGCCAATAGTCAAGCACGGCAGCGTGCCGCGCGCGATCGTCGTCCTTGATGGTCCGGAACGCCGTCAGCAGCGTTTCCGCGGTAGGCTGGTCGCCCGCCTTCATGCCCGACTCGGGCGCTCCCATAACTTCCTCCGCTTTTGTGCGCGGGGAAGTCTGCGCCGCTCTCCTTAATACAAGGCTAATTTCCGACTAACTTTGCTCGCCTTGATTGGCGGCACGATTTGGTGAAGCCTCGACGTCATGACCCGCCGCCATCGCGCCGTGCCGATCGTCCTCACCGTACTGCTGCTCGACGCGATCGGCTTCGGCATCGTCCTGCCGGTCCTGCCCAGCCTGGTGGTCCATCTGGCGCATGTGCCGATGGCCGAAGCGACCCGCATCGCCGGCTATATGCTGGTCGCCTATGCGCTGATGCAGTTTTTGGCAGGGCCGATCATGGGCAACCTCGGCGACCGCTTCGGCCGGCGCCCGGTGCTGCTGCTGTGCGCCCTCGCCTTCACCATCGACTATGCGCTGATGGCGGCGGCACCGACCATCGGCTGGCTGTTCCTCGGCCGGCTGGTCGCGGGGATCGCCGGCGCGACCTATGGCCCGGCCAATGCCGTGCTGGCCGACGTCACCAAGCCGGAGGAGCGGGCGAAAGTGTTCGGGCTGATGGGCGCGGCGTTCGGCGGCGGATTTATCCTCGGGCCGGCGCTGGGCGGGCTGCTGGCCGGGTTTGGCACGCGTGCGCCGTTCATCGCCGCCGCCGCGCTGACCGGCCTCAACTTTTTGTGGATCCTCACCAGCCTGCCGGAAACGCTGAAGACCGAAGACCGGCGCAGGTTCGACTGGCGGCGGGCCAATGCGTTCGGCACCTTCGCGCCCCTGCTCCACCAGTCGCGGGCGGTGCTGCTGATCCTCGCCTCGCTGCTGTGGCAGGTCGCGCACCAGGTCTATCCCTCGACCTGGGCCTTCTGGGCCTCGCTCAAGTTCGACTGGACCCCGGCCCAGATCGGCTGGTCGCTGGCCGCCGCAGGCCTGTCGATGGCCATCGCCCAGGCGCTGATCACCGGCCGCGCCGTGGCCAGGTTCGGCGAGGAGCGCGCAATCGTCATCGGCATGCTGGTCGGGGGCACCAGCTTCGCCCTCTACGCCTTCGTGCCGATCGGCTGGATGGTCTATCCGATCATCTTCTTCAGCGCGTTGCAGGGCCTCGTCTATCCGTCGACCAACGCCTTGCTGTCGCAGATGACCGACGCCTCCAACCAGGGCGCGCTGCAGGGCGGGATGGCCTCGGTCTCCAGCGTCGGGGCGATCGTTGGACCGCTGCTGATGACCCAGACGCTGGCCGCCGGCGCCGAGCAGGGCTTCGCCGGCGCCGCCTTCCTTGCCGCGGCGACGCTGGTGGCGCTGGGATTGTCGGTGATTGTGTTCGGCGTAATCAGGCGCCCGGCGGGCCAAGCCGAGGTGGATGCAGCCGGCGCGGAGTGAATCTGCGCCGTCGGTCCTGCCGCGCTAACGCGCGCAGGCCGTCCGTGTCGCACCGTCTCTACGCGCTGGCCACGATTGCTTTGCAATCTCTCACCTGCGCTCGGCGGCACTCTGCTTACGCGTAGCGGCGTTGGGGAAAAGCTTCGGCTGTCCGGCAAAGCTCGTTCAGATAATCGTAGGAGATGACGGACCTACCATGGCCGTCCTCGATCGCTTCAAGCTGGAAGCGCCGGCCGCCGCAAAGCTCGCGGCCATAGGACACGGCATCCTCGATCGACGGGAACTCCAGAAAGTCGTTCTCGCCTTCGCGCGGACCTTCAAGCACCAAGAGCACGAGCCGAACGGGCAGCAACGCGTCCCCCCAAACAGTCGCCTCCCTCGTTATGGTGAAGGCCCTGCAAACAATTTGTCACTATTCGACATTCCCCGCAATGGCTTGCGAAGACCGCAACCGTTGCGCCGCTGCATCAATCTAGATCAGTCGGGAATAAGCGTGGCTTTTGACTTGGCCCGACGAACCATGGTTCGCGCGGCCAGCGCGGAGAGGCTAAGAGCGGGCCAGCGAAAGGCATGGCATATGAAGCACTTCCTACTCTTTTACGAAGGCGCGCCCGATTATCTCGAGCGCCGGCCGCAGTTTCGGGCCGAGCATCTGACCTACGCCTGGGCGGCGGCCGATCGGGGTGACCTGCTGATCGCCGGCCCGCTGGCCGACCCGGTCGATGGCGCCGTCCTGGCGTTCGTCGGCGACGACAAGAGCGTGGCCGAGGAATTCGCCCGCGCCGATCCCTATGTGTTGAATGGGCTCGTTGCGCGTTGGCATGTCCGTGAATGGACTACTGTGGTTGGCGAGCTGTCGGCCAATCCCGTTTATCCGGCCAACGTATGAACGAAGCTGCGGAGGGTGGCTGCCTGTGCGGCAGGATCCGCTATCGCGTGACGGGCGAAGCGGTCGCTGCGACGCTGTGCCATTGCGGCGATTGCCGCAAGGCGAGCGGCGGCACCAACATCGCCTGGGCGGTGTTCGACCGTGGCGACTTTGCGTGGCTGGGCGACGAGCCCGAAGATTATTCGAGCTCGCCCGGCATCCATTGGCTATTCTGCAAAGACTGTGGCAGCACGGTCGGCTACCGGCGGTCGGAGCGGCCGCAACACATGGACATTACCACTGGCACGCTCGACGAGCCGGACCGATACCCGCCCGACGTCGAAATCTGGGTCAAGGACAAGATCGGCTGGGAGCCGCTTCACCCCGACCTTCCCAAGCGCGAGAAAAGCAGCCTCAATGAGCCAGGCTGACATCGCCCTCTTCTCCTATGGCACGCTGCAGCTGCGCGAGGTCCAGCTGGCCAATTATGGCCGGGAACTGGAAGGATCGCCCGATGCGCTGATCGGGTATCGCCTGGCGGTCGTCCCCGACCGCGACCCCAATGCGGTACGGATCAGCGGAGCCAAGACCCATTTCATCGTTCAGCCGACCGGCGATCCCGCCGACCGCGTCCCGGGCATGGTTTATTGGCTGACCGCCGAAGAGCTGGCGCGAACCGACGCTTACGAAGGCAGCGACTATGGACGGGCCGAGCTGGTGCTGGAATCCGGCCGGCAGGCGCTGGTCTATGTCGAGCCCCACGAAGGTGGATGACCAACACGTGTGTTAGTCGAATAAAGCAGTAGGTTGATCGAACCGGGCGAGCGCAAGCGGCTCGCATGCGCCACGGGCACACCCCCCAATGGAGCTTATGATGATCAGCCTCACCATCTTCAATGCCGTGCGCAGTGCTTCCTCGCCGGCCAGGCCCGCCCAGCCGGCCAATGACAAGGACCGCGACGTCCAGCCGGACCGCAAGCGCGCCTGAACTGATGCTGAGCCAGTGGCCCGGCACCTGCGCCGGCTGCTGATCAGGGTGCCGATGCGCTAGCCAGGACCTGGCCGAACAAGGGTTCGTCCGGGGCCGCCGCGGCGAAGATCTGCATCGACGAGCGCAATTTGAGCGCGTCGATCGGGCCGAGAATATCTTCCGGCTTGTCAATTGCCAGGTGGGGCAGGATCGCCCGGCAGCAGGCTCTCAGCCGCCCGCCTAGCAGCGGGTGCGCGGCATAAGCGCGCGCTTCGTCGATACCGCTTAGCCCGTAATATTTTGCCGTCGGGCTGTGGCCGAGGTTGCGGTGCTGGGGGAAGATGAACCACATCCAGTGGCTGTGCTTGCGGCCGGCTGCGAGCTCGGCCAGCGCCTGTTCGTAGACGCCGCCAGCCTGAGCTGTGACGAACCGCTCCAGATCATCAGTATCGTCCGCCATGCCGCGCTTATAGCGCGATACGGACTACTTCGCCCGTGTAGTCCGGGCTGCGGCGCTGGCGAGACGGGGGTTGCCGCTGATGCGGCGGCCATGGACCCAGCTCATCCCCTGACCGATGGTCATGATCGGGGTGAATTTGGTGTCTTGCGCGGCCGGGATCATGCCGTCCTTGTCGTCGAGCGCGAAGAAGCCGCTGGCAGTGCGGGCCAGCAGCAAGATGTGCGCGCCGCGCGAGGAATGGCGGCCGATGCTGATATAGAGATCCTTGGGATCGAAGCCGGCGGCCTTCAGCACCTGCATCTTGGCGATGGCGATATCCTCGGCATCGCCGGTGCCGCGGCGCAGCGTTTCGCCGGCGTTGGCCCAGAAATCGGCGACGCCCATATTGTCGAGATCGTGGCTCCAGTGGACGCTTTCACTGATTTCCTGCTGGACCAGCCGGAGCTTGGCCACGGGATCGAGGTTGGCGGCCCCCGCCGCCAGCCTCATTACCAGCGGGTCCCTCGCATCGGTCGATGCCACCCGCCGGAAACGCGCGTCATACATCGTCACGCCGGCATTGAGCGCGACCGTACCGAACGCGTCAGGGCTGGCGGGACGAGCCAGGATAAGTGCGGTGTTCTGGCGAACGGGCTGAGCCGAGCGATCGAGGATCAGCGGGCGCAGCGGATCGGGCCGGGACGGGTTGGCCGCGGCTTCCGCGCTCGTCGCGAACGCGGGCGTCGCGGCCGCCAAACTGGCGCCGATGACGGCTGCTCCTATCGCTCGAATCATGACCCTAGATTCCTCCCACCCAACACCAAGTAGAATGACTTGATTGGTTCGTTAACGGAAGCGGTTAACGGAAGTCCTTGAAAGTTAACCGACAAAATGTGCTCGATTCGCTACGAAAGGTGCGGAAACGTCAGGAAAGCCGCCAAGTTCCAACATACAAAATATTTTTTCGCAGGCGGAACATTTACCGATTTGGCTCAAAACCATTAACTTTGGTTAAGGGTGGCGGTGGCGCTTGAAACTTAATGGCGGCCTGCCGCATGCTGCCGAGTCGGAGGGGCCCAACATGAAAATTTCCCGATCCCTGTTTGCCTGTTCGCTTGTCGTCACGGCAACCACAGCCGCAGCCGGACAAGGCTGGACCATATTTGCTCCAGGCGCTCAGGTCCCCGGCGACCGCACCAATGCCATCTTGGCAATCGACCCGACGGCGACGGAGCAAGAGGCCAACGTAGCAGCGTCTGGAATGCGCGGGCGTTTGGTTGGGAAGCACATCCTGATCAAAGACAACATCGAGGTGGCCGGAATGCCGACCACCGCCGGCAGCCTGGCGCTGAAGGATAACAACACCGGCCGCGATGCGCCTCTGATAACGCGCCTGCGCGCTGCGGGAATGGTGATCGTCGGCAAGACCAATCTCAGCGAGTGGGCCAACATCCGTGACAACGCCAGCATCTCCGGCTGGAGCGCGGTCGGCGGCCAGACCCGCAACCCTTACGCGCTCGACCGCGACCCGTGCGGCAGCTCGTCCGGGTCGGGCGCAGCGGTGGCGGCGGGGATCACCAACTATGCCATCGGCACCGAGACCAACGGGTCGATCACCTGCCCCGCGTCGATCAACGGCATCGTCGGCCTGAAGCCCAGCGTCGGGCTGGTCAGCCGCACCCGCATCGTCCCGATCAGCGTCACCCAGGACACCGCCGGACCAATGACCAGGACCGTGCGCGAGGCCGCCGAGCTGCTGACCGCGATTGCCGGCACCGATCCCGCCGACCCGGCAACGGTGGAAGCGGATAGCCGCAAGGTCGATTATGCCACCGCGCTCATTGGCGCGAGCTTGAAGGGCAAGCGGCTCGGCCTGATGCGCTTCGCCTCGGGCTTCGGCACGGACAAGGCGTTGGACCAGGCGCTGGCGGTGCTGCGCGCACAGGGCGCCGAGATCGTCGAGATCAAGGAATTGGGCGGGGCCAAGGAAGAGCCCAAGCAGCTTCCCGTGCTGCTGACCGAGTTCAAGGTGGGCCTCAACGCCTATCTCGCCACCACCCCGCCAGCTGTGAAGACGCGGACGCTGGCCGACGTCATCGCCTTCAACAAGGCCGACCCGCGCGAGCTGGCGCTGTTCGGGCAGGATCTGTTCGAGAAGGCCGAGGCGACCAAGGGCCTGAGCGATCCGGACTATATCAAGGCTCGCGACGAGGGCATCGCCTATGCCGGCATCAACGGCATCGACCGGTTGCTACGGGACAACAAGGTCGACGCGCTGATCGGCCCGACCGAATCGGCGGCCTGGCTGATCGACGCGGTCCATGGCGACCAATATCCGGGTGGCGGCGCGGGTTATCTGGCGGCGATTGCCGGCTATCCGCACCTCACCGTCCCGATGGGCTTGGTCAAGGGCCTGCCGGTGGGATTGAGCTTCATCGGCCCGAAATGGTCGGAGGCGGAGTTGCTGCGCTTGGGCTATGCCTATGAGCAGGCGCGCGGGCCCTTCCCCGGTCCCCGCTTCCTGCCGTCGATCGAGCAGGCGCCGGAAATCGCGCCGCTGCTGGAGAAACCGGTCAGGCGCTAAGCTTGAGCGCGGCGATGCAGGCGACGATGCCAAGGATCAGCAGCAGGCGGAGCGTGGTGGTCGGCTCGTCGAAGAAGGCCATGCCGACCATCACCGTGCCGACCGCGCCGATCCCGCCCCAGACGGCATAGGCAGTGCCCATCGGGATATTGCGCGAGGCCAGTTCGAGCAGCGCCATGCTGATCGCGACCGACACCAGGAAGGCGAGCGTCCAGGGGACATTGCGGAAGCCCTCGACGAACCGCAGCGAGGTGGTGAAGCCGACTTCGAACAGGCCCCCCAGAATCAGCCAGAACCAGGCCATGCCGCACCTCCAAATCCAAGCGGCTGGACCGGCCGCGCCTTTCGATTATCCTGCCGCCTCATGACAGCGCCGCGCACCATCGGCAATCGCCTCGCCCCGCCCAAGTTCATCGCCTTCTTCGTGATACTGTTCGCGGGCATCGCATACGGCCAAGCCCATATGGAGCGCGCCCTGGCCATCATGATCAGCTTCGATGTTGCGGCCGCTGTCTTCCTGCTGATGTGCATTCCCCTGTTTCGGTATCACGCCGACGCAATGCGCCAGGCGGCACGCGAAAATGACGCCAACCGCCTGACCCTGCTGATCGCGTCGATCGTCGTGTCGCTGGTGATCCTGGTCACCATTGCCGGCGAATTGGTCAAACAGACCGGCCCGACCTTCACCGACAAGCTGCTGATCGTGGTGACGCTGGCCATGGCGTGGATCGGGACCAACATGGTCTACACGCTCCATTACGCCCACCTCTATTATTCCAGCGACGTTGCCAGGAAGGACCGGGGCGGGCTGGAATTTCCGGGGGAGCGGCCGGAACCCGACTATAGCGACTTCGTCTATTTTGCCTTCACGCTTGGGGTGGCGCTGCAGACCTCCGACGTGATGGTCACTTCGCCGGCAGTGCGGCGGATCGTCATCATCCACTGCCTGGAAGCCTTCATCTTCAACACCGGCGTGTTGGCCATGGCGATCAGCATATTGACGGGTTGAGTTAGGCGGTCGCTTCGAGCGCCGGATGGTCGACCTTGCGGGTGCGGGCAGCGATCAGGCAACCGGCGACGATCAGGCTGGCGCCGACCAAAGTGAACAGCGAGACATGCTCGCCAAACCGCAGCCAGCCGAGCAGCATCGCCCACAGGAAGGCGGTATATTCGGTGGTCGAGAGATAGGCGGCGCCGGCCCTGGCATAGCCCCAGCCCAAGAGCATCAGCGAGCCGATCGCGAGGCCAGCGGCGAGCACCAGCTCGGCCCAATGGCCAGTCGGCAATGGCGGCCATGAACTGACCGCCGCCCACAGCAGCAAGGTCCCGCCGATCACCAGATTCTGGAAGAAGGCGATTTCGATCGGGCCGGCATGCTGCGCCTGGCGGCGCATGACGATGATGTTGAAGGCGTAGATCACCGCCGAAGCAAGGATGGCGAAGCTGCCCATTAGGGCAGTTTGGCCAAGGTCGGCCTGGGCCTGGCCGATGAAGATGATGATGACGCCGGCGAAGGCGGCGAGCGAGCCGCTGACGGTGCGCTTGCCGATCGGTTCCTTGAGGATCACCGCCGCCAGCACCAGCGCGAGCAGCGGGGCGATGAAGGTCAGCGCCACCGCCTGGGCCATCGGCACCCGCGCCAGGCCCCAGAAGAAGAAGACCGCCATCGGCACCATCATCGTGCCCCTGAGCAGGTGCAGGCGGAGCGCCACGCCGCGCGGCCAGGGATTGCGGGCGATCAGGAACGGGATGGCGGCCAGGGCGATGCCGACCATCGATCGCCACATCAGAGTCGGAAAGGTGCCGATCGCCAGCGTCAGCCCCTTCATCACCATGTCCATGATCGAAAAGAGCGCGATGCCGAGGACCGCGGCGGCATAGGCAGGGACCGGGCTGTGCGGGGCGCTCATCGGCCCCGCCTTTAGCCGATGCGGCGGCTCAATCCACCCCCGGTTCGGGCCCTAACGAAGCACCATCATATTGCCGTGGATTTCGACCGAGCCAAACTTGCTGAGGAAGCTCTGGCCGAGCAGCGAGCGGTCGCCGCCTTCGAGGATCACCGCCGGCGTGCCCGTGACGGTTTTCAGTCCCAGCTGGACGCGGTTCAATTCGACCCAATGGCCCATCACCGCGCCCGACGCGCCGGTGCCGACCTGCTCGAAACCAGCGGCATCGAACGCCAGCCCGGCCCGCCGCGCATCGTCGGTCGAAAGCGCGATTCCGGTGGCGCCGGTGTCGACCAGAAAGTGAATGGTCGCGGCATTGACCTGGGCATCGGCGTAGAAATGACCGTCGGACGAGCGCTCCAGCGTGACCGTGCCGGTCCCGGCATCGTTCGAGGGTTCGAAGGACCCGCGTTCCTCCATGGAATCGACCTGGATCACTCGCTCGCGCTCGTCGATCGCCGGCGCGGTCGGCTCGAACGACGGCATCAGCGCGCCGACCATCGTCGCCGCGAATATGATCAGGATCGCCATTCGCCACATGGCGCGAAGCTTAGGCGAGGAAGGTAAAGAGGGGTTGAACGCCTATTCGGCGGCTTCCGCCGCGGCTGCGGTAGAGGCTTCGATCTCCGCCGCCTTCTGCTCGACCAGCTTGACGATATGATCGATCATGTCGGCGTCCTGGACATGGTGGTCGGTCACGCCCGACAGATAGACCATATGCTTGCCCTGGCCGCCGCCGGTGATGCCGATGTCGGTTTCGCGTGCCTCGCCCGGCCCGTTGACGACGCAGCCGAGCACCGAGAGCGACATCGGCGTCTTGATGTGCTGCAGTCGCTCCTCGAGCTTTTCGACCGTACGGATGACGTCGAAGCCCTGCCGCGCACAGCTGGGGCATGAGACGACGCGCACCCCGCGGTTGCGGATGCCGAGCGACTTCAGGATTTCGTAGCCGACCCGCACTTCCTCTTCCGGCTCGGCCGAGAGCGAAACGCGGATGGTGTCGCCGATCCCGGCCCACAGCAGCGAACCGATGCCTAAAGCGGATTTGACGGTCCCGCCGATCAGCCCGCCCGCCTCGGTCACGCCAAGGTGGAGCGGACAATCGACCTGGTCGGCGAGCTGCTGGTAGGCGGCAACGGCGAGGAACACGTCCGACGCCTTCACCGCCACCTTATATTGGCGGAAATCATGGTCCTCGAGGATCCTGATATGGTCGAGCGCGCTTTCGACCAGCGCCTCGGGGCAGGGCTCGCCATATTTTTCGAGCAAATCCTTTTCGAGGCTGCCGGCGTTGACGCCGATGCGGATCGCGCAGCCATTGGCCTTGGCGGCGCTGATCACCTCGCGCACGCGCTCTTCCGAGCCGATGTTGCCAGGATTGATGCGGAGGCAAGCGGCGCCGGCGCCGGCGGCCTCGAGCGCGCGCTTGTAGTGGAAGTGGATGTCGGCGACGATCGGCACACTCGCCGCGCGGACGATTTCCTTCAGCGCCGCGGTGCTTTCGACGTCGGGGCAGGAGACGCGGATGATGTCCACTCCGGCTTCCTCGCAGCGGCGGATCTGGTCGATCGTCGCCTTGGCGTCGGAGGTCGGCGTGTTGGTCATGGTCTGGACGGTGACCGGCGCGTCGCCGCCGACGGCAACACTGCCGACCATGATCTGGCGGGACTGGCGGCGCGATATGTCGCGCCACGGGCGAATTGAGGACATGGCGGCCATATAGTCGCGCCGACGCCCCGGGCCAAGGAAAACGGGGATTCGCCGTCGTTTACGCCCCATGTTATGGGGGCGTCGCAAAAGGGTAACTGGCGGGGTGGCTGAATGGCCGAGCTTGCCCAACTGGCGCGTACCATCCGTGGGGCAGCATTCCGCGCGCGCCGCGTTGCGCCCGACCGGCGCTACATGGCTTTTTTGAGCTACAGCCACCAGGACACGGCCATCGCCGACTGGCTGCATGAGGCGCTCGAGGAATTCCGCGTCCCGCCGCGGCTGATCGGCAAGCTGACCGAGCATGGCCCGGTGCCCAAGCGGCTGGCGCCGATCTTCCGCGACCGCCAGGAACTGGCCGCCGCATCCGACCTTACCGAGGAAATCGAGGAGGCCATCGCCGGATCGCGCTTCCTGGTGGTGCTCTGCTCGCCGGCTGCAGCGCGCTCCAAATGGATCGATAAGGAAATCGCATGCTTCAAGCGGCTGCACCGCGAGGACCGGATCCTGGCCGCGATCATCGACGGCGCGCCCTTCGCCAGCGACGATCCCGATTGCGCGGCCGAGGAATGCTTCCCGTCCGCGCTGCGCGTCCATTTCGACCGGCGCGGAAAACCGACCGCCCAGCGCGCCGAGCCGATTGCCGCCGACCTTCGCGAACAGGGCGACGGCCGCAAGATGGGGCTGCTCAAGCTCGCCGCGGGGATGATCGGGGTCGGGCTCGACGACCTTGCCCAGCGCGAGGCGCAGCGGCGGCACCGCCGGCTGTACGCGATCACCGCCGCGTCGGTGCTGGGCATGCTGTTCACCAGCGGGCTCGCCTACACCGCGATCGACGCGCGCGACCAGGCACGCGACCAGCGGCGCGAAGCCGAGGGGCTGATCGGTTTCATGCTCGGCGATTTGCGCCAGAAGCTCGAACCGGTCGGGCGGCTGGACGTGCTCGACGCGGTCGGATCGCGCGCGCTCGCTTACTTCGAAAAACAGGACAAGTCGCAACTGTCGGACGAGGCGCTCGCCCAGCAGTGGAAGGCGCTGACCCTGATGGGCGAGATCGCCACCCAGCGCGGCGACATGGACGGAGCGCTGCGCCGCTATCGCGAGGCCTATGCCGGCACCGCCGAGGCGCTTCGCCGCCATGCCGACGATCCGGACCGCATGTTCGACCATGCGCAGAGCGTTTTCTACATCGGCACCATCGCCATGAACCGCGGGCAGGTCGACGACGCCGCTAAGCGGTTCAGCGAATATCGCCGGCTGGCCGAGCGGATGATGGCCAAGCAGCCCGACAATCCCAAATACCAGTTGGAGGGCGTCTATTCGGCGATCAACCTCGGCAATGTCGAGGTGCGGCAGGCGCGTTACGCCGAAGCCGCGCAGACCTTCCGCGCCTCGGTCGCCGCGACCGACCGGCTGACCTCGGCCGAGCCCGCCAACCTCGACTATCGCAAGCTGCAGATGGAGGCGCTGGCCTTTTACGCCCAGGCGCTCGACGGCGCCGGCCAGCTCGACCTCGCCATCCAGCAGCGCGAACGGCAATTGTCGCTGCTGGCGCCCTACCTGGCGGTCGACCGGCCCGATGCCGCACTCGAGGAAAAGGCGATGATCGCCAATCGCCAGCTGGCCCATTACCGCTTCCGGCGCGGCGACACGGCGCTGGCCCTGAGTCATGCCGAAGCAGCCGTCGGCATTGGCCGGCGGCTGGTTGCGCTGGAACCGAGCAACACCGAATGGGCGACGCAAAGCTCCAGTGCCCTGCTCGACCAGGCGCAGATCATGCTTCGCTCCGGCAAGCTGGCCGAGGCCCGAGTGGCAACCGATGAGGGCTGCGGCATTGCCGACGGCCTGATCGCCCGCGACCCGACGGTGGTCGCCTGGCGCGATGCCGGGCTCAGCTGCCTCAGGGTCAAGGCGGAACTGGCCGCGAATGGCGGGTCGAAAGGCGAAGCGCTGGCGCTGGCCAACCAGGTGCTGGCGGGCGTCCGGTCAGTCGACAGTTCAAGCGATCCATTTGCGGTCGCGCAGGCGCAAAAGCTGGTCGGCGATATGCTGTATCGTACGGGTGATCGCGCCGGGGCGGTTGGCGCGTGGAAGGCGGGGCTGGCTGCCTGGCCGAAAGGCATCGCCGAAACACCGGTGCAGATGGCAGCGCGCGGCGAATTGCTGCGCGGCATCGGCGAGCGGGCCGAGGGGTCGAGGATCGCCGCCGAGCTGGCGGCCAAAGGCTATCGCCGTTCGCTCAGCAACCGGGCAAGCATCTAGGATCAACAACAGGGGCGCGGACAGCGGAGGAGGCAAATATGACCAAAGTGAAAACCAGGGCCGTCGGCTTTAAGGCCAAGATGAAGAGCGGCGTCGTCGACTTCAGCGGCATTACCAAAGTCGACGTCAGCAACGACAATAGCGGCGACTACCACTTCATCACCTTCGTCCTGGACGACAAGACCAATCTTGGCCTGCGCTTCCGGCCGATAACCAGCGTGCTGGCGGATTCACCGTTCTGGATTCAGCCGATTGCAATGGGCTGTCCGACCAATCCGGCCGGCGCCGCGATGCCGGGCGTCGTCGAGCCCATATTCATTTCCCCCGATGCCACGGAGCTGACCGTCATCAACTACAATGCCAAGATCGAGGAGATGTATTTCGCCCTGCGGATGGTCGATTCATCGGGTAACGGCCACGACTACGACCCGATCATGAACAACCAGAATGGCGGTGGCGGCGGGATCAGCCTGGCAGAAGCTGCGACCATTGGCATTGGCGTGGCGGCATTTGGCGCTATCCTCTACACCAGCATGTACGGGGGATGAGCTGAAACCAGTCGCGGATCTCGAACCGGGGGAAAGCGTCCACCAGCGGTCCTGCTCGCCCCCGCGCCCGCCCTTCGCCTTCAGCCTGGGGATCACCGGCCATCGGGCGGGCGGGCTCGGCGACCAGGCGCAGGCGGTGGCGGACCGCATCACCGATGCGGTCGGCGCGATCACTGCCGCCGCGCTGGAGCAGTTCGCCGCCAGCCGGGACTGGTTCGCGCCGCTGCCGCCGCAGCTGATGATGGTCTCACCGCTGGCCGACGGCGCCGACCAGTTTGCCGCCGATGCCGCCATCGCCAATGGCTATGGGCTGCAGGTCGTCCTGCCCTTCCCGCGCGAACAGACCCGGGCCGAGATTTCGGAGCCGTTCAAGGCCGATTTCGACCGACTGGCCGACGCCGCCAGCTGCCTGATCGAATTGCCCGGCAGGCAGGACGATCCGCTGGAGGCCTATGTCATGGCCGGCCGCGCGACGATTGCGCATAGCGATGTGCTGATTGCGGTGTGGGACGGGCAGGTCCCGCGCGGGCGCGGCGGGACCGGCGAAGTGGTCGAGTTCGCGCTCGGCCGGGGCATCCCGATCGTCCATGTGCCCGTCGATCCGGCGCGGCCGGTGACCCTGCTGTGGAGCGCTTACGACCCCGCGGTCGTAACCATGCATAGCGACGATATCGACCGCCGGCCGTTCGACCAGCGGCACCTGTCGGAACTGCTGGCGCGGCTTTTGAGTCCACCCGCCGACGAGCGCGAGCGCGCCTACCTCACCAAATTCTGCAACGAACGGCCGCGGCGATACCGGGCGCGGGTCGAATATCCGTTGCTGCTGGCGACCGCCGGGATCAGCCGGTTCGGGGCCAAGGACTTCCAGACGACCGAGGCGGCGGCGCTGCGCGAGGCCGATTGGCGGCGCTATCGCGAAGGATGTGCCGGCCGGCACGGAGTCAGCCTGCCGCTCGACCTGCTGGGAGAGTCCCATGGCTGGACCGGCGAACTCGCCACCCATTTCGCGCAGAATTACCGCAGCGGGCATGTCTTGAATTTCGTGCTGGCGGCGATCGCCGTGATCATCGGCCTGGCAGGATTCCTGCTGCCGGGATCGAAACTGGTGCTGGCGGCGATCGAATTCGTCCTGGCGCTGGTGATCATCCTCAACACGCGCTTCGGCGTGGCCCATGAATGGCACCGCCGCTGGCTCGACTATCGCCAGCTGGCCGAGCGCCTCAGGCCGCTGCGGAGCCTCAAGCTATTGGCGATTGCCGCGCCCGACCCGCCCGGGACCGACACCAATCCGGTGCCGCGGCGCTGGGTCGAATGGTATGCCGCGGCGGTGTGGCGGGCGACCGGGCTCCCCGGCGGCAAGATCAGCGTCGACAATGTCCCGGCGCTGGCGGAATCGATCGCGATCCACGAGGTCGACCCGCAGGTCGCCTATCACCGGGCCAGCAGCCGCCAGGTGATGCTGCTCGACCACCGGCTGGAAAAGATCAGCGCGGCGGCCTTCTGGACAACCATGATTGCCTCAGCCGGGACCATCGCCGCGCTCGCCTGGGCGCCGGGCTGGATCGACAAATGGCAGCATTGGCTGACGCTGATTTCGGCAGGGCTACCGACGATCGGC
>NZ_JAHFPY010000011.1:40000-41220 GCF_023266535.1 Sphingomonas sp. | reverse complement strand
CAACTCGAGAGCATGAAGGCGGAATCGCTAGTAATCGCGGATCAGCATGCCGCGGTGAATACGTTCCCAGGCCTTGTACACACCGCCCGTCACACCATGGGAGTTGGTTTCACCCGAAGGCAGTGCGCTAACCGCAAGGAGGCAGCTGACCACGGTGGGATCAGCGACTGGGGTGAAGTCGTAACAAGGTAGCCGTAGGGGAACCTGCGGCTGGATCACCTCCTTTCTAAGGATCATGGCGGATAGAGCTGCTCACGCACTCTTCCTCCTGTCCAAAGAACATTGCCGCCGTCCTCATGTCCCTTCATCCTGGAAACGCTCCCCATCGGGGAGTGCAGCCTGAGCTGGCTCACGCCGCCCGCGGCCTATATGGCCGGCAGGCGATGATGGGGCCGGTAGCTCAGGTGGTTAGAGCGCACGCCTGATAAGCGTGAGGTCGAAGGTTCAACTCCTTCTCGGCCCACCATCGCAACGGCATAGCCAATGGGGCCTTAGCTCAGTTGGGAGAGCGCTAGCTTTGCAAGCTTGAGGTCATCGGTTCGATCCCGATAGGCTCCACCATCCTCGCGCACAGACCGTGCGGGGCACGGTCGAGCACGTCGATCGGTGCGATGCTTCTGCTGCTCGTCATGCCCCCGGCATGACTGCGCTGCTCAGTTCCAGAGATGAAGAAAACCGGATCCGCGGTTCGCCGCGGTAGAGGCTGATGCCTCGTCTTTGACATTGTGAATGGGTTCTAGAAATCGATGCCGTGGTTAGGCAGCTGAGCCGCCGCAGCGGCACGCTTCATGCGTGCTGATGCGATCGGAACAGCGGTCTGATTACATATAAATTGATTATCTAGCTGAGCGGATCTGTCCTCCCTGGCGTTGGACAGATCTGTATAAACCAGACCACCGGATATCGGCGCCTGTCATGCAAGCAGGATTGTCGATGGTGGTGTGGATTCTCAAGCGTGAGGTAAGGGCAATTGGTGGATGCCTTGGCATACACAGGCGATGAAGGACGTGGCACGCTGCGATAAGCTGCGGTGAGGTGTGAGCAACCTTTGACCCGCAGATTTCCGAATGGGGAAACCCATCCTCACTATTTAATCTCGCTCCTGAGCAATCAGGGTCGGGGTTAAATAGGAAGGATATCTCTAGGCTGAATACATAGGCTTAGTGAAGCGAACCCGGGGAACTGAAACATCTCAGTACCCGGAGGAAAAGACATCAACC
>NZ_JAHFPY010000011.1:0-35000 GCF_023266535.1 Sphingomonas sp. | reverse complement strand
TCCGCCACGGGAGCCTAGCGATTATGTCGGCTGCGGCAATGCGGCGGCTAGCGTCCGGCCGGCTGGCCCTTGGTCGCCGCCACCGCGGTCGCCGGGACTAGCGGCTTCGATCCGTCACCGAGGATGATGAACGCCGCCCAGTAGAAGGGATGCGACGTCTTGGGATCGTCCATCAATTTCTCCTGGGCCTGCTCGAGCGCCAAAGCCAGCGGCTGTCCCGGCGGGGCATTGACCATGCCGCCGATCAGCCGCTTGGTCGCGTCGAACTCGTCCGGCACCTGCCAGTGGCTGGCGACGACCGACCGTGCGCCGGCGCCGACGAAGGCGCGGACCAGCCCGTCCAGCGCATAATTGCCGCCGGTGGCCACGCCCGCCTCGCGGCTGACCGCGGCAGTGGCCGACCCGGCCGTATCGCAGGCCGACAGGATCACCACATCGGCATCGAGCTTGAGGTCGAAAATTTCGCGGAAGCTCAGCAATCCGTCCGATCCGTCGGGCGCGAAGCTGGTGACCAGCGCCGGCCGTGCCGGGCAATCGGGCCGCGGCGCCGTGACCAGTCCATGGGTGGCGAAATGCAACACCCGATACTGGTCGAGACCTTCGCTCGGTTGCAGCAGCGCCTCGTCATTGAAGGCCGCGCCGGTCACCACGCGGCTCTGGGCCGGGCCGAATCGCGCCTCGCCCATTCGGAGCTCGGCTGATGAAATCGGCTGCTGCCACATGGCGATCGGCCAGTCGCATTCGTCGGCCACCGCGGCCATCGGCCGGGTCAGCGCGACCGCATTCTCTCCCAGGCCAAGATAGGCCTGGCGCGCATGGCTTGGCGAAATCGCCCGCATGTCGAGGAAGCTGCGCGGTCCGACCGAAATCGAAACCTCGCGGCCGCGGCCAAGCCAATCGACCCCGGTGAAATCGAACGGATCGGCGTCGGCCTTGGCCGAGCGCGTAGCATAGGCATCGACCCCGGCCTGGCTGGCGGGCAGCAGGTAGGGCGGCAGCTGCAGCATCGGCCCGTCGGGCTCGAAGATCAGATGCTTCAAACCCTTCACTTCGGCGTCGACCGGCCCGAACAGGGTCAAATACATCGCCCGCGCCCGCTTCAGGTCGAACGGCTCGGTCACCGCTTCGCCATTCTCGATCCGGACGATGCTGTTGCGGAGCGCGGTAACGTCCGCCGCCATCGCGCCGGCGCCGGTCGCCAGCTTGAACGGCCGCGCCGATCCCTGGCCTGCGCTGATCGCATAGAGCGCGTCGCCGACCACCATCAGCTTGTAATAGCCCTCGCCCGGCCTCAGCGCGGCCTGCAGCTCGCTCAGCTCTACCGTCTGCGGGCTCAGCACCTTGTAGCGAGGGAAAGCGTTGAGCTGGTCCTGCAGCTTGACCTGCTCGGTCTTCAGCGCCTCGAGGCTCGCCTTGCCGTTGACGATGGCCAGGTCCTGCGAGGCGGTGCGGGCCGGCAACCCTTCCAGCCGCTTGATCTCTGCGTCCTGCCGGACGATTTCGCGGGTCCGCGCCACCGCCAGCCGGAACAGCGCGCTGCCCTCGTCATTGCCGGCCGAATATTGGCGGGCGAGGATCGCCTGGGTCTGCGCCACGCCGGGCCGCTGGAGCAGCTGCGCCGCCCGGAACATCGCCGCCGCCGCCTCGGCCGATCCTTCGCGGGCCAGCAGGTCGAAATGGGGGCCGAGCAAATTCCTCAGAGCAATGGCGCTGTCCGCCGTGGTGGCGCCGCTGGCGACCACCTCATCGAACAGGGCACGGCCGCCGGCCGCGTCACCCGACCGGACCAGGTAGCCGGCCTTGCGCGCCTTGGCCGACAGCAATGCCGGGCTGTCGGGGAAGTTGTCGCGCAATGAGGCAATGGCCGCGTCGAATGCACCGGTCGCGCCCGAACGGTCACCACGGGCTTCCGCCACCAGCGCCCGCTCGACATCGATCTCGCTGAGCAGCCAGCGCGCCGACTGCACCTTGCCCCCGCGCACCGCCAGGATCGCGCCGCGCGCCGCGGCCATCTTCGCATCGGCCTCGTCAAGCTCCTTCTGCTGGCGTAGCGCGATGCCGCTAAGCTCGGTCGCCTGCGCATCGAGGATCGCCGCGCGTTCGGCCGGCGTCAGCGAACTGGTGACGTCGGCCAGCTGCTGGCTGCTGGCGCTGTCGCGGTTGATCGCCAGGCTCAGCGGCGGCGTGATCAGCCCTTCGCGGATCCGTTCCGAATCCTCGACTTCGGCGACTTTCGCGACTTGCGCCGCAAGCGCCGTCAGCGCGTCGGCGGAGCGGCCCTGGTTCAACTGGTTGAGCGCGCGATAATTGCGGATCAGCCGCTGCAGCACGCCGTCACCGCTTGGGCTGGTCGCTCCGGCCCGCGCCAGCAACCGGTCGGCGGCGGCGAAATTGCCGAGGTTCGACTGTTGCAGACCCTGGTTGGCGAGCGCTTCGCCCAGCGCGCCGGCGTCATTGCCGTCGCGCGATGCCAGGCTCTCGAAGAACTCGGCACTTTCCGCGAACCGCCCGGCGTTGTTGCGGACATAGGCCTCCGCCCGCACGCCTGCCGGATCGAGCGAACCGGCCTGGACCCGGGCGAACGCCGCCGGGTCGCTGACCTCGGTCGTCGCGACCTGGATCGCGCCCTTCTGCATCCGGTCGGTCACCACCGATGCCAGCGCCAGCTTCAGCGCCGGATCGTATCCGGCCAGGCCTTCGACCAGATAGGATGTCTTGCCGCGCTGGATGGCGTAGCGGCGATAATCGATCCCCGCCGCCTGGTCACGGCAGGTCAACGCGCGGACCCCGCCGACATTGTCGATGGTCGCCGTTTCCTCGGCCTTGCAGGCCAGCGTCCCGGTCGGCAGCACGCTCTTCTCGGTCGCCGGGTCGATGGCGCGGCGGACCGCCAGCAGGCTTCCGATCGGTCCTGCCGCGTCGCGGCAGGTCAGCTGGTAGCCGCGATCGAACATGCCGGTCAGGCGCGGGTCGGACGGCCGCACCTGGGCCGTGCACAGCACGCCTGAGTCGCCCAGCCGGAAGCTCGACCTGATCGACAGCGGTGGTTCGGCCGCACCGGCCGGAAGCGCCACGCTGGCCAGCAGCAGGAACTGGAGAGCGCGGGTCATTGCTGCTTCTCCTCATTGGTCGGGGGTGTTTCCATCAACCCTGGATTGCCGCTGCCCGAAACCGGGTCGTCGACGTCGCCGGTGCTGGTCAGCCCCGGCGTCGAGCGCATCGGCGTGCCGACCACGTCGGGCGCGTCGGACCCGCCGGCGGCGTCGCTCATCTCGCTGGTGTCGAACAGCGGTTCGGGCGGAACGATCGGGCTGGTGACGCTATCTTCCGGGTCTTCGTCATTGCCCCCGGCCGTCGCGTCATTGCCGCCGTTTGTCTCTTCGTTGCCGAATGGCGGCGGTGGTGCCGTGTTGTCGCCGATAATCGTGATCACGTCCTGGATGCCCGGCGTGGGCGTGCCGTCGGGCGGGATCGGGTTGTTGCCGGTGCAGACACCGCTCAGTAGGCAGCCGTTGATGGTGCTGTTGGCGGTAAAGAAGCCGATATTGTTGGTGTTGATCAGGAAAGTGAGGACGTCGGCTCCGGTCAGCACGCCGCCCGGGGTCATCAGCTGGCCGTTGATGATCAGCTCGACCGGCCCGAACGGCCCTTGCACGCCTTCCAGCAACGGTCCGTCGCCGATGGTCACGAAGCCCGCCGGGGTGGCCGTCGTGCCGGTGTTCTGCACCAGCACCGCCAGCGGCCCGTTGGAGAAGACCTCGATGCTTCCGGCGCGGATTACTCCGTTCGGGCGCTGCACCGCGGCCGGCGCGTTGAGGTCGTCCTCATGGCCTGCGTAATTGGGATTGGCCGCCAGCTGGTCGAGAATCGAAGCGCTGGCCGCATGGACCCGATCGGCGGCAATGAACAGCTCGCCGCTGAGGTTGGTGCCGTCGCTGGTGATGTTGATCAGCCCGGTTTCGGCATTAAGCTCGAACCGGTCGGCATGGAACTCAAGCCTGTTGTCGACCGTAAATCCGGTGGCCTGGACGCTGCCGTTGATCCGGATTACGCCGCTGGTGGATTCATTTTGGAAGTTGCCGGTCCCGAACAGCACGCTGCCCGCCGGATCGTCGATCGTGCTGCCGGCCAGCGGGCCGGTGATGGCGAGGTCGCCGATTAGCATGTCGATGGCCGTGGCGGCATTGTCCTGCGCCAAGATCTGCACATTGCCCGCGCTCAACCGGCCGAACTCGGCATTGCTCAGCCGGTAACCGTTCCCGGCCAGCCCGTCGCCGATCAGCGCCTGGGCTCCGTTGGTCGAGATCAGCCGGATGAATCCGTTGTTGCCGGCATCGATCCCGCCGCCGGCGGCAATATCGATGTCGTTGGAGAGCAGCTGGACGTTGGGTGACTGCCACAGGCCGTTCAGGGTCGCGAGGCCGCCGGCGGTCGCGTCGATCGATGTTGCCGCGGTGACCGCGCCGGTGGTAAAATTGCCGCCCGCATCGACCAGCAGGCCGTCGCCCAAATTGGTCGTGCCGATACTGATGTTTCCGCCCGCGTTGAATTGCCCATTTGTCGCGGCGCTCAGCGTGCCGGTGGCGATATTGGTGCCGGCCACCATCAAGATGTTGGCCCCGGACGATTGCACGTTGCCGGTCTGGATCGATCCGCCGCTGCTTGCCTGGACCTGGCCGGCAGAGGAAAGCGCACCGGTCGTGGTCGCCGTCGAGCTATCCAGATAGATGCTGGTCGGAGCGGTGATCGCGCCGGTGCTGATCGACGCCGCGCCGACCTGGATCTGCCCGGTCGAGATGCCACCGGCCACCGTATAGCTGCCACCGCTTCTCAGTGGATTCGTCCCGAATACCAGGCTCGGGTCGAAATTGTCCGTCCCACCGGCATCGATGAACATCTGCACATCGCCGTGATAGACGCGGCCGTTGTTCGGCGTGGTGATCGAGGCAATATTGGTGTTGCCGCCGATCAGCGTCATGACGGTGGTCCCGGCGTTGAGCGTGCCCGTCGTCAGGTTGGCCATCGACGCAAAGCCGATGGCTTCGTCGGCCGCGACATTGCCGACGCTGATCGAACCCTGAGCGGCGATGCCGACCGCGAAGCCATTCTCGGCTGCGCCGCCGGTCTGCAGGATGCCAACATTGATGTTGCCCAGCGTGACCGTCCCGCCGGCATCGCCGCCTGCCTTGGTACCGGCAATAATGCTGCCGCCGGTCACCGATCCGCCGGCGCTGAAGTCGAAATCATCCGCGCTCACATCGGCAAAACCTATGTTGCCTGGCGCGTCGAGGTTGATGGTGGTCCCGGCCGTCAAATTGGCGAGAATGAGGGCGCTATTGGCGGACTCGGCGGTGATGAATGTGCCAGCGTTGATGTCGTCGGCGGTGAGGCTGCCATCGGCGAACAGCTGGACATCGCCTCCCGCGTCGACGGTGCCGGCGATGAGGGCGCCGCCTCCGGCGCTGGCAGACACGAATGTGCCGGCGTTGAGGTTGCCGGTGGTGATGGCGCCCAGCGGGGCGTTCAATCCGATGAACGTGCCGGCGTTGATCGCGCCGGTAATGATATTGCCGTTGGTCGAGTTGATCAGCGCCTGCTGGCTGCCGGCATTGACCGTGCCGAGCGTGATGTTGCCGGCGCCATTCACCGCAACCAGCGTCGCACCGCGCAGATTGCCGGCGTTGATGGTGCTTCCCGCATTCAGTGCCAGCGGCCCGCCGATCGACCTGACATTGTCGACATCGATCAGGCCCGGCGCGGTGAAGCCGACGCCGTTCTGGCTGATCATATGGCCGTCGACGATCAGGTCCTGACCGGTCGTCAGGAAGATGTTGTTGGCCGAGAAAGTTCCCAGCGTGGTCGGCGCCGGCTGCGTATTGTCATGGATGAAATTGTCGCCGTCGACGATGATTTGCGCCGCGCTCATTGTGGCATTGTCGGCCCACATCGCCACCGACCCGGGGGTCTGGAAGGCAAAGTTTCCTGCAATATTGACGCTGCCGTTACGGATCTCGATGTAACTTGGCGTCGCGTTGACCGATCCGGCGTTGAAGGCATCGGCCTGGGTCACCAGGCTCACGCTGTTGATCGTGGCGTCGCTGTTCAGCACCTTGAACTGGTTGCCGCCGATCGACAGGGACAATCCATTGCCGGTCCCGCCCGTGCCGCCGGTAGCGATGGCCGTACCGGTAATGTTGCCTGCGGTCAGTGTTGCGCGCTGAAGCGGCAGGTTGAAGCGGTTGGTGACCAGCACGCCGATCGCGCCGGCGGTCGCATCGCCGCCGTCGCCATTGGGGTCGTCTGGCGACAGGCCGCCGTCGCCGCCGGTCGCCGACGCATCGAGCTGCACGTTGCCGACGGTAACCTGCGACCCGCGAACCAGCAGCACGCTGGCGCCGCCGAATGCGTCGCCGCCACTGCCGCCGATACCACTGACCGTCCCTAGCGTGCCGTCTCCTCCGGCGCCGCCGGTGGCGGAGGCAAATTCGACGATGCTGGTATAGCTTGCTGTCCCGTTGTTGGCGCCCTGGGCGAAATTGGTGTTGCCGCTTTCGGTGCCGACATTGATGAAGCCGCCGTTGGCCTGGCCGCCATTGCCGCCATTGCCGCCATTGCCGCCGTCGCTGTTGCCGCCGGCGCCACCAGCTCCGCCTTCAGCCGTAGCGGAAGCAATCACGACACCGGCAGTGACATGACCGCTGCCTGCAGCGGCGGTGAGAACCAGTCGGCCGGCCGTCGCCGAGCCGCCATTCCCGCCATCGCCCGCGCTGCCGCCACTCGACCCGGTGCCGCCCTGGCCGCCGAACGCATCGGAAGTCATGATGACATCGCCCAGCTGGATTACGCTCGGCCCAGTGTCGCTGTTGGCGGCGTGGATATTTGGACCCCCGCCGATCAGGCCCGCCTGCCCGCCGGCCACGGCATTGCCACCATCGCCGCCGCCAAAGCCGCCGTCGCCGCCGGTCGCATTAGTGGTGAGCACGGTCAGGCCGTCGACGATGATCGTCCCGCTCTTGGCGAACAGGCTGGCCTCGGTCATTTCGGGCGTCGCCGCGATTTCGATATCCGCCAGTCCGGCGCCGCCGGTGCCGGTGGCGGAAGTGGCAAAACCGCCGTCGCTGGTGGCCGCGACGAACACATCGTCCATCGCATGAACGGTGCCAAAAACGGCACTCAAGTTAGCCACGCCGCCGGTTCCGGTGCCACCGTTAAGGCCATCGCCGCCCTGGCCATTGGCGGTGACAAACACCGGTCCGGTCAGGTCGACGGTGCCGCCCGCCGGGCTGTAGGTCTGGATGACGGCAAAGCCGCCGTGGCCCAGACCGCCGTTGGCGCTGGCAAAGCCGTAGCCGCCGTAGCCGCTGGCATCGATCGTCGTATCGCCGCCGACGGAAGCGGCCGATCCGTCCGCCGCGCCGAGGCTGGCGCTGCCGCCACGGCCGGTTCCGCCGCCTGCGTCGCCTGCCCCGCCGTATCCGGCGGCGACCAGCGCCAGGTCGCTGCTCAGCGTAAGTTGATTGGGCGTGCCGGTATTGGCGTATACGGCCACCGATCCACCGGTGCCATTACCGCCCGTGATGTTGCACGACTGGCACTCGCCGCTGCTGCCGCCAAAGCCCTGGGCCGATCCAAAGACCGGACCAGTGATCGTGAACGTCGATCCGCCGTAGTTGGATTGCAGATACACCTGCCCGCCGGTGCCGTTGCCACCGGCGCCGTTCGAATAGAAATTGTCGCCGCCATAGCCGTCGACGCTGAAGTCCAGGCTGCCGCCGATGGTGACCGTACTGCCGCCTTTGGCCTCGATATACATTGTGCCGCCGGTGGCATTGCTCCCATTCAGGCCGTCTCCCTGCGCGGCCGTGCCATAGGCGTTGGCCGCCAGGCTGACATCACCGCCGATGGTCAGGGTCGAGCCGCTGTAAGCCCCCAATTGCAAATAGTTGCCGGTAACGCCGGTGCCGCTGATGCTGGCATCGGCCGTCAGATTGCCGCCAATCGACAGCGTATGGCCATTGGTCGCGTAAATATAGGTGTCGTCGCCCCCGATCACCGTCAGGTCGCGGCCGAAGCTGATGTTGCCCGTGCTCGTGGAAATGTCCGTGATGCCGGTAAATTGGGCATGGACGTCGCTCGACATGGTCGCTTGGCGGATGTTCAGCGCGACGGTCGATGTGCCGCTTTGGAAGCCAACGCTGCCGCCGCCAATGTCATAGCCGCCCGACAGAATGACGCTGTTGTTCTCGCCGGCCAGGGCCGACGTTGCCGTGTCGAAGCCGATCGACCCGCCGTTGGTGACCAGCATGGTGACCGCGTCATTCTTGGCCACCGCGACCAGATAGGCGTGGTGGTCGGCACCCTCGACCGCGCTGTTGCGGTCGATCGTTCCGCCGTTGACGTCGATTCCGGTCGCGGCGTCGGTGCCGGTGGTCACCTGGATGTCGAACAGCCCGCTGGGAGAGAAGGTGATGGTCGCCGCCTCTGCCGCGACCAGCGCTGCCGCGCCGTCGGTGCGGATATTGCCCCGATGCTCGATGCTTGGCGCGACCAGTGCGACATAGCTGCCTGCGCCGTTGGCGCGGATTGAACCGTCGATCACTGTCGCGGTGCGGATATAACTGTTGGGATCGGTCGCCTGGCCGAAGGTGACGGTCGGGCTCGATCCGCCGAAGCCGGGCATCCAGATCGCGTTGGCCGTTCCGTCGTCGGTGATCGGCAGGGTGGTCAGGCCCAGCGAGCCGACGTTGATCACCGCATTGGCGCCGATGATGATGCCGTTGGGGCTATAGAAATAGACGGTGCCGCCGGTGTTGCCGCCGACCAGCGAATTGATCGTGCCGTTCATGAAGATGGCGTTGCCGGCCGTGCCGGGCGCGACCCGGTTGAGCACGGCGAAATCGCTCGTGCCGCTGAAGGTGGCGGTGGTTCCGCTCGGCTGGAAAACAATCTGGCCGCCCGACGGCGCATTGGTCGTGGTCCAGTTGATCACCGCCTGGGTTTGATTGACGGCGATATTGGTCTGCCCCGGGGTCGACTGGTCGATGGTCACGCCGGTTGAACTGTTGACGATGCCCTGAAGGCTTTGCGCCGCGGCGGGCGATGGGCCCGCCACCAGTGCGACCGCGAGCGCGAGGCTCGAAACCTTGGCTTGGACCGACAGTCTACGCGTCATCACGACCTCCCAAAGGGCTTGTCGTCAGGGGAGTAACCTTGTCGTCAGCGTGACCAGCACGCGGACATCTCCCTTGCGATTTTCGATTCCGGCTTTCTCCAGCGGAACGGCGACCACGCCGTCGAGCAGGAAGCGGTCGGCTAGCTCGGCGCGAATGCCGCCGCCGGCCGATGTCAGCCGATCGGAGCCTTCGCCGTCATGCTTGTTCCACACTTTGGCGGAGTCGCCGAAGACATAGGGCTGGATGCTGATGCTGGATGGCTTGACCGGCTGCAGGCGCGGACCGCGTAGCTCGACGCTCAGCCCGACGCCGCTGTCGCCGCTCAGCGTGGCCGGCTCATAGCCGCGCCCGACGGTGTAATTGCCCGCCGTGAATTCCTCGAACGACAGCAAGGCGTCGAACGCATATTGCAGCCGCGGCGCGACCGAAATCGCGAAGTCGCGGCCCAGCGCGAACTCGGCCTGGCCACTCAATCGAAACAGCGTGCCGGTGGCATCGGCGTCGGCCCGGCTGGGCGGCACCGCCTCGTTGCCGTCGGTCGCATCGAAAATGCCGAGGCCGCGGCGAATCTCGGCCGTCGCACTTGCCCGCCAGGCCGGACGGCGAGAGGTCAGGTCGACCGCATCCCAGTCCGCCCTCAGCCACAGCACACGCAGCTTGTCGCGGCTCAGCGGCTCGAAGAAATGAACCTTCTGGTCGATGAAGTCGAAGCCGACGCCGGCCCACAGGTTGGACGACTGGCTGCGCACGACCGGGTAACGCGCGTCGATCGTCCAGAATAGCGTCTTGGCCTTGAGGTCGGGTGTCGCATCGTTCCCGCCGATGTCGGGCTTGGTCCAGGCATAGGTGAACTGCCCGTCGACCGTCAGGCCTTCCGATCCGGGGCGGAAGCTGTGCGCCACCTGCAGGATCTTCTGTTCCTTGAAATCGGCGGTCGAATAGAAGGACAGGCTGGTGGAATCGCCCATCCCGGTCAGGCCGAATATTTGGGCGCGGACCTGCCCGCCCCAGCGGCCGGTTTCCCGGGCCGCCAGATTCTGCATCATCACGTCGACCGAATAGGGCCGGTGCAGCACCGACACTTCGCCGATTAGCTCGCCCGGCCCGGTGCCGGCCGGCTTCAGCGTCAGCTGGACATTGTATCCGGGGAGGTCGCGGGCCAGCAGCAGGTAGCGTTCGGCCTTGTTGCGGTCGAAATATTCGTCCTCGGTCAGCTTGTTCAAATAGGCCGCCAGCTTGGCCTCGGCGCCGCCCGTTTCGCCGCGCGCGCGAATGGTGGTGACGCGCGCATAAAGCGTTTCCATCCGGACCACGCCGTTCTCGATCCGCTGCGTCGGCACCTGGACGGCGGCGAGATAGCCCTTGTTGCGCAGGATGGTCGCGGCGGCGTCGCGGATCTCGCACAGCACCGCAACCGGCTGCTCGCGGCCGGCGAACGGTGACCAGGCCGCGCGCATCTCCTCCGGGGTGGCGCCTTTCAGATTGTTGAACTGGACATCGCTGATGGTGACCTTGACGTCGGCAAAGCGCGGGTCGGCCAGCGGGCAGGGCGAACGCTCGACGCCGCCGACGACGTTGAGCGACGGCCGCGGCTGCTCCGGCGGCTGGGTGATTTTGGTAAGCTCTTCGCGGCTCGGTGCGACCGACTGGGCCAGTGTGGCGGATGAGAAGCTGAGCGCTGCGGTTGCGAGCAATGCGCCCGCCAGCTTTCCATGCGTAACGGCTGGTCCCGCCACCCTCGCCCCTTCCGAGCACAACAAGGGACTCGGCTGGATTTAAGCTCGCGCCCCCACGCGTTAATTTTGGTGAAACCAAACTTAACGTGAGTCAATGTTGAAGGCCGGTTCAACTTTCGTCAGGCGTCCCGATTAGGGACAGATGCTAAGGGTTATAAGCCCGCTCGCCATGGTCGCTGAGGTCGAGCCCTTCGCGCTCCTCGTCGCCGCCGAGGCGCAGCGTTATGGCGAGCCGCGTCAGGCCGAAGCAGATCGCGGACCCCGCCGCCGACCAGCCGATCGCCAGCAGCACCGCGCCCAATTGCCGCACCAGCTGCGTTCCAAGCACATATTGCTCGCCGCCATGGCCGCCGAGCGCCGGCAGCGCGACCAGCGCCGTGCCGATCGATCCGACGATGCCACCGAGCCCGTGGATTCCGAACACGTCGAGGCTGTCGTCGAGCTCCAGCCGGTGCTTCCATTTGGCGATGAAGACGTAGCACGCCGTGCTCGCCGCCAGCCCAAGAAGCATCGCCCCAAGCGGCCCGCTGACTCCTGCCGCCGGGGTTACCGCCACCAGCCCGGCAACCGCGCCCGAAGCGCCGCCGAGCAGGGACGGCTTGCCCGACCGCCATCGCTCGATCCCCATCCAGCCGAGCAACCCCGCTGCCGGCGCGACGAACGTGTTGAGCATGGCGATCGCCGCCAATCCGTTCGCTTCAAGCGCCGATCCGGCGTTGAACCCGAACCAGCCGACCCACAGCAGTCCTGCGCCGACCAGCACCAGCGCCAGGCTGTGCGGCGGCATCGCCTCTTTCAGGAAACCGATGCGCGGCCCCGCGAACGCCACGCCGACCAGCCCCGCAACGCCGGCGTTGATGTGCACCACCGTCCCGCCGGCGAAGTCGATCGCCCCGGTCTGGAAGATCAACCCATCGGCCGCCCACACCATATGCGCGATTGGCGCATAGACGATAGTCACGAACAGCGCGGCGAACAGCAGCATCGCCGAAAAGCGCACCCGCTCGACCAGCGCGCCGACCACCAGCGCGATGGTGATGGCGGCGAAGCTCATCTGGAAGCAGGCGAACAGCAGCTCGGGGATCGCCTTGCCCGGTGTCGCCAGCGGCCAGGCGCTGTCCCCGTAGATGCCGTTGAAGCCGACCTTGGCGAGATCGCCGATGAAGCGGCCATGGTCGGAAAAGGCCAGGCTATAGCCCCAGCCGACCCACACCAGGATCGCCACCGCGGCGACGCCCATCACCTGGCTCATCACCGACAGCAAATTCTTGGCCCGGACTAGCCCGCCGTAGAACAATGCCAGGCCGGGCAGCAGCATCATCAAGACCAGCAGCGTCGCGGTCAGCATCCACGCCGTGTCGCCGCTGTCGAAGCCCATCGCCGCCCCCTTGCTGCAATGCACGAGCTGCGCCGCGAAAGGAGCTGCCTCAACCCATCAGTGAATTTTTCAACGCGCCTCGAACCCGGCCATGCATTCGGCCAGCCAGCGGGCGGCGGTCAGCGCGCTGAGGTCGGTGGGGTCGAGCGGCGGATCCCATTCGGTGAGGTCGATCAGGCGCACCCTGGGCTCGCTTGCGAGGCTGCGGACCGCGATGAAGAAATCATGCGCGGCCATCCCGCCCGGGCGAGCGCCCGGCGCTCCCGGCATCTGGTTCCGGTCGATCACATCGATGTCGCAATCGACCGCAATCACCTCGCAATGGCGCAGATGATCGAGCGCCCGGCCGACCGCCCGGTCGATGCCCTCGGCGCGGACGTCGCCGATGTTGACGACCAAATGCCCGCCCGCCGCCGCGTCGCGGTGCATCCCGGCCGAATTGGCGAAGGGAGCGAGCCCGATCTGGGCGATATTCTCGCCGGGCAACCCGTCCTCGCGCAGCGCCCGCACCGGGTTGCCGTTGCCTAGCCCCTGGCTCGTGTCGCGCATGTCGAAATGGGCGTCGAGCGTCACCAGCCCGACCTTGTCGAGCGGCACCCCAAGCCCGTGCACTCCCGGCCTGGTCACGGCATTGTTGCCGCCGACCAGCAGCGTCAGCTCATGCTGCTCGACGCTCGCCTTGCAGGCGGCGACCAAGGGCGGCGTCGCTTCCTCGATGCTGAGCCCGGCGACCGGCACATCGCCATGGTCGGCGATCTTGGTCCGCAGCTCGCGCCCGGTCTCGACATCGTACAGCCCGATCCGCCGCAAGGTCGCCCGCAGCACGCCCGGCGCCAGGTCGCACCGGCCCGGCGTGACCGAACCCATATTGAGCGGCGCCCCGATCAGCCCGACCGGCGTCGCCGCGCCCTTGTCGACCAGAAGTTCGGAAAGATTGGGCCAGCTCATGTCGCTTCACTCTCGTCATTCCCGCGCAATGCCAAGACGGCACCGTCCCCCAGACGGTGCCGCATGCTTGGCATGGAACCCAGAAAATGATCTCGCGCAGAGACGCAAAGACGCAGTGAGGTCCGAGCCTGCACCAAATTCTCTGCGCCTCTGCGTCTCTGCGCGCATAAATCAGGATTGCCGCTCGCGCGGCGGTCTGCGGAAATGCGATTTGCCATCATAGAAATCGACTTTATCGTTCCTGCTCGGCTAAGCCACAACTTATGTGGGATCGCCTGATCACCGACTGCCATGTCGCGACGATGGTCGCCTCGGCCGGTAACCCGCTCGGCCTGTTCCCCAATGCGACGATCGGTATCGACGGCGGCAAGATCGTCCGCGTCGGCAAGCGCACCGAACTGGCCGGCTTCAAGGCGAAGGAAGTCATCGCCTGCGGCGGCGCCTGGATCACGCCCGGGCTGGTCGACTGCCACACCCACCTGGTGTTCGGCGGCACCCGCGCCAATGAGCATGCCATGCGCCGCGCCGGCGCGACCTATGAGGAAATCGCCAAGGCCGGCGGCGGCATCGTCTCGACCGTCAAGGCCTCGAAGGCTGCGACCGACGAGGAGCTTCAGGCCAGCGCCCGCCGCCGCCTCCATGCGATGATGGCCGGCGGGGTCACCACCATCGAGATCAAGTCGGGCTACGGCCTCGACACCGCGGCGGAAATGCGGCTCTTGAACGCCGCCCGGGCGATCGGCCGCGACGAGCCGGTGCGGATCGTCACCACTTTGCTCGCCGCCCACGCATTGCCGCCCGAGGCCAAGGAAGGCGCGGCGCGCGACGCTTATGTCAGGATGATCGCCGAGGAGATGATCCCCGCGGTCGCCAAGGCCGGGCTCGCCTCCAGCGTCGACGCCTTCTGCGAATCCATCGCCTTCACCCCGGCCGAGGTCGAGCGCGTCTTCACCGCTGCCCGCGCCAATGGCCTGCCGGTCCGGCTCCACGCCGAGCAGCTCACCAACCAGAAGGGCGCCGAACTGGCCGCGCGCTACAAGGCGCTGTCGGCCGACCATCTCGAGCATCTCGACGCGGCGGGCGCCAGGGCGATGGCCGCGGCGGGGACGGTGGCGGTGCTGCTCCCCGGCGCTTTCTACGCGCTCAACGAGAAGAAGAAGCCGCCGGTCGACCTGCTGCGCGACGCCGGCGTCCCCATCGCCATCGCCAGCGACTGCAATCCGGGCACGTCGCCGCTGCTCAACCCGCAGCTGGTGATGAACATGGCCTGCACCCTGTTCGGCCTGACCCCGGAGGAAGCAATCGCCGGCATGACCATCAACGCCGCCCGCGCGCTTGGGTTGGCCCATGAAGTCGGCTCGATCGAGGCCGGCAAGGCTGCCGACCTCTGCGTCTGGCGGGTCAGCGAGCTTTCAGAGCTCGGTTACTGGATCGGGATGCCGGGGCCCGAGCGGCGAATTTTTGCGGGTGAGGGGTAGCGTGGAGCGGTTCGACCTAGGCGATCTGCGCTCAATTACATTACAGGAACTGGCGACAGCCGGAATTCATCCGCCGCCACATTTTCCTTTATTGGATGAGCCTGAACAACGGTCCTCTGAATCGGCAGTCGAGCGTTTACTCTGCTTGCACGCCGTGGCCGCCGCCTCATACGGCTTTTCAAAAAGGAATGCTCGGGCGTGGCTTGAACAAGAAGGCCTTTGGTCAAAGCTAGAGGGTGACGAGGAACGCTTCTTGCTCAGTCCTGTTGGCCAAACGGCCCTTTTCCAGTGGCAAGTCCAAGGTATCTATATCTTGGCTTGGGCACTTGGAGTCATCGAGGCTGTCAATTTGTGGAAGCCGTGCCCCGACGACTTAGTGTTGAAGCTACCCAATGTGAAAGTCGCACCGTCGACGACGGAATTGAGAGGCAGCCTGGCGTTGCGCTCGCTTGAGGAAATCGCTGGTGCAGCTGATCTTGCTTATTGTCTGCATTGGGCTGTGCGAGATGCCCGATTGAGCGGCCGAGCGGCTCCCGGAGACATTGAGGAGACTGAGATTATGGAGCGTCGACGCGCTTTAGAATGGCTGATTAGTGATGAAGATTGGTATGCAATTAGCCTAGATACATAGCGCCCGACTTTCGCGTGACGCTGGCAGGCGCTACAGGCCGCGCGACATTTCATCTCAGCGGGACCGACATGACCAGCGACCGACGCGACAACAGCCGCCATATCCGCGCCCGCCGCGGCTCCGAGATCAAGGCCAAGCACTGGACCACCGAGGCCGCGGTCCGCATGCTGATGAACAACCTCGACGAAGAGGTCGCCGAGGACCCGCAGAGCCTGGTCGTTTATGGCGGCATCGGCCGCGCCGCGCGCAACTGGGCGGCCTACGACAAGATCGTCGAAACGCTCGAGCGGCTGGAGGAGGACCAGACCCTGCTGGTCCAGTCGGGCAAGCCGGTCGGCGTGTTCCGCACCCACAAGGATGCGCCCCGCGTGCTCCTCGCCAACTCCAACCTCGTCCCCCACTGGGCGACGTGGGAGAAGTTCAACGAATTGGATCGCAAGGGGCTGATGATGTACGGCCAGATGACGGCCGGCAGCTGGATCTACATCGGCAGCCAGGGCATCGTCCAGGGCACCTACGAGACCTTCGCCGAAATGGGCCGCCAGCATTTCGGCGGCGACCTCAGGGGCAAATGGGTGCTGACCGGCGGGCTCGGCGGGATGGGCGGCGCCCAGCCGCTCGCCGCGGTCATGGCCGGCGCCCACTGCATCGCCGTCGAGGTGCAGGACAGCCGCATCGAGAAGCGGCTCGAAACCCGCTATCTCGACCATCGCGCAACCAGCATCGACGAGGCGCAGGAGATCATCAAGAACGCCACCGAACCCACGTCCGTCGGCCTGCTCGGCAATTGCGCCGAAGTCCTGCCCGAAATGGTCCGCCGCGGCATCCGCCCCGATGCGGTCACCGACCAGACCTCGGCGCACGATCCCGCCAACGGCTATTGCCCGGCCGGCTGGAGCGTCGCCCAATGGATCGAGATGCGCGAGCGCGATCCGCAGGCGGTCGCCGCCGCCGCGCGCAAATCGATGGTTGTGCATGTCCAGGCGATGCTCGACTTCCAGAAAATGGGCATCCCGACCTTCGACTATGGCAACAACATCCGCCAGGAAGCGTTCAATGAGGGCCTCAAGAACGCCTTCGACTTCCCCGGCTTCGTCCCCGCCTATGTCCGCCCGCTCTTCTGCCGCGGTGTCGGCCCGTTCCGCTGGGCCGCCCTTTCTGGTGACCCAGAAGATATTCGCCGCACCGACGCCAAGGTGAAGGAGCTGATCTCCGACGATCCACACCTCCACCGCTGGCTCGACATGGCGGCGGATCGGATCGCCTTCCAGGGGCTTCCGGCGCGCATCTGCTGGGTCGGCCTCGGCCAGCGCCACCGCCTCGGCCTCGCCTTCAACGAGATGGTGCGGAACGGCGAAGTCTCCGCCCCGATCGTCATCGGCCGCGACCATCTCGACAGCGGCTCGGTCGCCTCGCCCAACCGTGAAACCGAGGCGATGCAGGACGGCAGCGACGCAGTCAGCGACTGGCCGCTCTTGAACGCCCTCCTGAACACCGCCTCGGGCGCGACCTGGGTCTCGCTCCACCATGGCGGCGGGGTCGGCATGGGCTATTCGCAGCACAGCGGCGTGGTGATCGTCGCCGACGGCAGTGACGATGCCGCCCGCCGCCTCGAGCGCGTGCTGTGGAACGACCCCGGCACCGGCGTCATGCGCCACGCCGACGCAGGCTACGACATCGCCATCGACTGCGCGCGCGAACAAGGTCTCGATTTGCCGATGCTTCTTTAGTTTCCCTGCGAAGGCAGGGGCCCAGTCCAGCGCCGCAGGCGCTGCCTCTGGCAGCGGTCTAGGCTCCTGCCTTCGCAGGAGAACAGCTTTCATGCTACGCCCCCATCCGGGAGTTCGGGAAAGGGGGGACGATGCCTTTCCGCAAAGCCTGGCTTTGGGTGCTGGCGCTGCTGGCGCTGACCTTTGTCGCTTTCTGGCCTGGGTATTTCTCCAAGCTGCCAGTCAAGAAGCTGGCCCACCATTATCATGCCGCCAGCGCGGTGCTGTGGATGGTCCTCGCCATCGTCCAGAGCTGGACCATTCACCACGACCGCGTCGCCCTGCACCGCAAGGTCGGCCTCGCAATCTTCCTGCTCTTTCCCTTTTTCCTGGTCGCCGGAATATGGGTGATCCATGTCGAGGCCACGACCCTCGCCGCCGGCCTCACCGATCCTGAAAACCTGACCATCGCCCAGTTCGGCTTCTTCGATCCGCTGGCCAATATCGGCTTTGCGGCACTGTTCTGGGGCGGGCTCAAATATCGGCACAAGGTCCACCTCCACGCCCGCTATATGCTGGCGACCTTGCTGTTCGTGGTTTCGCCGATCGGCTTCCGGCTGATCAATTTCATTCCCGCGCTGAATTCCGACACGCCGGAAACGGCCTATCTATTCTCCTACGCCATGGCGGGCGGCAATCTGATGGCCCTGGCTATCGCCCTCTACCTGTACAGGCAGGCGCCCAAGCACGGCCGGCCATTGCTGATCGCCGCCGGCTTTATCGCCGCGCAGGAAATCACTTTCGAAACTTTGGGGCGCATCCCCGCCTGGGCGCCGGTCTTTGCCAGCGTCTCCCAGGTGAACCTGCCGCTGCTGCTGACGCTGACCGGCATCGCCGCGCTCGGCATCGCCTGGCACGGCTGGGTCGCCGGCGCGCGTCCCAGCGTACCCAAGGCGATCGCGGTGGCCTAATTGGCCGGCTTGGGCGGCGCCTTCTTTTCGGCATCGTCGCCGATCTCGACCGTCAGCGGGCCGAAGGTTTTGGCGCGGTCCGGCGCTTCGATCCGGCGGCAGGATTGCGCGTTGCAGGCGATCATCTCGCCGCTGTCGGTGTCCATCCGCACCACGCCGTCGCCCGACGAAGCGATCTGGTAGCGCGGCTCGTCCTTCGAGACACCCCATGACAGGATCAGCGCCGCGCCGACGATCGCGGCAGCGATAATCGCGGGTCCCCGCGCCTTGCGGTCTTCCTCTGGCGTCGCCATGCAAATCCCTCCGCTCTTTGACGCTGCTATAGCCCGCTGTTCCTCGCCGCCCAAATCTCCTAGATGCGCGCGCATGATCTCATTGAATCCTGAAAGCCTCGACCTCGCCACCCTCCGCAACTTGTGGGCGGGCGAACCCTGCAGCCTTGGCGATGCGTCCATGGACCGCATCCGCGCCGCCGCCGCGTCGGTCGAGCGGATCGTCGCCGGCGGCGAGACCGTCTACGGCGTCAACACCGGCTTCGGCCTGCTCGCCAACACCCGCATCCCGCCCGAGCGCCTGGCCGAGCTGCAGCGCAATTTGATCCTGTCCCATTCGTGCGGCCTCGGCGAAACCCTGCCGCGCCATGTCGTGCGGCTGATGATCGTGCTGAAGCTGCTCGGCCTCGGCCGCGGCTATTCGGGCGTGCGCCCGCTGGTCATCGACGCGCTCCAGGCGCTGCTCGACAAGGACGCCATGCCGCTGATCCCGGCGCAGGGCAGCGTCGGCGCGTCGGGCGACCTTGCCCCGCTCGCCCACCTCATCGCCGCCTTGCTTGGCGAGGGGCGGATCGATGTCGCCGGCGAGGTCCTCCCCGCGAGGGACGCCCTCAAGCAGCTCGGCATGGCGCCGCTCGAGCTTGGGCCCAAGGAAGGGCTGGCGCTGATCAACGGCACCCAGGCTTCGACCGCCATTGCGCTGGATGCGCTGTTCATGGCCGAGCGGGTGTTCGGCGCGGCGCTCGGCGCCGGTGCGCTGTCGGTCGATGCGCTTAAGGGCTCATGCCGTCCGTTCGATCCGCGCATCTCCGAGGTCCGCGGCCAGCCCGGCCAGATCCGCGTTGCTTCCGAAATTCGCGGCCTGCTCGACGGCTCCGAAATCCTCGACAGCCATCATATCAACTGCGCCAAGGTGCAGGACCCTTACAGCTTCCGCTGCCAGCCGCAGGTGATGGGCGCCGCGCTCGACTTGCTCACCAACGCCGCCCGCACCCTGACCATCGAGGCTGGCGCGGTGACCGACAATCCGATCGTTTTCGAGGATGAGGACAGCGCCATCAGCGGCGGCAATTTCCACGCCCAGCCGGTCGCCTTCGCCGCCGACACCATCGCCATGGCGATGTGCGAGGTCGGCTCCATGTCGGAGCGGCGGACCGCGGTGCTGATCGATCCGAAGATGAGTGGCCTTCCCGCCTTCCTGGTTGACGATGGCGGGGTCAATTCCGGGCTGATGATTCCGCAGGTCACGCAAGCGGCGCTGGTGGCCGAGAACCGCAGCTTGGCCTTCCCGGCCAGCGTCGATTCCGTCCCGACCTCGGCCGGGCAGGAGGATCATGTGTCGATGGCGCCGATCGCCGCGCGCAAGGCGGCGAGCATCGTCCGCAATGTCGCCGGCATCGTCGGCGTCGAGCTGATCGCCGCCGCCCAGGGCGTCGACTATCATGCGCCGATGAAGACCAGCGCCAGTCTCCAGCCGCTCCACGCCAGGGTACGCGCCATCAGCCCGCACCTCGACTCCGACCGCTACTGGGCCGACGAAATGGCGGCGCTGCAGGCGGCAGTGCTGAAGGGCGAGATGGGTCCGCCCTTCAGCCTCTAGCCAATCCTATTTCTCGCCGAGCCGCGCCAGGATTTGGGCTGCGGTCATCGGTCCGTTGGTGGTGGTGTCGGTATGGCTGCCGATCATCGTCCGGAATTCGATGCCCGCGCGAGGACCGGTGGTAATGCCCAGCTTCTTGGCGGCGGCATCGACCGCGTCGTCCTGTTCCTTGGTCGTCACCGGGTTGATCACCATATAGTCCCAGCTGTCGCCCGACGTGTGGACGTAGATTTGCGATGCCGGCAATCCCGCTGCCTGGCTCGCCTGGTCCTGCCGCGCCATCCATTTGAGCAATGCGACCTGCTGGCCCGGCGCGGCCCGGTATAACGACACGATATGTTGCGGCGGCGCGTCCTGGCTGATGGCAGGCGCGGCAAATGCGCACGCGGCGGCTGCCGCGAGAATTAGCTTCAGTTTCATCCCTTTTGCCCCTTAACGGGCGCCCCCGCGCCGCTTCGGCCCGCCTCATGGCGGGTCGGCCAGGTCTCTCCATGGGGGAAGCCACGAATGGCGGGATCGGCGCGCGTGGTTAACAGAAATTAAACAAACCGCGCAAGTCCGGCGAACTACGTACCGGCTTCGCAGTTAAGCTTGGCCGTTACTGATCGGGCCGGGACCAGATTTGCGATTTGCAAAACAGCGCCAGGGTGCAGCCGGACACCCTGATCCGGCTGGCGCCGTGCGCGACCAGCTTGGCCTTTGCCCTGATGTTCTGATCCGGCACGAACAACCTGCCGTGCCAGGTGCCGTCCTTGCCCTGCCTTAGGCCGGTCAGCAGCGCGGTGCCGACCAGCTGGCTCGTTCCCTTGCGCGCATCGGCCTTGGCCTTGTCGGACGCCCATGTGACGGTCCCGCACCGCGCAGCGCCGCACGGCGCGATCTCGATGATCACCGACGCATCGGTATTGGCCCACAGCCCGTCGATCGTTCCCTCGGCCGGTTGCAAAATCAGCGCCGAAAGCAACATCGTCACCATCCGGCAAGGCTAACTGCGTTGCCGGCGGCGGGCAATCGCGCGCTAGGCCGCCTCTACGCTCGCCTTATATTTGCCGAGCAGCATGCCCCAGCCGCCGTCCATCCCTTCGAGGAGCTCGGCCGCGTCGGCGCCCATCCGCTCGAGGTCGCGATGTTCGAATTCAACGACGGTAATTCCGTCGCGCTCCTCGAAACGCACTTCGACCGTCGTCTCGAAATTGGGATCGTACTGGAATTCGCGGGTCAGCTGCCAGGCGAGCAGCAGCCGCTTGGGCGGTTCATAGGCCAGCACCCGGCCCCATAGATGTTCCGACCCGTCGGCGCCGACCTCGTACCAGCGCCCGCCGGCCCTCGGCTCGATCACCACGTCCATCTGCGTCGTGCCCTTCGCGATGCTATGTTCCTTGTGCCACCATTCGCCCATCCGGCCGGCGAACACTTCGAAGGCGCGCGCGATCGGCGCCCGGACCTCGATCGTCTTCTTGATGGCGGCGGGTGCGATCCGCTGCGAAACATCGTTCATCGGTCATCCTCCTGTTCGGTAAGCGCCTTGAAATTGGCGAGGCTCCGCTCCCACTGCTGGTCGAGCCAGCGGCGGATCGGGCCAAGCCCCCGCGGATCGATGCGATAGATGCGGCTGGTGCCCTGGGCCTGGTCCTCGACCAGCCCGGCCTCCTTCAGCGCTTTCAGATGTTGCGACACGGCCGGCCGGCTGACCGGCAGCTTTGCGGCCAGTGACCCGACCGACTGCGGTTCATCCGCCAGTCGCTCGAAAATGGCGCGCCGCGTCGGATCGGCGAGGGCAGCGAAGACTCGATCGCTCATGGCAACATTGGTAAGTCAACACTTACCAATGAGTCAAGCGAGTTTCAGCGACGCACTATCGGATCGCCCGTCCGTTCCGTTATATTTTCGGCTTCGAGCAGTTGTTGGAGTAGGTCGATCAGCGGCTTACCAAAAGGGCTGCGCCGCTTGAGCATGTAATAGCCAGCAGCGAAAACCGGAATTCCAACAAAAGCCATCGGCGCGGTCTCAAGTCCGCCTCGCAACCAATCAACTGCAATGACTCCGAGTACGAAAGCTGTGGTCAGAGACAGAACCAAGAACAGACCGATATTGCTGCCGGCCCTTCCATGAATCTCGGTCGAGCCATCATAATGCCTGAGACGAGCGGATAGCATCGGCCCGTAGCGTTCGGCGGGGTTCTCAATAAAGACGTAGCCCCATTTCCGGGTGGCAATTGGTTGTAGTCCTAAGTCAGCTATGCCGAATCCTTCGGCCAGGCTGGCGGGCGCAAGCCGATCAAGGCGGCGCAAGCATTCCTGCTCGGAAAGGCGTGTCCGGAAGTGGAATGCTTCTCCGAATGGCGACATCATCGAAGCAATCGTGTGCCCGATGATTGGCGCCCTGTCGACGGCCCGGCTAGTCGACGACGCGGGTCCAGCGCTGCTCGCGGCAGAACAGGCCGAGCACCGCGCAGCCCTTGACCACCATCGTGTTGGCGCCGAGCTGGTGAACCGTCGCCGATCCGCGGATATTGCGCTTGGGTTCGAACGCCTGTCCCTTGAACTGGCCGTCGCCGGCCGGCTTCAAATCGGTCAGGATCCGCGTTCCGACCAATTGCCGGCCCTCGCCGGCGACCTTGTCGCGATTGTGCTGGCTGGCCCAGCTGACCGTGCCGCAATAGCCTTCGCCGCAGCGATCGACCTTGACGATCACGCTGCGCTTGGGATTGGTCCAATTGCCTTCGAGCGATTGCGCGGCCAGCGCCGAGGGCGCGGCCAGCAACATCGAAGCGGCGACAAGCAAAATCCGGTTCATGGCCGCTCCCTTGGCATCGCAATGTGACAGAAATGGCGCCGTCAGCTTGACTCGAAATGAACGAGCCCGGTCCGTCGCGCGATGGAAACGGCTCGTTGAGGGCTATTGATAATCATTCGCAGCGCCGTTAGGTCGCGGCAAAACCCTGACGCGAGCAATCCATGAAAACCCTGTCCATCCTTCACCGCTGGTCGGGCGGTCTGATCGGCCTTCTGCTCGCCATTCTCGGGCTCAGCGGCACGATCCTGCTGTGGGAAGGCAGCTGGGTGTCGGTCCCGGGCGCGCAGGATCCGGTCCGCGAGAATGTCCAGCTGATCGGCCAGGTCGCCGAGCGTGAAATGGCCGCCGGCGCGACCCGCATCACCTTCGCCAGCGACGAAATCGGCTTGCATCTGGTTAACCGCGAGGGTGGCGTCGGCGCTTACTTGAGCCAGCAGGGCGACATGGTCGCCAGCTGGGCCAGCCAGTGGCAGCGGCCGGAATTGTGGATATTCGACCTCCACCACCATCTTTTTTCCGGCGAGACCGGCGAAACCATTACCGGGGTGGCGGGCATTTTCGGCCTGCTGTTCGTAGTCAGCGGCATTTTCCTCTGGCTGCGCAGCCGCAGCCCGTGGCGCCCGCGCCTGCTGCCGACGAAATTCCAGCCCGGCCCGATCGTCCGCCACCACCGCGACCTCGGCATCCTCGTCGCGCCGCTGCTGCTCCTGACCTTCCTCACCGGCACCGGCATGGTGTTCAAGCCGGCTGCCGGCGTGGTGCTGAGCCCGTGGGGCAAGCTTGAGGCCCGCGCCAAACCGCCCACGGTCGCGCCGATGAGCGGTCCGGCGCCGGTCGCGGCGATGCTGGTCGAGGCCAAGGCCAAATTCCCCAACGCCGCGCTCCGCCGCATCAACGCCCCGCGCAAGGCGGACGAACCCTGGACGGTGACCATGCGCCAGCCGTTTGAATGGTCGCTCAATGGCCGCACCCGGCTGATGTTCGACGGCGCCGGCAAGCTGGTGAAAATCAGCGATTCCGCCAGCGGCAGTCAGGCCGCGTCGACCTACGAGAAGTTCCTGCCGCTCCACAGCGCCCGGGTCGGCGGCCTCGCCTGGAAGCTGCTGATGACCCTTTCGGGCCTCGGCCTCACCATCCTCGGCGGTTTCGCTTGCCTGTCCTTCTGGTTCCGCAAGGCGAAGAAGCGCCGCCGCCCGGACATCGCTCGGGCAGGGCTGGAAGTCGCTGCCGCCTAGTCCAAATCCGCGGCGCTATGCCGCTCGCGGATGAAGCTCGGATCATTCTCCTTCTTGCGGTTGACCCGCCGCCCGCGCTTCACCGCCGGCCGCGACCCGACTTCCTCGACCCAGCGGTTGAAATGCTTGTAGTCCTTGGTCGCCAGGAAGGTCGCGGCATCGCCATAGGCCTGGCCCAGCGCCACTGCGCCATACCAGGGGAAGATGGCCATGTCGGCGATGCTATACTCGTTGCCGGCGGCAAAGCGGTGCTCGGCGAAGTGCCGGTCGAGCACGTCGTACTGCCGCTTGGCCTCCATCGCGTAGCGGTCGATCGCATATTCGATCTTGACCGGCGCATAGGCGTAGAAATGACCGAAGCCGCCGCCCAGGAACGGCGCCGATCCCATCTGCCAGAACAGCCAGTTCAGCGCCTCGGTCCGCGCTGCCGGATCCTCGGGCAGGAAGGCGCCGAACTTCTCGGCCAGATAGAGCAGGATCGCCCCGCTCTCGAACACCCGCTGGGGCTTTTCCGGATTGCTCCGGTCGAGCAGCGCCGGGATTTTCGAATTGGGATTGAGCTCGGTAAAGCCGGACCCGAACTGGTCGCCCTCCAAAATGTCGATGTACCAGGCGTCATATTCCGCGCCCGCATGCCCCGCCGCCAGCAGCTCTTCGAGCAAGATCGTGACCTTCTGCCCGTTGGGCGTGCCGAGCGAATAAAGCTGCAGCGGCTGCTGGCCCACAGGCAGTACCTTGTCGTGGGTCGCCCCGGCGATCGGCCGGTTGATGCTGGCGAAGGCGCCGCCACTCGGGCTTTCCCAGCTCCACACCTTGGGCGGGACATAGTCGGCGGGGAGGGACGGTTTCTTCTCGGGGGCGTCGGCCATTGGGTTTCCTTCACGTCGGTCCGTCGCGGAAATGGGTACGCGATCTGCAACCGGCAAGGGCGCTTCAGGCGAGCCGCGCGGCCATCAACCCGACGGCCGCGCCGATCAGCGACAGGAACAGGCTGCCCAGCACGTAAAGACTTGCCTGGAGCGGCGCGCCGCGTTCCCACAGGGTCAGCGCGTCCAGGCTGAAGGCGGAGAAAGTGGTGAAGCCGCCCAGCACGCCGGTGGTCAGGAACAGGCGCATATTGTGCCCCGTCTCCATCGCCCCGAACAGCCCGGCCAGCAGGCCGATCAGGAAGCTGCCGGCGATGTTGACGGCCATCGTCCACCACGGAAAGCCCGGCCCCAGCAATGCCAGTCCCGCCCGGTTGATGCCGTGCCGAGCCATCGCGCCCAGCCCGCCGCCGATGAACACCAGCAAATATCCGAGCGCATTGGGCATCAGTCGACAATCAGCTCTTCGGGATGCTTGGTCAGCTGGCGGACGATAACGACGATGATCCCGCCGATCAAAATGCCGACGATCGCCGCGGCGATCGCGCTCGACAGCCAGTGGACGATCGGATGCAGCGGCCCGAAATTCTCGGCGATCGCCGTCGCCACCTCATGCACCGCGTGGGGCAGGGTGGTGAAGCCGAGCTCCTCGATGCCGTGCAGCAGGATGCCGCCGCCGACCCACAGCATCGCCGCGGTGCCGATCGCCGACAGCGCGGTCAGCAGCTTGGGGACGATGCGGACCAGCGCATTGCCCACCGCCCGGGCGGCGGCGCTGCCCCGCTCGGCCATGTGCAGGCCGATGTCGTCCAGCTTCACGATCAGCGCGACCACGCCATAGACGCCGACGGTAATCGCGACTGCCACGACGACCAGCGCGAAAGCCGTTTGCCAAAGCGTCAGATGCTCCAGGCTGGCCAGCGCGATCGCCATGATCTCGGCCGACAGGATGAGGTCGGTGCGGATCGCGCCCTTGACCTGCAGCTTCTCGAGCTCGGCCGGATTGACCATCGCATCGACCAGCTGCTCCTCATGCTCATGCTCCTGCAGCAATTTCTCGAGGATTTTCTCGGTCGCTTCGAACGCCAGGTAGGCGCCGCCGATCATCAGCAGCGGGGTCGTCAGGAACGGCGCGAAACTCATCAGCAGCAGCGCCGCGGGAAGCAGCAGCAACAGCTTGTTCTTGATGCTGCCCCAGGCGATCTTGCCGATGATCGGCAGCTCGCGCTCCGGCGCCAGGCCGATGACATAGCGCGGCGTCACCGCCGTATCGTCGATCACCACGCCCGCCGCCTTGGTGCTGGCCTTGCCGGCCGCCCCGGCGACATCGTCGAGCGAGGTGGCGGCGAGCTTGGCGATGGTCGCGACATCGTCGAGCAGCGCGATCAATCCGGACGGCATGAGAATCCTTGCTGATGGGGCGCTCGGGTTAGCTGACTCATCCCGTCATGGCGAGGAGGGAAAGGAGCAAGCGGTCATTCCCAGCAGGTAATGGCCGCTTTCGACCCATTGCGGTCATTGGCGGCTGGCGCGTAGGCTCTCACTGGGAGGCGCCGATGAAGGTCCAGAGTTCGGGCGAAACTGCTTCGATTGAATATGGTGTTGTTCAACTCGCCTTCGACTTGAAGGGTAGCAATGCGGCCTATCTCATCATCTCGACACCGGAGGACGGCGATCCTGACGAGTTCTTCGGTTCTGACCACTACGTTGAGGTCAAGGACCAACGCTACGGTCGCTATGGCGGACTGGAAAAGCTGGCCGTGCTGAATGACAGCTCTTTTGCAGTCCGCCTATCAACCGAGGTGCCGGAAGTCGGACAAGAGATTACGATTACAACCGCTCACCCAATGTCGAGCGAGCTAATCCGACACCTCCGGAAGCTGGAGCGGTAATGACTGCTTTCCACCCATAACAGCCATTAAACCCGTCCATTTCCTCACTGCCTATCGCTCCGCTGCGTTTGCGAGTAGGCGCTCTCGCCATGCGACAATCGAATCTCCATCCCGCGCTCGCCGCAGCGCTGGCGGCCCGTGGCTATGACACGCTCACCCCGGTCCAGTCCGAAGTCCTCAAGGACGAGGCCCGGGGCCGCGACCTGATCGTCTCGGCCAAAACCGGGTCGGGCAAGACGGTCGCCTTCGGCCTCGCCATCGCCGACCAGCTGCTCGACGGCGACGCCGCCCCCTGGACCCGCGAGCCTTTGTGCCTGGTCGTTGCCCCGACCCGCGAGCTCGCCATCCAGGTCAGCAAGGAACTCGGCTGGCTCTACGCCTCGGCCGGCGCCCGCGTCGTCACCTGCGTCGGCGGGATGGACCCGATGAAGGAAAGGCGCGCGCTGCAGGGCGGGGCGCATATTGTCGTCGGCACGCCCGGGCGCTTGCGCGACCATCTCGAGCGCGGCGCGCTCAACCTCTCCGCGCTGCGCGTCGCCGTGCTCGACGAGGCCGACGAGATGCTCGACATGGGCTTCCGCGAGGAACTGGAGGAGATCCTCGACGCCACCCCGGCCGAGCGCCGCACCCTGCTCTTCTCCGCCACCATGCCGCGGCCGATCGTCGCGCTGGCCCGGCGCTACCAGAAGGACGCGCTGCGCATCGAAACGCACGGCGACCGCGAAGGCCATGCCGACATCGCCTATCAGGCGGTTGCCGTCTCCCCGACCGATATCGAGCATGCGGTGGTCAATTTGCTGCGCCTGCACGAGGCGGAAACCGCGATCCTGTTTTGCGCCACTCGCGAGGCGGTGCGCCGGCTGCACGGCAGCCTCAGCGAGCGCGGCTTCGACGCCGTCGCTCTGTCGGGCGAGCATAGCCAGAGCGAGCGCAACAATGCGTTGCAGGCGCTGCGCGACCAGCGCGCCCGGGTGTGCGTCGCGACCGACGTCGCCGCCCGCGGCATCGACCTGCCGTCGGTGTCGCTGGTCATCCATGTCGAGCTGCCGCGCGACGCGGAGGCGCTGCAGCATCGTTCGGGCCGCACCGGCCGCGCGGGCCGCAAGGGCGTCGCCGTGCTGATCGTGCCGTTCCGCCGCCGCCGCAACGTCGAGATGATGCTCCGCAATGCCCGGATCGAGGCCGAGTGGCTCGACCCGCCCAGCCCCGAGCAGGTCCGCATCAAGGACCGCGAGCGGCTGCTCGCCTCGCTGTCGGTCGAGGTCGAGCCGGACGAGGAGGATCGCGCGCTCGCCGACCAGCTGATGACCACCTTGTCGCCGCAGGCGATCGCCGCCGCGCTGGTCCGTACGCTCCGCACCAACCTGCCGGCGCCGGAGGATATCCTCGCCTCGGGCGGCCGGGACGGCGGGCCAAGAGAGGATGGCGGATCACGCCCCGGCTTCGACGGCTCGGTCTGGTTCCGGATGAACGCCGGCCGCCGCCACAATGCCGACCCGCGCTGGCTGCTGCCGCTGATCTGCCGCTACGGCCATGTCGGCCGCAGCGACATTGGCGCGATCCGGGTCGCCGCCAACGAAAGCTATTTCGAGGTCACCGCGCGCGCCGCGCCGGGCTTCATCAAGGCGCTGCGCCGCGCGACCATCGCGCCCGAGGACGAAGGGCTGATCATCGAACAGGCCGAACCGCGCGGTGAGCCCGCGCCCCGCCGGCACCCCATGGCGCACCCGCGTGGCAAGCCGAAATGGCAGGGCAAGAAGGCCGGGAAGCGGGGCTAGCCGTCCTCAGACGCTTATCACCGCTGGGGGCATTGGTGGAACATGGAGCGGTCCGTCCGCTTGCCATGGCCCGCTCCCAGGCGCACAAAAGCCTGCCCCCTGCACTAAATGGGGAGATGACCATGAACAGGTTTCAGGGGTTCGGGTTTCTTTTCCTAGTTGCGCCGCTGTCATTGAATGCCGGCTGTCAAAAGGCCCAGGGCGAGCCGACTCTCGACGAGGTGCGATCGATTGCCGAGAAATATCGCGACGTGAACGTCGCCAAGGCGGAAGGCTATACGACCGACAACAAATGCGTGACCGCCGAAATGCTCGGCCAGCCTGCAGCGCTGGGCACCATGGGCTTGCATTACGTGCGCCGAGATATGCTCGGGCTGCCGCCCAAGCCGTCGCCGCCCGGAAGCGGGCGCGTTCGCGGCACCGGAACGCATAGCGATTTCCGCCAACCGGCGATGCTTGTCTATGAGCCGCAGGCGGACGGATCGATGCAACTCGTCGCGGTTGAGAATCTGGTGTTCGCCGCGGCCTGGCATCAAGCGAACAAGCAAGCGCCGACATTCCATGGCCGTACCTGGCCACTTCTCAGCGACGACCCGGCCACAAAGGTCGATGAGGCGCACGGCTGGGAGCCTCATTATGAGCAACACCTTTGGGTGTTTCGGGACAATCCCAACGGTGCCTATTCGCCGTTCAATCCGGCGGTAACGTGCCAATACAACAAACAACCGGGTCCGGCGCCCCACGCAATGTAGAGACCGTCTCGCGATCCGGTGGCGAGGTAGCAAAAAGTTGAACGGATGGGCGGATCGGCGCAAGCGTGACGCTTCCAACGGGGGTGTTGGATGGCATCGCTGTTTTTGAGCTATTCGCGCGATGACGCGCGCCGCGTGGAGCCGCTCGCCGCCGCGCTCGAAGGCCTCGGCCACACGGTCTGGTGGGACCGGCACCTGTCTGGCGGCCAGGAGTTTGTCGACGCGATCGAGCAGGCGCTGGAGTCGGCGGACGTAGTGATTGCTTGTTGGACCACGCACTCGGTTCATTCTGCCTGGGTTCGGGATGAAGCGGGGCACGGCCGGGATCGGGGGCGCCTGGTTCCTGTGACGCTCGACGGTAGCCTGCCTCCCCTGGGATTTCGTCAGTATCACACGATTGATCTGTCCCGTTGGAGCCGACGGCCGAAATCGTCGTCGCTCGAACCACTTAATCTGGCCATCGCCGAACGGAGCAGCGGAACGCCGCAGCCAATGGTGGAGCAATCGCGGGCCATGCGCTTGCGGAGCCGGTTGGGCCCGCGTAGCCGCGCCGTGCTCGCAGCCGGCGCCGTGGTTCTGCTTGCTGGCGGAGCGTTCCTCTATCCCAGGGTGCTGGCTGGGCAAGGCAACATCGAGCCGAAGGTCGCCGTCGGCCAGTTCGGTCTGGTCTCCGCCGGCTTGCCGCGCGGACTGCCGAACATGGTGGGCCAGGAAATCGTCGCTGCATTTGGCGCCGAAAATGCGGTCACCGTGATCGCGCCTGGCGACCGCAAGGCGAAATCCGCGCCGTTTGTGATGGATGGCAGCATCAGTTCGATTGGTCCGGCGGTGCGCTTCACGGTCAATCTGAGGAACCAGCGCACGGGCGTCGTCATCTGGTCCAGTTCCTATGAACATGAGGCCGCGGACGCCGTCGCGGCGCGCCAGGCGGCGGTGGGAGCGAGCCAGGTAATTCGTTGCGGGCTATGGGGCGCGTCTTCCTACAAGAAGCGCATGTCGGATGAAGCGCTCTCCCTCTATTTCAAATGGTGCAATGAGCATTGGAGCGGTTCGACCAGCGAAACAGCGGAACTGGACGCGGCGCGGCGCGTCACGGCGGTGGTTCCCGACTTCTCGTTCGGCTGGTCGGCGATGGCATTGGCGGCAATGCCGCTTGCCGCCGTCCAGTCCGCCGACGCCAGGCAATTGCGCAGCGAAGCACAAGCAGCGGCGCGCAAATCCATGGCCCTCGATCGAGAGAATCCCGAAGGCTATATGGCCCTGGCGGGGTTGCTCCCGCTGGATCGCTACGCGGAACGCGAGGGGCTTCTCAAGCGCGCGCTCGGTGTTCGCCCGACCGAATGCGGCTGCGAGCGCCAGGCCTATGGCGATTTCCTGGCATCGGTCGGCCGGATGGAAGAAGCCGTCGAGCAGTATGAGCAGGCGCGTGAAATGCGCCCGCTTGCGCCATTCAGCAATTTGCGTTTCGCCCAGGCGCTTTACATGGTCGGCCGAAACAAGGAGGCGGATCGCGTACTTGCCACGACGCTCGAACTCTGGCCCGGCGCTACATCGCTTCGCCTGCTCAAGATCAAGTCGGCCTTATGGACCCGGCGCTATGACGATGCGATTACGCAGCTCGACGCTGCCGACCTGCCACTGACCAGTGCGCAGCGAGATACGCTCGCTGACGCATTCGCGGCACTGAAATCCCGTAGCCCGTCACAGCGGGCAAAATCGATTGGCGACCTCGAATCCTTTGCCGCCGACCCCCGCTACAATGACAAGGTGGTCGTCGGCGTACTTGCGGCGTTGGGTGCCCGAAATGCTGCGATCAAGGCTGCGGCAAATTTGGTGCGGACCCGCGGTCTGTTCGATGCCGAAGTCTTGTTCGAACCGAATATGGCGGCAGCCCGTTCCGAGCCCGGCTACGCCGATCTGGTCCGCAAGCTCGGCCTGCTCGGTTATTGGCAGTCTGCGCCGAATCCGCCGGATATATGCCGGGGAACTGCCCGGCCGAGCTTTTGCACCCTGGCCTGACGAAAGGAGTGGCGATGAGACATTTATTGCTGCTGATCGCTCTAGGAACCTGCGCCTGCGATCGCGCCCCGGGCGAACGAACCTCCACGGCCAAGCCGGCTGCACCCCTTGAGTCCGTTGCTGCCCCGGCGCAGCAGAGCAAGGCGCCATTGGTGCTGCCCATGCCCAAGGATCAAAAGGAACTCGATCGGCTGATCCTGGCCGGCTACACCCCGCATGGCGATCACCTTCATCCGCCAGGGGTCAAGAACTGCCCGCTCGCCAAGGAAGGCAATGAAGCGGTGATGTAACGGCGTCCTTTTTCCACCCATTGCGGTTATCGATCGTGTCGGCGATGCTGAGAATCCAGTCGCCGAGGGGAGAAAATGCCAATGCTGTTGTTGCTTGCCTCAATGGCGCTGGCCGCTCCGGAGGCTGCGCTCCCGACCGATCCGAAAGCGCCTCGAATCGTCGTGACGGGATCGGGAACGGTCAAGACTCCGCCCAATGTCGCCGACCTCGAGTATGAAGTGAATGGAGAAGGCGAAACAAGCGACCAGGCGGTGAAGGCGCTGGTCTCGAAAGGCGCGGCCATTGAAAACGCCCTTCGCTCGCTGGATCCGGAACTCGATCTGCATAGCGACAAGGTTAAGGTCCAGGGCGTTCGCCGCGGCCCGTGCAAGGCAGACGACTATGACGAGACCGCGCATCTCTCCACCGGCAACTGCGCAATTGTCGGCTATGTCGCGACGCAGGAGTTCGATTTGCGGTCAACCAAGGTCTCGGATGCCGGAACCATGGTCGGGCTGGCCAGCCGACAAGGCGCCACCAATCCGTCGATCGAAAGCTTCGGGTTGGCAGATCAGCGCGTGGCAAAGCAGCAGGCAATTGCTGCTGCGCTTGGGGATGCTCGGGTCACGGCGGAGGCGCTGGCCGCCGGCAGCAATGCACGGCTCGGTGAGATCATGACCATCTCGCTGGACGATGCTCGCGAGCAGGAAATTGTCGTGACCGGGAGCCGTGTTGCCCGGAACAGTGTCCCGCCGCCGACGCCAGTTATCGTTTCGGTCGCCCCTGGGCCCGTGATTACGACCGCCCAGGTTACGGTGACCTACGCGATCGGTCGCTAACCGGATTTCGCAATGTTCGCTTGCCGCTGATGCCGACGGCAACCGACCGCCTATCGCGCCACCGCGCTGACGCCGCTTTCCTGAAATCCCTCGCCCCAGTCGCGCATCGTCAGCAGCACCGGCTCGAGCGACCGGCCGAACTCGGTCAGCTCATATTCGACCCGCGGCGGCACTTCGGGAAACACCGTCCGCAGGATAACCCCGTCGGCCTCCAGCTCCCGCAACTGCAGCGTCAGCATCCGCTGGGTCGCACCGGGGACCAGCCGCGAAAGCTCGCCGAACCTCTTCTTGCCGTCGAGCAGGTGGAACAGGATCACTGCCTTCCACAGCCCGCCGATCACCGACAGCGTCGCCTCGACCGAGCATCCGGTCCGCCAGTCATAGCGCTTCGCGCGTGCCATTACTTCCCTTTAAGATAGTATAGGCTTTAAATGTGCCTTCTTGCGAATCAGTCAGTAACAGTAGAAATGGCCCGTCGTCCATACCCCAGGAGACGATAATGAAGGCCATGATCCTCAGCGCATTCGGCGGCGCCCCCGACAGTTTCGAAGCAGCCGAGCTCGCCAACCCGGCGCCCGGCCCCGGCGAGGTATTGGTCCGCGTCGTTGCGGCCAGCATCAATCCGGCCGACACCAAGATCCGCCAGCATGGCGGCCTGGCCGCGCCGGCGCTGCCGGCGGTGCTCGGCTGCGACATGGCCGGCGTCGTCGTCGCGGTCGGCGAAGGCGTCACCGGCTTCGCGGTCGGCGATCGGGTCTATGGCTGCGTTGGCGGTGTGCGCGGCTCGGCCGGTACCTATGCCGAGCTGGTCGTGGCCGATGCCCGCCTGCTGGCCCATGCTCCCGAAACCCTTTCGCTTCATGACGCGGCGGCGCTGCCTTTGGTCGCGATCACCGCCTGGGAGGCGCTCGACCGGCTCGGCGTTGGCGAGGGTACGCATTTGCTGGTCCATGGCGGCGCCGGCGGTGTTGGCCATGTCGCCATCCAGCTGGCCAAGGCGCGCGGCGCCCGCGTCGCCACCACCATCTCCTCGCCCGACAAGGCGGAAATCGTGCGCGGCTTCGGCGCCGACGAGATCATCAACTACCGCGAGGAATCGGTCGCCGACTATGTCGAGCGGCTGACCGGCGGCCAGGGCTTCGACGCCGTGTTCGATTCCACCGGCGGCAGCGATCTCGCCACCAGCTTCGTCGCGGCGCGGGTCAATGGCCAGGTCGCGGTGATCGTCGCCAGCTACTCGGCTGACCTCACCCCGATGCATGCCAAGGCCCTGTCCTTCCACGCCATCATGATGCTGGTCCCCTTGCTCTACGGCACCGGCCGCGAGGCGCATGGCCGGATCCTCGCCGACGTCGCCAGGCTGGCCGACCAGGGCAGGCTCAAGCCGCTGATCGACGCCGAGCGCTTCACTCTGGCCGAAGTCGGCAAGGCCCATGCCCGGCTCGAATCCGGCCAGGCGCTGGGCAAGCTGGTGATCGACGTCACCCCAGAATAGCTAGGTAGGCGAATAGCGGCGGGGTTGCGCGAAGGGCCGCTTTCGCGCAACTGCCCGTCCCATGCTTGCGATGGATTTCATCAAGTCGAACAGCGCCGACGTCGAGCGCGCGATCCGCGACAAGGGCGTCGCCGTCGATCTCGACGCGCTGCTGGCGCTGGAGGGCGAAGCGCGCGGCCTCAAGACCGAGATCGACACCCTCCGCGCGACACGCAACCGCATCAGCGACTGTTTCAAGGACGCCTCGCCCGAGGAGCGCAAGGAATTGGGCGCCCAGGCCAAGGCCGCCGGCGCCCGCGCGTCGGAACTGGACGCCGTCCTCGCCGACAAGGACGTCGCCCTCAAAGCCATGATGCTGAAGCTGCCCGGCATCCCCTGGGAAGGAGCGCCGGTCGGGCCCGACGAGAGCTTCAACACGGTCGTCCGCCAGGAAGGCGCGGTCCCGACCTTCACCTTCGAACCGCTCGACCATGTCGCGCTGATCGAGCGCAACGACTGGGCCGACCTGTCGCGCATCACCCCCGTCTCGGGCAGCCGCACCTACTGCCTCAAGGGCCGCCTCGCCCTCTTGGAAACCAAGCTGATGGGCTGGGCGCTCGACCAGATCGCCGCCGCCGGCTTCTTGCCCGTAACCGTCCCCGCCATCGCCCGTGAGCAGGCGTTCCTCAACCAGGGCCAGTTCCCCGGCCATGTCGAGGAAACCTATGCGCTGCCCAACGACGATCTCTTCCTCGCCGGCACCGCCGAGGTCGCGCTGACCTCGCTCCATTCGGGCGAGATTATCGAGGGCAAGCAGCTCCCGATCCTCTACGCCGGCTACTCGCCCTGCTTCCGCCGCGAAGCGGGCAGCGCCGGCAAGGACGTTCGCGGCCTCTTGCGCGTCCACCAGTTCGTCAAAGTCGAATCCTATGTGATCTGCGAGGCTGACGAGGCGCAATCGGCCGAATGGCACGCCAGGCTGCTCGCCCTCGCCGAACAGCTGCTTACCGCCCTCGAAATCCCCTACCAGGTGATCGAGACCTCGACCGGCGACATGGGCCTCGGCAAATATCGCATGAATGACATCGAAAGCTGGGTGCCCAGCCTCGGCAAGTATCGCGAGACCCACAGCTGCTCGACCCTGCACGACTGGCAGGCGCGCCGCGCCAACCTTCGCTACCGC
>NZ_JAHFPY010000094.1 GCF_023266535.1 Sphingomonas sp. | reverse complement strand
GGCATCGCTGTGACTCGGATCAGGGGAACGCGGTCGGGCAAGGTCGCGCTCAGCCGCTATGCCAGTTGAAGAACAGCCGGAATATGAACGCCGAGCCCAGCGCCAGCGGGATTGAGAACAGCAATCCGGGCGACCCCACCAGCGGACGGATCGTGCCGACCTTGGTCCAGGCGTGCAGCCAGAAACCGGCCTCGCCGCCGAAAATCATCGGCACCAGGAACCCCACGATCGCGCCGAGCAGCAGGGCCGCCAGCCACTTCATCTCAGGCCACCAGCCCCAGTGGGCTTTCGACCAGCTCCTTGAATATCTTCATTAGCCGCGCGCCGTCCGCGCCGTCGATGGCGCGGTGGTCGAAGCTGCCGGTGGCGCTCATCACCGTCGCGATCTGCAGGCTATCATTAATCACATAGGGCCGCTTCTCGCCCGCGCCGATCGCCATGATCATCGCCTGCGGCGGATTGATCACCGCCTCGAAATGCTTGATCCCGAACATTCCCATGTTGGAGAGGCTGGCCGTGCCGCCCTGATATTCATGCGGCTGCAGCTTGCCCTCCTTGGCCCGCCCGGCGAGGTCGGCCATTTCCTTGCTGATCGCCGAAATCGTCTTGGAATTGGCATCGGCGATGATCGGCGTGATCAGGCCATTGGGGATCGAGACCGCGACCGAAATATCGGCGCGTTGATATTTGATCAGCTGGTCGCCGGCGAAGCTGACGTTGCACTCCGGCACCTCGATCAGCGCCAGCGCGAGCGCCTTGATCAGCATGTCGTTGACGCTGAGCTTGACCCCGCGCTTCTCGAGCCCGGCGTTGAGTTCGGTCCTGAGCTTCAGCAGCGCGTCGAGGTTGGTGTCGAGCGTCAGGTAGATGTGCGGGATCTGCTGCTTCGATTCCGTCAGGCGCCGCGCGATCGTCTTACGCATGTTCGACAGCTTGACCACCTCGTGTGGCACGCCGTCGGTGAAAGCCAGCTCGGCTTCGACCGGCTGCAAACCGGCTGGAGCCGCCGTCGTCGCCGGAGCGGGAGCCGCCATCGCGCCGCCGCCCGCCGTGCCGACGTCGGCGCGAACGATCCGCCCGCCCGGCCCGCTGCCGGTTAGGCTCGACAGATCGATTCCCTGCGCTTCGGCCAGCCGGCGCGCCAGCGGGGACGCCTTGATCCGGTCTCCGCTATCCGCGCGCGTCACAGTCGGGGCCGGAGCCGGGGCAACGGGAACCGGTGCGGCTGCTGCCGGAGCAGCTTCAACCTTTGGAGCCGGCGCGGCTTCGACTTTCGGTGCGGGCGCAGGCGCCGAAACCTCCTCGCCTTCGCCGGCCAGGATCGCGATCGGCGTCCCGACCTTCACCCCATCCGATCCTTCCGGCACCAAAATCTTGGCGATCTTGCCCTCGTCGACCGCTTCGAACTCCATCGTCGCCTTGTCGGTCTCGATTTCGGCGAGGATATCGCCCGACGACACCGTATCGCCTTCCTTGACCAGCCATTTGGCGAGCGTCCCCTCCTCCATCGTCGGCGACAGGGCGGGCATCTTCAGTTCGATCGACATGGGGTTTCCCGGGCTCAGAGAGACTCGTCCGGCACAAAGGCCAAAGCGGGTAGCGGGTCAAGAGCGAGAACGCAGCTTGTCCGGGGGAGCGTCCGAAAAAGCCGTGCCGGGGGCACGGCTGTGCAGGATGGCGAGAATCGAGCTTGCCACTCGCTGAGACTTGCCGCAGCGTCCAGCGAGGGAGAACGGGGATGGCGCGAACCTATCTGGTCGTGATCGACGACAGTCCCGAAGCGCGGGTCGCGCTGCGCTTCGCCGCGCGCCGTGCCGCAAAGGTTGATGGCGAGGTCGACATATTGGCCGTGGTCGAGCCCCAGGATTTCGTCCAGTGGGGCGGCGTCCAGGCGGCAATCGAGGAGGAGCAGCGCCTTCGCATCGAGGGCATTGTCGCCGCGTCGGTCGGCGAGATCATGAGCGCCGCCGGGATCACTCCGGAAATCATCGTTCGCCAGGGTGATCCCGTCGCCGCGGTGCGCGGCCATATCGGCACCCGCGAGGATGTCGCTGCGCTGGTGCTCGGCGCCGCTCCGGGAGGCAAGCCGGGACCGCTGGTTGCCCATTTTACCGGCCATGACTGTGGTAGGTTGCCGATCCCGGTGATGATCATCCCGGGTGGCCTCAGCGACGACCAGCTCGAGATGCTGAGCTAGATAGACCGCGCCATGATTTCGGCGAGGCGGACGACGCCCGCCCGGTCCTCGGCATCGAACCGCGCATGTTTGGGGCTGTCGATATCGAGCACGCCCAGCAATTCGCCGTCCGCTCCCACGATCGGCACGACGATCTCGCTGTTCGAGGCGCTGTCGCAGGCGATGTGGCCGGGGAAGGCGTGGACGTCCTCGACCAACTGGACCTCCCGGCTCGAAGCCGCGACGCCGCACACACCACTGCCGAAGGCAATGCGAATGCAGGCCGGCCGCCCCTGGAACGGCCCGACAATCAGTTCGCCGCCGACATTGCGATAGAATCCGACCCAATTGATGTCCGGCAGACTTTCCCAGATGAGCGCTGCCGCATTGGCCATGTTGGCGATGCCGTCGGGTTCGCCCGCCACCAGCCCTTCCAGCGCGGAAGCGATGTCCCGGTACAGCGTCGCCTTGTCGGCCGCCTCGATCTTGAAGTCGTACATCAAAAATCCACTTTCCCGCGCCCGCGTTTGACTTCACTGCGCTGCTTCTTCTGGTCGACCCGCTTGGCCTTCGCTGCGCGTGAAGGCCGGGTCGCCTTGCGCTTCCGCTGGACGAAATGGGCATCCGCGATCATTTCGACAAGGCGGCGGCGTGCATCCTCGCGATTGGCTTCCTGCGTCCGGTAATTTCGCGCGGTAATCACCAATTCACCGCCGCTGGTCATCCGGCTCCCGGCAACGACCTTCAAGCGCTCATAGGCATGTGGCGGCAGGCCCAGTTTGAACACATCAACGCGCAGCTGGCAGGCGGTCGCGACTTTGTTGACATTCTGCCCGCCCGGCCCGGTTGCCGCCAGGAACCGCTCGCTCAGCGCGTCCTCCGGAATTTGAACCTCTTCCGGCTTCACGGCAGGAAATCCAGCCAGCGTCCGAAGCGATCTGGCACCGGGGCAGTAACGTCGATCGGTTCCTTCGGGGGCCGCGGCACGACCAGCCGCCAGGCGTGGAGCAGCATCCCGCTTTCGGGGAGCACCATCGTGCCCAATTCGGCATCATCGGGCAGCGAATAGACCGGGTCGCCGACGATCGCCGCGCCGAGCCCGCGCGCCGCATGGACCCGGATCTGGTGGGTCCGTCCCGAGAGCGGCCTGAACTCGACCAGGGTCTGGCCCTCGGCCTCGCCAATCTTGCGCCAATGCGTCGCCGCGGACTTGCCCTGCTCGTCCGCGACCATCCGCCAACCGCCCCTGGCGCTCGACACCTTGGCGATCGGCAGCTCGATCAGCCCTTCGTCACCTTCCACCAGGCCGTCGACGACCGCGAGATAGGTTTTGGTCACTTCGCCCCGTTCGAACGCCTGCTGGAAATGGGCTCGCGCGCGCGGGTTGCGCGCCAGCAAGAGGCATCCAGACGTATCGCGATCGAGCCGGTGCATTGGCACCGGCGGCCGTTTGAATCCAAGCTTCAGTTCGTCAATCCGGCTTTCAACGCTGGCCCCGCCGGCGCGCGGCGCATCGACCGGCAAGCCTTCGGGCTTGTCGATCACGATCGCCTCGCCGTCGACGAACAAGATGCGATCTTCAAGATTCATGTGTCGCCAATGTAACCGGGCTCCCGGCGAAGCAATCCAATTCGGACAATGGCTTGCTCCAGGCTGGTGCCGATACTGATCTAAACTGATGCACGGCTGCAACGATATCGGCCATTTACGAAGTTTTACGCACTATTAACCTTTTAAGGTCAGAAACCGCATGGTTAATGGACGCTTAGACGTCGTTAAGGGCGCTTCACCTTTTGTGCCAAGGGATGCCCCGATCGGCGAGCTAACCAGGGGAACTACAGCATGCGGGTTTTGCTCATCGAAGACGAGGCGACCATCGCCAAGAGCATCGAGCTGATGCTCGGCACGGAAGGCTTCAACGTCTACACCACCGATCTGGGCGAAGAGGGCTTGGACCTCGGCAAGCTCTACGATTACGACATCATCCTGCTCGACCTCAATCTCCCGGATATGCACGGCTATGACGTGCTGAAGAAGCTCCGCACCGCCAAGGTGTCGACTCCGGTGCTGATCCTGTCGGGCATTGGCGAGATGGACAGCAAGGTCCGTGCGCTCGGTTTCGGCGCCGACGACTATGTCACCAAGCCGTTCCACCGTGACGAGCTGGTTGCCCGCATCCATGCGATCGTCCGCCGCTCCAAGGGCCATTCGCAATCGGTCATCCGTACTGGCAAGCTGGCCGTGAACCTCGACGCCAAGACGGTCGAAGTCGACGGCGCCCGGGTGCATTTGACCGGCAAGGAATATGCGATGCTGGAGCTCCTTTCGCTCCGTAAGGGCACCACGCTGACCAAGGAAATGTTCCTCAACCACCTTTACGGCGGCATGGACGAGCCCGAACTCAAGATCATCGACGTGTTCATCTGCAAGCTGCGCAAGAAGCTTTCACTCGCTTGCGGCGGCGACAATTATATCGAGACCGTCTGGGGCCGCGGCTATGTGCTGCGCGACGCCGAGGGCGATACCGGCGCAACTGAAGTCGCGGCCTGAAAACATTCCTGGGGGAGTGGCAACGGCGGAGCGTAAGCGCTCCGCCGTTTTGCTTTAAAGCGTGACCATCAGTTCGGCCGGGACCGGTGCGCGCTCCGAGCTGGCGAATTGGCTCAGCTTAAACCAGCTGCTGATGCGCCTGGTCAGTGCCGGATCGCCTTCGACGATGAGATCACCGGACGACATCGCGTCGCGATAAGTCCGGTCTCCCATCCAAACGTCGTGCATGGTCCGCGTCGTGGTCGTGAAATAGACGTCGACATCGCGGCCCGGCCGCGAGATGCACACATCGACCTTGTCGCCATCGACCAGCAGCCACCAATCGGGCTGACCGGCCAGATCCTTGAACTTGAACTGGATGACGCTGTGTTCCCCGGGGAGCTGCGACGGATCGACGCTGCGCTCCAGGTAGAGCATCAGGAATTCGATATCGAAATCATCCTGCGTCAGTTTGTCGCGCTGCCAGCACAGCCCCCATTCGCCCATCGCGATGACCACCGGTTGCAGGGCTTCGCAGGCGGGCGTGGGGAAATATTCAAAGCCGCGCTGCCCGCTGACCCGCCGCTTGACCACCAGCCCTTCGGCTTCGAACGATTTGAGCCGGGTGGTGAGCAGGGCCGGAGAGATATCGCCAAGGCCGCGCTGCAGCTCGCTGAATCGCCGGCCACCCATCAACAGCTCGCGAACGATCAGCACACTCCAGCGCTCGCCGAGTACTTCGGTCGCCTTCGCAATCGGGCAGAATTGACCATATTTCATCGGCCGCTCCTTGGGCCTGCATATAGGGCCAACGCTTCAGAAACTGTAGTGCGTTGCTTCAATTGCTGAACTGGCCGCGCATGGCGCCTCGCGGCAAATGGTCGCCATCCAACCGAGGAGATTATGCATGCCCCTAGTGACGATCGACATCATCAAGGATGTCTTCAGCCCCGCCAAGAAGCAGGAGCTGATCGAGCGAGTGACCGAAGCGATGGTCGCGGTCGAAGGCGAAGAGATGCGTGGCGTAACCTGGGTCCGGCTCGTCGAGATCGAGCAGGGTGACTGGGCGATCGGCGGCCAGCGCCTCAATGCCGCGGCTGTCCATGCCATGGGCGGAAAGCTCAAGGCAGCCTGATCGGGCTGCCAAGCGACAAACGGCGGGGCGGAACCCTTCCCCACCCCGTTCGCCCTGCCGTTTGTCTGCAAATCCTAGGCTGTCAGTGCCTCACCTTCGGGAGCGCCGCGGCCAAGCTTGTCGGGCAGCGCCTCGCCGTTGGGCGTGAACGCCAGCGACACGCTGTTGATGCAATAGCGCTCGCCGGTCGGCGGTGGCCCGTCGGGGAAAACATGGCCCTGGTGCGAGCCGCACCGCGCGCAAACGATCTCCGTCCGGATCATCCCGTAACTGTCGTCGCGCAAATATTTGAGATGATCGGCCGAAAAGGGCTGGGTGAAGCTCGGCCAACCGGTGCCGCTTTCGAATTTCTGGCCGCCATTGAACAAGGGCAGGCCGCATAGCCGGCACGTATAGACCCCGGCCCGCTTCTCATCGAGGAACACACCGCAAAACGGCGCCTCCGTGCCATGCTCGAGCAGGACATGTCGCTCCTGGTCGTCGAGATCCGCAACCAGGTCGTGAAGCTGGTCCTCGGTCGGGGGGGTCAGGTCAAACTGGAGTGTGGTTGCGTCAGCCATGGATTGTCCTCTCACCCGGTCGGGTGGAAAATAGGCTTCGTTGTCTGAAATTCCAGAGCAGCCGCCGGACGAGATCGCCCGCAACGCGGCTGGATATTAGGCGTCGACCAGGATCCGGCGCGGCGAGCGGGCCGGCAGCTGCTCGGCGATCTGAGGTTCCGGCAGGGCATCCGGCACATCCATCCGCCGCCAGCCGTCGCGGCCGAGCCGCTCGAGCGGCTTGAAGCTGGCCTTGTAGGCCATCCGGTCCGACCCCTCGACCCAATAGCCGAGATAGACATAGGGCAGGCCGGCGCGGGCGGCGCGAACGATATGGTCGAGGATGATGTAGGTGCCGAGGCCCTTCCGGGCGCCTTCGCCGACATCGTAGAAGCTGTAGATCATGCTGAGGCCGTCAGCCTGCTGGTCGCTCAAACAGGCGCCGACAAGCTTGCCCGGCCGGCCGTCGACCGACGGTTCGCGATATTCGATGACATAGGTGCGGACCGGCGTCTGCTCGATCATGTCCGCATAATCCTGCTCGTCCATCTCGGCCATGCCGCCACCGGGATGACGATCGGCCAGATACTTGCGGAGCAGCGCATATTGCTCCTCGGTGCTCCATGGCCGGCAGGCGCTGACTTCCAGGTCGGCATGGCGGCGCAGGATCTTGCGCTGGGTGGCGTTGGGCGTGAACTCGTCGGCCAGCACGCGGACCGAGACGCAGGCCGAGCAATCGACGCAGCTTGGGCGATAGGCCACCGACTGGGAGCGGCGGAAGCCAATGCGGCCCAGCGCTTCGTTCAATTCGCCGGCGTTGCGGCCATTCAATTCGGTGAAAACCTTGCGTTCGACCTTGCCCGGCAAATAGGGGCAAGGCGAAGGGTTCGTTACAAAGAACTTGGGGAAGCGAAATGGTGCGCTCACTTCATCCAGGCCTTCTGCAATGGTTACGAAACTCTTTATGCGACTAGTAAACGCGAATGAAAAGAGTTTGACGGCCGGAAAGAGGGTTAATGAGCTTAGGTGTGCCGCAAGGGGACGATTTTAGTCGAGCTCGGCCCGGTCGACGTGGAAACCTGCTTCTTCCAAATGATCGACCAGCGTGTCGATCGCGCGCGCATCTCGCGCCTCGCATTCGACTTCGATCAGCGTGTCCTTGGCCGGCCGGCGGCTGAACACCCGCTGGTGATTGGTCTCGAGGATGTTGACCCCGCATTCGTAGAACTTCGCCGTGATCGCGGCGAGCGCGCCCGGCCGGTCCTGCGCGGCGATCCTCAGGCGCGCGATGCGGCCGCAGCGGACCAGCTCGCGGACCAGCACATTGGCCAGCAGATGCGTGTCGATATTGCCGCCGCACAACGTCGTCGCGACCTTGCGCCCGCGGAACCGCTCCGGGTCGGCCAGGATCGCCGCAAGTCCGGCCGCTCCCGCTCCTTCGACCACCGTCTTTTCGATGTTGACCAACATCGACACCGCATGTTCGATGTCGTTCTCAGCGACCAGGTCGATGCGGTCGACCAGGTCGGCGATGATCGCCCGAGTCAGCTGGCCCGGCTCCTTGACCGCAATGCCTTCGGCCAGCGTATCGCCGCCAATCTCGCCATTGCCGCCCTCGACCACATTCTTCATCGACGGATAAAGCTCGGCCTCGACGCCGATCACTTTGATCCCGGGCTTCAGCGCCTTCGCGGCCGTAGCCACGCCGCTGATTAGTCCTCCACCGCCGATCGGGATGACCAGCGTGTCGAGGTCCGGTGCATCCTCCAGCATCTCCAGCGCGACCGTCCCCGCCCCGGCCATGATCGTCACATCGTCGAACGGATGGACGAACACATAGCCATTCTCGGCCTCCAGTTCGCGAGCGTGGGAATAGGCGTCGTCGAACCGCTCGCCGAACAGCACGACATTGGCGCCATGGCCCTCGGTCTGGGTGACCTTCATCATCGGCGTACTGACCGGCATGACGATCGTCACCGGAATGCCGAGCCGCCGTCCATGATAGGCGACCGCCTGAGCATGATTGCCGGCCGATGCCGCGACCACCCCGCGAGCCCGCTCTTCCGGCGTCAGCTGCAGCAATTTGTTGAGCGCCCCGCGCTCCTTGTAGGCGGCGGTGAACTGGAGGTTCTCGAACTTCAGCCACACTTCCGCATCGACGATGTCGGACAGGGTGCGGCTGAGCATCATCGGCGTTCGGATGACCGCGCCCTTGATCCGCTCTGCAGCGGCCTTGATGTCGTCGAGCGTCGGGCGGGTCTTGGTCGGGGCGTCCATGGCCAGCCGACTAGACCTTCCGCTCCTCACAAACAATGCTATCGAAGCGGCCATGCGAACGACCCTGCTCGCGCTTGCCGCGCTCCTCGCCTCCTCCTCAGCTCTTGCCGATACGTTGGTGACCAACGCCAACGGCATCCAGGTCGATGCCAACGGCAAGATCGAGCATTTCACTGGCATCCTGATCGGCGACGACGGCAAGGTGAAGCGCCTGCTCCATGGCGAGATGCTGAAGCTGCGCGATACGGACGTTGTCGACGCCCGCGGCAAGACCGTCCTCCCCGGCCTGATCGACGCCCATGGACATGTCATGGCGCTTGGCTTCACTGCGCTGCAGCTCGACCTCACCGGCACGACTTCGCTTGCCGACCTCCGGGCGCGATTGAAGGCCTATGCCGAGGCCAATCCCAATGCCCGCTGGATCCTCGGGCGCGGCTGGAACCAGGAATTATGGCCCGACAAGCGCTTCCCGACCGCGGCCGATATCGACGCAGTGGTCAGTGATCGCCCGGTTTGGCTCGGACGGGTCGACGGTCATGCCGCCATCGCCAACAGCGCGGCAATTCAGGCGTCGGGCTTTGCCTTGAACACCCAGGCGCCCGTCGGCGGGCGGATCGAGAACGGCCTGTTCGTCGACGCGGCGATGAGCCTGATTGAAGCGAAAATCCCGGCGCCGACCGACGCTGAGCTTGATGCGGCGGTGGCCAAGGCGCAGGAGCTCATGCTTTCGAACGGACTGACTGCAGCC